>CAWIWK010000074.1:0-109241 GCA_963839605.1 uncultured Acidimicrobiales bacterium | reverse complement strand
GACCACGGGCATGAGGCTGTGGGCTTCGATCCGAACGCGCCGCTCAATCCCGATGGCTCCAACCCCACCGATCAGGGAACCGATCTCCTGACCTTGCTGCAACTGGAAAAACACCGGCATCGAGGTCACCAGCGCCGCCGGCAAGACGGAGTGCACAAGATTCTCGGATGGGCCTCGCTTGGATTCTTCGGTGGCGCAGGGCGACGCTGCGCCCCCTTTGGCGGCCTTTATCTCGGCATCCGGGTTCTGCACAGCGCGCTGCAAAACACGAAAGATTGGGCCTGGGATCCAACCAGCCCCATCGAGGGGGCACTGCATCAACCAGGCTGGCCAGGGCGCCAGCGGCGGACACATCCAGTCCTGGGGATGAATCTCCCATTCACCTGGGATCTGCTGCTCAACGCGCTCGACGAAGGCTACGCGCTCATCAGTCCGTTCTGGCTCAACCAGCAGGGCAAAGCGTCCTTCGGGCTCGAGCTGGACGTTGTCGCCTGGCGCCTTCGAGAATTTATAGAGCGGTGACCTCGCTCTGGGCGTTTCGACGGTGATCCTCGATGCCGAATCGGCTGCCATTTGGCAGCGGATTCAGTGCGATTGGTCGCACGTCCTGTTTCACGATCGCGATGCCGGGCTCACGTTTTCGGCCATGAACGATGGCCGCGGCCGTGGCCCTGGTCCGGTCCTGCCCATGACGCGTGATGCTGTCGATTGCCCGCGCGTCGACGAGATTTTCGCCGCCGCCCGCAAGTATGAAGGCTGGCCCTACGACCGCATGGATATTGCTGGGCATCGCGTGGGCCTGAATCTGGTGACGTCCGGGCATCTGATCTGCGATGTGCTTTTTTTCAGGCCTGCCAGGACATCGGATTCGACTTCCTCAATTTCACTTTCCTTCCGCTCACCACCTGACGCCGCGCGATGTGTTGCTCGGCCGGTAAGAAAAACGAACAAAATTTTTACTGGCCCGCAAGTTTGAACCCGCTTGCCTTTCTTGCCGCTTCGTCTGTGGCTGCGAGGCTGGTGGTGGCTGTACCTCGTTCCACTCTGGCGTGAAACCGGGCTCTCTTGCCGCTCTCCCATTCCAGTGAAATTTCTAGTCCAAAGAGGCGTTATGCACCCGAATGGGGATGGCAGTGTGACTGTTCACTGGCGCTGGCTGAGCATCGGCGCCGCTTTGCTTTCCACGATCTTGGCGGGCGGCACGTATCTGGTCACGCGCCTGGCCATTCAACCGGTGCTGCCGCAAGAGCATCAGCAGGTGCTGGACGCGCTGCAAAGCGATGAACGCCGCCTGGGCACGCTTGAAGCCATGGCGTCCGCCGACCACGATAGCCGCATTCGCGCCGAAGGGGATATGGCCAACATGCGCGCCCAGCTCGACGTGTTCACTTCGCAACACCTGGAAATGGAGGGGCAGTTGCGCGAGATTCGGGATCTGCTGGTGCGGCACGCGGCGAAGTGAGAACCGCGTGCGCGCAGACGTCGGCCCAGCGGCAGGCGGGGCAGTCCTCGGGACGGCAGCCCGCGCCGGCCGGCTGGTAACACTCGTGCGCGTAAGGCGCGATCAACGATGGCGCGGCCACGCCCCTAGAATAAGAGCTGGCGTCAAGGCCGTCGAGATAACGAAAGGACTTTGTATGGCAGAAGCGAAACCGGTGTTGGTGGAACCGACTTACTCGGTCGACCTTGAGCGTTCGCCGAATGGCGAAACCGTCGACGCCTACGCGGCGGAATTCAAGCGCCTGGAAAAAGATCTGAAAGCGGCCACGGAAAAAGCGGCCGACGCGGCCGCCCCTTTCAAGGCAGTCAAAGAACAGCTCATCCTGCTGGTCAAAAAGTATGGCAGCCAGCACGCCGAAAAATCGAAGCTGCTGCATGGCCTGGCCTGGGAGCTGATGGGCACCTTTGGCCAATCCACCACGCAGGATGCGGCCGCGATCCAGCGCTGCGCCTGGCGCTGGTGAAAGGCAAAAAGGCGCGTTTGCTGAAAAAACTGTTTACCCGGGAAACGAGCTGGCGTTTCAACTCGGGCGCGACCGCCATCATCAAGACCGAAAAACTGTCGCCCACGGAAAAAGGCCTGGTGCTCGATTGCTTCGACACCATGGACCGGACGCCCACCCTCGACGTCCGCGAGAAGAAGAAAGACGGCTGACCGCGAGCCGCGAGCTTCGAGCTTCGAGCGGGGCGCTATGCGGAAAGCGGCCGATCTGCCACAATCGAAGCATCCTTTGTTTTCGAAAGTGAGTCCACATGGTGATGAGCCGCCTGATCGATGCGCTCACGGCGTTGACGGCGGCCATCACCGGACAAACCGCGGCTCTCAATTTGCAGACCGGCGCGGTCAACGCCAACACCGCCATGCTCACCCGGCTGGTGGGCTTGCTCGATCCAGTTCCCGTGAAGTTGCAGGTTCAATTTGAAGGGAGATTACCCGGTATGACTGCTCAAGTACAGGAAGGCCTGCTGATTGGGGCAACCGATATGGAATTCAATGCCGAGAACGAACAGGTTCCGGCCGCCGATCCAACCAAACTCACCTATGCCGTCGACGACCCCACCGTGGGGCAGGTGTTGACCAACGCCGATGATTCCACCATCCCGGTGGGACAGGCAAGAATCAAAGGCCTGAAAGTCGGCACCTGCAACGTCACCTCGACCGATAGCGCGCTGACGCCGCCGCTCGTGAGCGACCCGGTGGCGCTGGCGGTCACGCTCGACCCGGTCGCCAACAAGCTGGTCGTGACGCTGGCGTAATCGATTTCCACCCCTGGCTGCGTTTTTCTACGCCGGATTCCATGCGCACATCGGCGCGGAGTCCGGCCGTTTTTTTGTGTGAGATGTATGAGATGTATGAGATGTATAAGACGTACAACATTCGGGGAGATAGTAAGTGGGATCGGAAAGTTATTTTGTGGTACGATCCCGCGCATGCGCGATATTCACGAGTTCGATACGCGCTCGCGGGAAGTCAGCGAGAAAACCTATGCCGCGTTTCTGACCGCGGTCAACACCCCCGAAATCACCGAGCCGGAGTTTCGCTATCTGGCCATCCATAGCGCGCTGCGCATCCTCGAAGGCGTGGAGATGAGCCTGAAACCGGAGATCATGGCGGTCAGCCTCGGCATGGTCAATCCGGCCGACGTGCTTGAACCGATCATTCGACAGCGGGCGGCGGCGCAGGGCTTGACGGTGGATGAAGAATCGCTGCGGCGCGCGCGCGCCTTTGCCGAGGAAAAAATTTGATGGCTCCGCTCGAACCGCCCTATCCGGATGGACGACTGACGGCGGATGAAGTGCGCGCACGGGAAAGGCTTGCCCCGCTAGAAGGCGAAGGCGCGTTCGATCGACCGCTCATGCCCAACGAAATCACGCCCGATCTCCCGGCTCCATCCGCGCCACCATGCCCGGCGCGCGCGCCTTTCCCTGGGAGAGATTTGAAAGTCACCTGGGAAAAGATCATCGCGCTCTTTGCCGTGGCCGGCTGCGCCCTGGTCGTGGCGGGAGCCTACAGACCATCGCCACTCTGCTTGTGGCTGGGCGCGGCCTGCGAGGCCGTGGTCACCATTCTCATATTGCTGTGGGCTTAAGAAAGAAGCTGGCGCATTGAACGGGACCGGGTTCCGTTACGTTCCGGGTTCCGGTCCCGCCTTACCGGTCGTTGGTTCGTATCTCGACTATATCAGGCCGCTTTGGCCGCGGGCGGCGCGATCGCATCTTTCACGGATTTAGCCACGCGGAATTTGACGACCGTCTTGGCCTTGATCTGGATTGGCTCGCCGGTTTGCGGGTTGCGTCCCGTGCGCGCCTTGCGATGCGCTTTCACCAGCCGGCCAATGCCCGGCAAAACGAACACGCCCACTTTCTTCGTTTCCTTGATGGCGATGCTCGACAGCTCCTCGAGGAAGTCGCCGGCAATTTTTTTGTTGGAGCCGAGTTTGTCGGCCAGGTGTGCGGTGAGTTCGGTCTTAGTCATCAGAAAGCCTCCATTCGTGCGGAGTGTAACCGAAGAGGCTTGCGGCTGCCAATAAAATCAGCTACCGGATCGTGACCGACTAGCGAACTTTTCCACCGTTTTTTCACACTTTCCACACACTCCGCTCTCTTCATCCACAGGCCGGGATCCAGTGCGTGCGCACGCTCTCGATCCATGTCCGCGCTCCATAACATTTTGGCCTTCCCATCTCACCCTACGCGGAAAAAGCCCAGCGCTCCGGCCGGCTTTCGCCTGACGCCGCCTCCCGTGCCGCCGCCACCGAAGCCGCGCCGCGAGCGCAAGCCTCCCGTCTCTTTCAGCCACTCCGAGCTGCTGGCCGTGTTGACCCTCGCGCTCGAAAAACGCCTGCGCGATTACGTCATGATTCGGTCACCTTCTGGCACGGCTTCCGCGCCAGCGAGATTGCCAGCCTCGAACGAAGCGATATCGACCTGGCCGGGCGGGACCATCAAAATTCACCGTGGGAAGGGCTCGAGGGCGGAACGCATGCTTCTGCAGCCGTGGCCCGACAATCCCTGCTCGATGAGAAGGTGGCCGTCGCTAAGGTGGCGGCGGAAGGGCACCTATACGAAAAAAGGGGGGGCGAAGAAGGCCGGGTTGGGCCTGAAAATGGGACAAAGTACGGAGATTGTCCCATTTTCCCAAAACGGGCCATCTGGCCAAAAGGCCGGTTTCGAGGAAATTCCTTCTCCCATCGCCTCTATGCCGATGCGGTCGGAATTCTGATTGCGGCCGGCAAAGCTTCCACGGCGCTGCTCCAACGTGGCTTGCAAATCGGCTACGCCCAGGCCTGCCACCTGATTGACCGGATGGAGAAAGAGGGAATTGTCGGTCCCGCTCCGGTACGGGGCGGGAGCGCACAAGATCCTCACCCGGCGCCCTCAGATCGACGCCGCCGCTACTTCTGAGTCTGAATGGCCAGCCTCCGCGTCTCCGGCGGCGCCGCAGGCCCCAGCGCCTCCGCCAGCCCCCCTGGAACGTCTGTTCCACATCAACCGGAAACATTTTTGGCGGGTGGTGAATGGCTATGCCCGGGCCGCCGGCATACCCCGGCGGAAGTGCAAAGCGCACGCGCTCAAGCACACTTTGGTGAAGATGCTGGTGCGCGAAGGGCATCCCTTGAATGAGATTCAGGAGTATGTAGGATTTGTGGATATCGCGACGCTGAACTGGTACTCGCGGGCGGACGAAGAAGAATTGTCGGAGCGGGTGGGCAACACGCTGCGCGCCAGCATCGGCTTGCGAGCGCTTAACCAGGGGAGACTGTTTCCGTGAGATTCAAAAGCCTTCCGTTTGACAGACGGAAAAAGTGAGTATAAAGTTTGATCCCACCGAGGCTAGGCGTGGCGGGGCGAGGTTGGGGCAGGCCCGGCCAGGCCCGGCGAGGCGAGGCGAGGTTTCACAATTTCTGCTAGTGGCCGGAATGGTTCAACGAATGCCCTTCGGGGCCAACGAGTAACCAGCGAGCCCAACCAAGCAGAGAGGAAAGTACATGCGTACAATCGCGGTGAGCATTGAAGGCAGCAGTCCTATTCTCCTCCACAATCCATTAGGCATGAGCCGAAGTTCGGCGGGCAAAACGGAAATCCCAACGCCCGAAGCGGAAGCCGAGGCGAGCTGTTACTGGCTCGATCAAAAGAAAAGCGCAGTCGCTTTCCCGGCCGACAACATCAAATGCGCGATGATTCAGACGGCGCCGCAATATAAGGCGGGCAAGATCCGTCTCACGCCTTTTATTGCGGGCAGCATCTACCTTGAGCCGCCCATGCTCTCCTTCGGCACCGCGAAATATGAGATCGATACGCGGCGCGCCGTGGTACAGCGGCAGGGAATTCTTCTGAGCCGCGCTCGCATCCCGAAAAACTGGAAACTGAAATTCGATATCCTCGTCGACGATGATTTCCCTGTAACCGATACGGCAGTGATCCGCACGATTCTGGAAGAAGCTGGGCGGCGCGTGGGCATTGGGGATGTATCGGCCGGCTCGAAAAGGATGGTTCGGGAAGTTTGCGGTCACGAGCTGGAAACAAAAGCGCAGCCCCAAAGGCCGCCTAAAATTTCGGGCGGGGCGGGGCGGGGCTTGGCTTGGCCGGGCGCGGCAGGGCGAGGCGAGGCGAGGGGTTTTGATTTGCGGTGCGAACGATTGTGGCTAGGCCAGGCCCGCAGCACAGGCTCGATTCCCTTCCCGGCGGCGAGGTGACGGGCAAGGCCGTGCAGGAACCTCTTCTCGGGTGACGAGGCCACGTACCAGGCCTGGCCATTGCCCACCCGGTTGCGGGTAAGGCACGGCATGCCCTTGTAGAAGTCCGATCCGTAGACCCCGCACACCTCCGCGCCTTCGGCGTGCAGGAGGTCGCAGACGATCCCGCACTCGAAGGACCCTTCGAGGCCGCCCACTGCCTGGTTGACGATCATCGAATGCGCCGGGCCGGAAGCAGGGCGTCGATCTCTTCCACCCAGACACCCATGAGCCGCCGCAGCTCACCCGGGTACCCGCCCAGGGTGACGAGGTCGTTCTCGTTGACGATCCCCGAGAAGAACGTGGTGAGGAAGGTCCCCCGCCGTGGACGAAATCGGTGATCGGGCGGCCATGCCGCGCTTGACCATGTACAGGACGGGAGCGATCACGACGTCGTATTTCGACAGGTCATCGTCCGCCCCCACCAGGTCGACGGCAAAGTTCTGCGCCCAGAATGCTTCGTGCCACGCGCTGACCTGGGGGATGTAGCGCAGGGCGATGCTGGGACCCGAGCTCATCTCCACGGCCCACCAGTTCTCCCAGTCGAAGATGATGCCGACGCGTGCCTCCACCCGGGAATCGATGAGGGTTCCGCCCAACCCGGCCAGCTCCTTTCCCAGGGCCGTCATCTCCCTGAAGACGCGGGTGTTCTCGTGACCGACGTGCTCGATCAGCGCCCCGTGGTATTTCTCGCAGGCGCCCCGCGAGCGTCGGAGCTGGAAGAACATCACGGTGTCGGCCCCGTGGGCCACCGCCTGCCAGCTCTGCAGGCGCATCACCCTGGGCCGCTTGAGGTCTTGTCCCACGGCTGCCAGTTCTGCTGGCTGGGAGGTCTGCTCCATGAGCATGAATGGCTGTCCCTGCTTCAGGCCCCGCATGAGGTCATGGCGCAGCGCGACCTCGCTGGTCGGCGTGTCGAGGCTGGGATAGCTGTCCCACGAAACGACGTCCATTTCCTTTGCCCAGGAGAAATAGTCCAGGCTCTTGAAGGTGCCCATGAGATTCGTCGTGATCGGTACGCCCTGTGCGGCCGGAAAGAATCGCATCCCGTTCCAGCTTGTAGCAGTCGAGGATGCTCTGCGACATGAAGCGGTAGTAGTCCAGCGTGATGCCCTGGAATACGGTCTTTTCCGCCGTGAGATGCTCGGTGAGGAGGCTGGGCGCCACGACCTGATCCCAGTCGCTGAAGGTGTGGCCCCAGAAGCCGGTGCACCACGCCTCGTTCAGCGCGGCGAGGGTCTCGTAGCGGCCCTTCAGCCATGCGCGAAATGCCTCCTCGCATCGTTCGCAATAGCAGGAGCCGCCGTACTCGTTGTTGACGTGCCAGGACGAGCCCCTCGTTTGCCCCGTAGCGCTCGGCGAGCTTCCGTGCGAGGAGGGGCGCGTATTTCCGGGAGGTGGGGCTGTTGGGGCAGAAATTGTGAGCGGCCGCCAACTTCCGCCGCGCCCCCTCGAGGGTCGTGCGCAGGACATCGGGATGCCGCGTTGCCATCCACGCCGGCACGATGCCCGTCGACGTGGCCAGGCAGACATGGATGCCGTTCGAGCCCAGGAGCTCGAATACCCTGTCCAGCGAGGAAAAGTCGTAAGTGGTCTCATCGGTCTGGAGCTTTGCCCACGAGAAGTTCGGAAGGGTCACCACGTCGATCCCGGGGAAGGCGGAACTGGCGCATGTCCTCCGTCCAGATCTCTTCGGGCCACTGGTCGGGGTTGTAGTCGCCGCCGAACCAGATCCTGGGCAGGCGTGAGTTGATGATTGGCGCATCTCGCGTTTTTCCCGGTTCTCTTGCGGCCGTTTCTGCTTGACTCGGCGCACCCCGGTGGGTAGAGATTAACCCATGGGAAAGCCCGCCGCCATGGCCGCAACGGATCAGGAACGGGTCCTCCTGGAGGCGTGCTCCCTCTCCTCCGAGGACTGTTTCACCCGCCTGGGAAGCCGCGAGAAGGGTCTCACGGAAGAGGAAGTGGAAGAGAAGCGGCGGACCTTCGGGACGAACCAGGTATCGACGAAACAGGGCGGGCTGCTCCTGCGCACGTACCACAGGTTCGCCAATCCGCTGGTCATCCAGCTCCTGATCATTGCCGGGCGTGTCCTTCTTCATGGGTGACCTGCGCTCCTTCATCGTCGTCGCCGGCATGGTTCTCATCAGCGTGGGCCTTTCCTCCATCCAGGAAGAACGCTCCGGGCATTCGGTGGAAAAGCTCCAGGCCATGGGCGGGACGCCCCGGTCTGCGCTTCGGGCAGCGGGAGCAGGCGCATCTGGTGGCGGTGGCCCGACTGGCCGATGCCCGCTGGGTGGACCTGGCCGAGCGCGAGGCCCGCGCCGCGCACCCCGGCTGAGCGCGCCCCGTCCCGGCGCGGGTGGGACCCGGTCGAGCAGGCGGCTGTGCTCAGCCGGCGCCGGCCCCGTAGCCCGCCAGGAGCTCGAGCAGGGTGCGCACCCCGTAGCCGGTGCCCCCCTTGGCCAGCACGCCGGCGTCCTCGTCGGAGCGGGCCGGACCGGCGATGTCCATGTGCACCCAGGGCGTGCCCTCGATGAAACGGGCCAGGAGCAGCGCGGCGGAGATCGCACCGGCCTGGCCTCCCTTGCCCACGTTCTTCATGTCGGCCACGTCGGAGTCGATGTGCGACCGGTAGTCCTCCACCAGCGGGAGCGGCCACGTCGCCTCGCCTCCCCGCTCGGCCGCGGCACGCACCTCCCCCAAGAGCGTCTCGTCCGAGCCGAACACGCCGGCCACCGACGACCCCAGGGCCACGATGCAGGCGCCGGTGAGCGTGGCCAGGTCGACCACGGCGTCGGGCTCGAGCTCCGATGCCAGTGACAGGGCGTCGGCCAGCACCAGCCGGCCCTCGGCGTCGGTGTTGAGGACCTCGATGGTGCGGCCGTTGCGGATGGTGAGGACGTCGCCGGGCTTGATGGCGCGTCCGCCCGGCATGTTCTCGGTCGTGGGGGCGATGGCGGTGACCTTGACCCGCACCCCCGTGTCGGCACAGGCCGACACGGTGGCGAGCACCGCCGCCGCCCCGCTCATGTCGGTCTTCATGGTGACCATGCCGTCGGCGCTCTTGAGCGACAGGCCGCCCGAGTCGAAGGTGATGCCCTTGCCCACGAGCACCACGTGGGGCACGTGCCCGTCGACGTGGACGGGATCGGCGGGCTCGTAGACGGCCCGCACCAGCCGGGGCGGCTCGGCCGAGCCCCGCGCCACCCCCAGCAGCCCGCCCAGATGCTCGTCGGCGATGCGCTGCTCGTCCCACACCTCGACCGTCACCGACGCCCCGGCCACGTGGGCGTGCGCCACATCGGCCAGGCGCGTGGGTGTCATGGTGCTCGGAGGCTCGTTCACGAGGTCGCGCGCCAGGCACACGGCCCGGGCCACGGCCACGCCCCGGCGCACGCCGTCGGCCATGTCGTCGTCGGCCACGCCTGCGCCCCCGACCACGAAGGACCCGATGCGCCCACCCTCGGCCTCGCTCTTGTGGGAGGTGAAGCGATAGCCGGCCAGCACCGCCCCCTCGACCACGGCCTGCACGGCCCGGCGGGGCGCGGGCGACACGGCGGCCAGCGAGGCGGGCAACAGGAACAGAGCGGCGCCGCTCTGGCCCGCGGCGCGCACGAGCGCCGCCGCCGCCTTTCGCAGGGCGTCGGTGCCGGGGGTCTTGCCGCATCCCACGAACACCACCACGGGGCCGTCGGTGCCCGGCGCCGCCACCACCAGGGACTGCCCCACCTTGCCGGTGAAGCCACGCCGCTCGGCCAGGCCGGCGTCGAGCGCGCCGGACACGGGCGCGCCGGGCCCGGCGCGCACCTCGGTGGGCACGTCGGGCGCCACCGTCGGTCCTGCGTCGGTGTCGGTCACCGGGACGCCCACGGCCACGACGGGGAGGCCGGCAGCGGCGGCCACGGCCTCCCCCGCCCCGGGTGCGCCGCCCCCGCCCGGCGCGCCGTCACCGAGCGAGGTCCAGCCCACACCGAGCAGCGGCGTGAGTTCGAAGTCCGCCGTGGCGGCCGGGCTCACGGCGCCCCCCGGTGCCCGACGGGCGCGTGGCGCTCGTGGCGCCCGGCGCACTTCCCAACGACCGAGTCGCCACGTGCTCCTCCTCTTGCCAACGTGCCATGGTCCACAGCAGGTCCGACAGACGGTTCAGGTAGGGCCCGACCTGCGACTCGGGAGCGGGCGGCGAAGCGCTCGCCAGGCGCTCGGCCCGTCGCACCACCGTGCGGGCCACGTCCAAGGCGGCCGACACCCTGTTCTCCCCCGGCACCACGAAGTCGGTGGGCATGGGGAAGCGCCCGCTCAGGGCGTCGATGCGCGCTTCGAGCGCCTGCACCATCTCCGGCGTCACCGCCGTGGTCCCCGGCGTGAGCTTGGCCCTGTTCTTCGGGGCCGTGGCCACCTCGGCCATGAGGACGTAGAGGTCGCGCATGAGCCCCAGGAGGATGTCGTCGAGCTCCGATCCGGCCACCGCCTCGGCACGGGCCAGCCCCAGCACGGCCTGGGCCTCGTCCACCGCCCCGTTGATCTCGATGGCGGGAGCGTGCTTGGGCACCCGGCCCCCGTAGAACAGGCCGGTGGTGCCGTCGTCGCCCTTGCGGGTGTAGATCTTCACCACGCCGCGCATCCTAGGGGCGGGCCCCGGTGAGCAGATCCCCGCCCGGCCCGGGGGCGAGGGACGCCGGCGGGCGGCCGTAGACTGTCTGGATCGCCGATCCCACCGCCTCCACCTCGCCCGATGGGGCCCTTCCCGCCGTGCTGGCGTTCGACGCGCTGGCCATGGACGAGCGCGGCGCCGCCTACCTGGAGGCGGCCCGGCAGCGGGTGGTCATCTTCGACGGCGCCATGGGCACGAGCCTCCAGCTCGCCGACCTGAGCGCCGAGGACTTCGGGGGCCCGGCCCTCGAGGGGTGCAACGAGGCCCTCGTGCTCAGCCGCCCCGACGCCGTGGGTGCGGTGCACCGCGCCTTTCTCGACGCCGGCGTGGACGTGGTGGAGACCGACGCCTTCGGCGCCTTCAGCGTGGTGTTGGCCGAGTACGGCCTGCAGGACCGGGTGGAGGAGATCAACGTCACCGCGGCGCGGATCGCCCGGGCGGCGGTGGACGACGCCGTGGCCGCCGACGGCCGGCCCCGGTGGGTGGCGGGCAACCTCGGCCCCGGCACGCTTTCCCACCCTCGGGCAGATCCCCTACGCCGAGCTGCGTGACGCCTACGAGGAGCAGGCCGCCGCCCTGCTGGCCGGGGGCGTGGACCTGCTGGTGGTGGAGACGGTCTACGACCTGCTCCAGGCCAAGGCGGCGCTGAACGCGTGCAAGCGCGCCATGGTGCGCGCCGGGTGGCGCGTACCGCTCCAGGTGCAGGTGACCATCGAGCTCACCGGGCGCATGCTCCCCGGCACCGAGATCGGCGCCGCCCTGGCCGCCCTCGACCCCATGCGCCCCGACGTCATCGGGCTCAACTGCGCCACGGGACCGGCCGAGATGGGCGAGGCCGTGCGCTACCTGTCCCAGCACAGCCGCATGCCCATCGCCACGCAGCCCAACGCCGGCCTGCCCTCGGTGGTGGACGGCAAGATGCACTACGACCTCACGCCGCAGCAGCTGGCGGACCATCTGGAGCGGTTCGTGACCGAGATGGGGGTGAGCATCATCGGCGGGTGCTGCGGGACCACCCCCGACCATCTCCGGGCTGTGGTGGAGCGGTGCCGGGACCTCGTGCCCGCGGCGCGCCACCCCGAGCACGAGGCGGGGGCCTCCTCGATCTACAGCAACGTGGCGTTCCACCAGGACACCTCGTTCCTCGTCGTGGGCGAGCGCACCAACGCCAACGGGTCGAAGAAGTTCCGCGAGGCCATGCTCGAGGCCGACTGGGACACCACCGTGGCCATGGCCCGCGACCAGGTGAAGGAGGGCGCCCACATCCTCGACGTGTGCGTGGACTACACCGGCGCCGACGGCGTGGCCGACATGACCGAGGTGGCGTCGCGCCTCGCCACCCAGGCGAGCGTCCCCCTGATGGTCGACTCCACCGAGGCACCGGTGGTCGAGGCCGCCCTGAGGTGGATCGGGGGGCGGCCCGTGCTCAACTCGGTCAACCTCGAGGAGGGCGACGACCCCGGCACGCGGCTCGACAAGTTCCTGACCCTGGCCCGCGAGTACGGGGCGGCGGTGGTGTGCACCTGCATCGACACCGAGGGCCAGGCCCGCACGGCGGACTGGAAGGTGCGCGCCGCGCGCCATCCACGACATCGCCGTGGACCGCTACGGCCTCGAGTCCTCCGACCTCATCTTCGACCCTCTGGTGCTTCCCCTGTCCACAGGCATGGAGGAGAGCCGCCGCGACGGCATCGAGACGCTGGAGGGCACGCGGCGCATCAAGGCCGAGCTGCCCGGCGTCTACACCATCGTGGGACTGTCCAACGTGTCCTTCGGGCTCTCCCCCGCGGCGCGCCACGTCCTCAACTCGATGTTCCTGCACGAGCTGGTGGCGGCCGGCCTCGACGCCGCCATCGTCCACGCGGCGCGCATCATGCCCCTGTCGAAGATCGACGAGCGCGCCCGCGAGGTGTGCCTGGATCTCATCTACGACCGCCGCCACGAGGGGTACGACCCCCTCCAGGAGTTGCTGTCGCTGTTCGAAGGCGTATCGGCCACGACGGTGGAACGCGAGGACCGCTCGGGCTGGCCCGTCGAGCGCCGCCTGGAGCAGCGCATCGTGGACGGTGACAGAAACGGCCTCGACGACGACCTGGCCGAGGCGCTCGGCGCCGGCCACGGGGCCCTCACCATCGTCAACGACTTCCTCCTGGCCGGCATGAAGACGGTGGGTGCGCTGTTCGCCTCGGGAGAGATGCAGCTCCCGTTCGTGCTCCAGTCGGCGGAGACCATGAAGGCGGCCGTGTCGTATCTCGAGCCGCACATGGAGAAGGCCGACCAGGGGGGCAAGGGCACCGTGGTGCTGGCCACGGTCAAGGGCGACGTCCACGACATCGGCAAGAACCTGGTGGACATCATCCTCACCAACAACGGCTACGAGGTCGTGAACCTCGGCATCAAGGTCGGCATCGGGGAGATGCTCCAGGTTGCCGAGGAGCGCAAGGCCGACGCCATCGGCATGAGCGGGCTGCTCGTGAAGTCCACGCTCATCATGCGCGAGAACCTCGAGGAGATGAACCAGCGCCGGCTGGCGCACTTCCCCGTCCTGCTCGGGGGGGCCGCCCTGACGCGCACCTACGTGGAGCGCGACCTGCGCCAGGTCTACGAAGGGCGCCTGTTCTACGGCAAGGACGCCTTCGAGGGCCTGCACACCATGGACCGCCTGGTGGAGCTGAAGAAGACGGGCGAGGAGGACCCCGACTTCGGCCGGGCCCTCGGCGGCCGCAACCTCCCGCCCCGCAAGAGCCAGCTTCCACAGGACGACGTCGGCCCGGCGCCGAAGCGCGCCCCGGGGGTGGCCGTCGACAACCACGTCTACACCCCGCCCTTCCTGGGGGCCCGGGTGGCCAAGGGCATCCCCCTCGACGACATCTCGGCCTATCTCAACCTGACCGCCCTGTTCCGCAACCAGTGGGGCTACCGGCCCGACAAGAAGACCAACGAGACCGACGCCGAGTTCAAAGAGCGCATCAGCGCCGTGCTGCGCGACGAGCTCGACAAGGCCAAGGCCAAGGACATCCTCGTGCCCCAGGTGGCCTACGGCTACTTCCCGGCCAACGCCGACGGCCAGGACCTGGTGCTGTTCACCGACGAGACCCGCGCCGAGGAGCTCGTGCGCTTCGCCTTCCCCCGCCAGAAGAAGGACCCCTGGCTGTGCATCGCCGACTTCTTCCGCCCCGTGGAGTCCGGTGAGCCCGACTACGCCGCCTTCCACGTGGTCACCATGGGCCCGAAGGTGTCGGAGGAGACGGCCCGCCTGAAAGACACCCACTACGTCGACTACCTCCACCTGCACGGGTTGGGGGTGGAGATGGCCGAGGCCCTGGCCGAGTACTGGCACCACCGCATCCGCCAGGAGTGGGGCTTCGCCGACGAGGACGGCCCCCATTGGCGGGCCTGTTCCGCCAGCAGTACCGGGGCGGGCGCTACTCGTGGGGCTATCCCGCCTGCCCCGACCTCGAGGACAACGCCAAGGTGGCCGACCTCCTCGGCGCAGCCGCCATCGGGGTCACGGTGAGCGAGGGGTTCCAGCTCCACCCAGAGCAGACCACCACCGCCATCATCTGCCACCACCCCCAGGCCAAGTACTTCGTGGCCTGAGAGCGCACGGCGTCACGTCGCCGGCGCGGCGCCCCCGGGCGCGGCGAGAGCGGCCCGGTCAAGGAGCAGGTCGCGTTCCCGGGCGTTGCGGGTGAGCGTGGCGGCACGCCGGAACTCGGCCCCCGCCTCGTCGTGGCGGCCCAGACGGGCGAGCAGGTCACCGCGCACGCTCGGTAGCAGGTGGTATCCCTGCAGGGCGGGCTCGTCGACGAGGGCGTCCACCAGCACCAGGGCGGCGGCGGGTCCGTCGGCCATGGAGACGGCGACGGCGCGGTTGAGTGCCACCACCGGTGACGGGATGAGCGCCACCAGCCGGCTGTACAGGGCGGCGATGGCCCCCCAGTCGGTGTCCTCGTAGCGCACGGCCCGGGCGTGACAGGCGGCGATGGCGGCCTGCACCGAGTACGGACCGTCGCCGGCCAGTCGGAGGGCGTCCATGCCCCGCCCGAGGAGCATTCGGTTCCAGCGGGAGCGGTCCTGGTCGGCGAGCAGTACCGGCGTGCCGTCGGGCGCGGTGCGGGCGGTGGTGCGCGACGCCTGGATCTCGAGCAGCGCCACCAGCCCGTGCACCTCGGGCTCGCCCGGGACGAGGGCCGCCAGCACGCGGGCCAGGCGCAGCGCGTCCTCGCACAGCGCCGGGCGCAGCAGGTCGTCGCCGGCCGTGGCCGAGTAGCCCTCGTTGAAGACGAGATAGACGACCTCGAGGACCGACGCCAGGCGCGCGGCGCGGTCGTCCCCGGTCGGGACCTCGAAGGGGACCGCCGCCCGGGCCAGGGTGCGCTTGGCCCGCACGATGCGCTGGGCCACCGTCGCCTCCGACGTCGAGAAAGGCGCGGGCGATCTCCTGTGTCGTGAGCCCGCCGAGCAGCCGCAGCGTCAGCGCGATGCGGGCCTCGGGCGACAGGACGGGATGGCAGGCGGTGAAGATCAGCCGCAGCAGGTCGTCGTCGATGTCGTCCTCGTCCACCGGCTCCGGCGGTGCCACGTCGTCGAGGGTGCGCCCCACCTCGGCCAGCTTCCGGGCATAGGTCTCCCGGCGGCGGACGAGGTCGACGGCGCGGTTCCTGGCCGTGGCCATGAGCCACGCCCCGGGATTGCGCGGCACGCCGGACCTGGGCCACACCTCCATGGCCGCCACCAGCGCGTCCTGGGCCAGCTCCTCGGCGATGCCCACGTCGCCGCACGATGCGGGTGACGCCGGCGATGATCCGGGCCGCCTCTATCCGGAACACCGCCTCGACCCGCTCGGCCGCGGCGCGCGCGTCGAGCGGGTCGAGTGGGTGCGGCGGTCCCGACGTCGTCACGACCGCCCATGTCACCAGGCCCCCCAGGGGCGGGGCAAGGGCGGCCCCGGTCAACCCTCGGCGATCTGACGGAGCTCGGCGGTGACGGTCACGTGCGTGTCGTGGATCTCGAGGAACCGCTTGGTCCACTCGATGGCCTCGGCCTTGTCCTTGGCCTGGAGGATGGCGTAGCCGCCCACGACCTCCTTGGTCTCGGTGAAGGGCCCGTCGACGGAGCTGAGCGTGCCCCCCGACCACGTGAGGCGTGTGCCCTCGGACGTCGAGGTGAGCCCGGCGGTGTCCAGCATGACCCCCGCCTTGGTGATCTCCTCGAACAGGGCGCCCATGCGCTCGTGGAACTCCGGGGTCAGGTTGTCCTGTGGCCGCTGGCTCTCGTCGACGCGGATCATGGACAGGAAACGGGGCATGGTGGCTCCTTCGTGTGCACCGGGCCGGGTCTTTCCCAGCCTCTCACCTCTGCGACGAACGGGGAGCGCCGGGATCGACACGTCCCTCGGGGGATCTTTTTCCCCCGCCCCCGCCCCGGCCCCGGCGGGCGATCACAGGGCCAGGGTGGCGCCCCCGTCGACGACGATGGAGGCCCCGTTCACGAAATTGGCGTGGGTCGAGCACACGAAGGCCACGACCCTGCCGAAGTCCGCCGGGTCTCCCATGGGCCCCGTGCCGCCCAGTTGCTTCATGCGCTCGGTGGCGTGCGGACCGGGGCACACCAGGTTGAGCGTGACGTCGCCGTCCGCGGCGCCGAGGTCGGCCGTGGCGGTCTTGGCCCACGCCTTCAAGCCGGTGCGGGCCGTGTTGGACAGCGCCAACGTGGGGATGGCCTGCACCACCGAATATGACGTGATGCAGCACAGCCTCCCGAAGCCCCCGGCGCGCATGTGCGGCACGGCGCTGCGCACCAGCCGGACCGACGTGAGCAGGTTGGCCTCCACGGCGGCGCGGATGGCGTCGTCGTCGACGTCGAGGAGCGTCCCGGCGGCGGGCCCCCGGCGTTGGCCACCACGATGTCGAGGCGGGCGTGGCGCTCGAGCGCCGCGGCCACCAGGCGTTCGGGAGTGGCGGGGTCGGTGACGTCGGCGACGACGGTGCTGACCTCGGCCCCGGCGGCCCGAAGCTCCTCCCCCGCCTGCTCGAGGGACCGCTCGTCACGGGCGCACAGCACGAGGCGTGCCCCCTCGGCCGCCAGCGCGTCGGCGCTCGCCCGCCCGAGCCCGCGAGGCGGCGGTGACGATGGCGACGCGTCCCTCGATCCCAGGTCCATCGCCGCCCTACCGTCCCCGCCCCGGTCGACGCACCATGCGAGGAGACCTCACCCGATGACGGCCAGGGCGTGATCGGCGGTGTTGAGCGGCTCCACGCCGTCGCTCCCCACCACCACGATGTCCTCGAGCCGCATGCCGAAACGGCCCGGAAGGTAGATGCCGGGCTCGACCGAGAAGGCGTGGCCCTCCGCCAGGACGGTGTCGTTCCCCGCCACCAGATAGGGGTCCTCGTGCTCCTCGATGCCGATGCCGTGGCCGGTGCGGTGGATGAAGTGCTCCCCGAGGCCCGCCTCGGCGATGATCGCGGCGTGCCACGGCGTCGACGTGGGCGGCGGTGACGCCGGGCTTGACCGCCTCCACCGCAGCCTGCTGCGCGGCCTGGAGCACGGCGTAGCAGTCGCGGACCTCGGCCCCGGGCTCGCCGATGACCACGGTGCGGGTGATGTCGGAGCAGTAGGCCACGTCGTCGTGCAGGCGTACTCACCGCCGAAGTCGCACACCACCGTGTCACCGGCGCCGATGACCCGGTGGCCGGCGTCGTGGTGCGGGCTCGCCCCGTTGGGCCCGCTTCCCACGATGGCGAAGTTCACCCGCCGGTGTCCGGCGGCCAGGAGCCCGGCGCCGATCTCCTCCGACACCTGCAGCTCGGTGCGCCCTACCAGGGGGATCTCCCCTGCCTGCAGGAACGCCGCCACCCGGTCGGCAGCCTGGGCGGCGGCCCGCAGGGCGGCGATCTCGGACTCGTCCTTCACCGGCGCGAAGCGGCGACGTGACGGTCGAGGCCGTCCCCCACCTGGCGCCGGGGAGGGCGGCCTGCAGGGCCAGGAGCGAGTGGGCCCAGGCGCGGTCGACACACAGAAGGTCGCACCGGCACCGGTCGCCCCGACGCGCCGGCCGGGGCCGAGGAGGGCGGCGGTGAGGGCCACGGGGTCCTCGGTCTCGGCCCATGGGCGCAGTGCGAACAGGCCGCCGGCATCGGGGACCGCGGGTGCCTCGAGGGCGGGGACCACGAGAACGGCATCACCGTGGCGGGGAAGGACGAGCACCGTGAGCCGCTCCAGGGGCATGGCCCGGTAGCCGGTGAGCCAGGGAAGGTCGGCGCCGTGCGAGAGAAGCAGCGCGTCGACGCCGAGCTCGTCCATGCGCGCCCGCACGCGGCGCAAGCGCAGGGCGCGCTCCTCCACGACGGCCGAGGCCGGGGCGCTCACGCCGACCGGCCGCCAGGCCGGGCGTGGCCGCCACGCCGTGGGGCGCTGCGCCGGTTGTCCCCGATGCCCCGGCTGCCTCGGACGCCTGCGGGCGTGGTAGCTCGAACGGGTCAGCGGCGACGCCTCCACATGGGCGAACCCCATGGCCTCGCCGGCGGCACGCAGGGCGGCGAGCTCCTCGGGCGCCCACCAGCGGGCCACGGGGAGATGCGCGGCCGTCGGTCGCAGGTACTGGCCGAGCGTGACTATGTCCACCCCGACCGCCCGGAGGTCTTCCAGCGTGCCGAGCACCTCGTCGGTGACGCTCGCCCATGCCGAGGATCATGCCCGACTTGGTCACGAGGCCGGCGTCCTTGGCCCGGGCCAGCACGGCCAGGCTGCGGGCGTAGCCGGCCGAGGGCCGCACCGCCCGTTGCAGGCGGGCCACCGTCTCGAGGTTGTGGTTGAGCACCTCGGGCCGGGCGGCGAAGATCGTGGCCAGCGCGTCGCCGTCGCCCTTGCAGTCGGGGATGAGGACCTCCACCGCCGTGCCCGGGCAGCGGTGCCGGATGGCGTCGATGGTGGCCGCGAACGCACCGGCCCCACCGTCGGGGAGGTCGTCGCGCGCCACGGCCGTCACCACGGCGTGGGCCAGGCCGAGGCGCGCCACGGCTTCGGCCACCCGGTCGGGCTCACCGGCGTCGAGGGGCCCGGGATGGCGGGTGTCCACGAGGCAGAATCCGCAGGCCCGGGTGCAGCGCTCGCCGTTGATCATGAACGTGGCGGTGCCGTCGGCCCAGCACTCGTAGATGTTGGGACATCCCGCCTCCTCGCACACCGTGACGAGGCCGAGGTCGCGCACCGTGGTCGCAGACCCCAGGTACTCCTCGCCCATGCGGGCCGGGACCCGGAGCCACGCCGGCTTGCGGGCTGAGGTGGGCATCCCGGCAGCGGGGTCGACGCCGCGGCCGGCGCAACCGCCGCCGAGGCGCGTCCGGGACCGCGATGCGGCCGGCGGACGTCGCTGCCGGGGCCGGGCCGGGGGCGGAGCCTCGGAGGGGCGAGGCGGCGGGTCCATCGGCATGGGGTGCATCGTCGGGCCGGAGCCAGGCCACGCCACGTCCTGGCGGTCGACGCGCCGTCGGTGACCCCACGCCGACGTGGCGCACGAGGACCACCGCGTCGACGACGCTGCGCATCGACACCGACACCCTCGGGGGCTATCGAGGTCACCGCTTTGTCGTCGATGCCGCAGGCACGATGTGCTCGAAGTACGCCATGTCAGGGTCGACGTTGAGGGCGAGCCGTGCATGGAGCGCCCCTCGTCGACCCGGACGCCGACGGCACAGATCTTGCGGGGGTTGCGGTCCTCGGCACCACCCACACGCCCGGGTAGCCGTCGAGCCGGCCGCGCCCGGCACGCCGAGCTCGCCCAGCGTGTCGATGAGCACTTGCTCGATGCCGTGGACGTAGCCCGGCACCGCGGCCTGCCCATGGGCACGTCGATGACGGGGTAGGCGACGAGCTGGCCCGGCCCGTGGTAGGTGACGTCGCCGCCCCGGTCGGCCCGGCACGATGCGGCGCCCACCGCGGCGGGGTCGACCAGCACGTGCGCCGGGTCGGCCCGCACGCCCAGGGTGAACACGTGCGGGTGCTCCAGCAGCAGGAGCCGGTCACCGGCGCCGCGCTCCCACAGGCCCCGCTGCAGGGCGTGGGCCTCCGGTAGCGGACCGGCCCGAGCCAGCGGACCCGGAGCACGCGGCCGCGGCGCTCACAGCTCGGCAGCCCAGTCCCGCGTCGCGAGGATCTCTCTTGATGGCCGCCAGGAACGCCGCGGCGTACGCGCCGTCGAAGGCCCGGTGATCCCACGACATGGCCAGCATGCCAAGGGAGTGGATGACGATGGCCTCGGTTCCGTCGGGCACGTCCACCACGGCCGGCTTCTTCACCCCGTCGGTCGAGAGGATGGCCACCTGCGGCTGGTTGATGATCGGCACCGTCAGGAAGGTGCCGAAGGGACCGGCATTGGTGAGCGTGAAGGTCCCGCCGCTGATGTCGTCCGCGGTGAGCGACTTGGACGCGGGCGTGGTCGGCCAGATCGTGGATGTGCGCGTGCCATGCCCCGCAGCGTTAGCTCCTCGGCCTGCTTCACGACCGGCACCATGAGCCCGTTGAAGTCGAGGTCGACGGCCACGCCCAGGTTCACCTCGTGGTGCACGATGAGGGCGTCGTCGCCCACCGAGGAGTTCAGGTGCGGCCACTCGTGCAGCGCCTCGACCGTGGCCCGGGCGATGAATGGCAGGTAGGTGAGGGAGAACCCCTCCTCCGCCTTGAACCGGCCCCTTGGGCAGCGCCGCACCGCTCGACCTGCTCGTAGTCGATCTCGACGGCGACCAGGGTGTGAGCGCTCGTGGCCTTGGACCGCACCATGTGCTCGGCCGTCCGGCGGCGGATGTTGGTGAAAGGGATGACCTTGTCGGGTTTGCCGTGCCCGCCGTCCCGGTCGCCGAGGCGCGACCGGCGGGAGCGGCGGGGCCGGTGCCGGTGCGGGCGCTGCGAGGTTGAGCCGGCGCTCCGGGGGCTGGGCCGGGGCCGGGGCACCGCCGCCCGCGGTGGTCGATGAATGCCGAGGACGTCGGCGCGGGTGATGCGCCCGCCGGTGCCGTGCCGGTGATCTCGGCCGGGTCGATGCCGTTCTCGTCGACAGCCGCCGCACCACGGGCGACAGCACGTGCCCCCACCGCGCCGCCGGCTCGGCGTCCGCCGTCGGCGGTGGGGCCGCGCCGCCGGCGGGCAGCCGGCACCGACCCGGAGCGGCCGCCGGCCGGGGCCGGCGCCGCAGGCGCAGGCGTCGGCTCGGCGGGGGTCGGGGGCCGGCGCGGCGCGGGCGCCGGCGCTCGGCTGGGGAGCCGACGCGGCGGCTCAGGGCCGGCGCCCGGCGGCGGCCGGCGTGGCCTGCCGGCCGTCGGAGACCACCGCCAGACGGTTGCCCACATCGACGGTGTCACCTCCGGCACCCGGATCTCCACCAGCATGCCCTCGGCGGGCGAGGGCACCTCGGAGTCCACCTTGTCAGTGGACACCTCGAACAGCGGCTCGTCGGGCCACCGGGTCGCCGACCCGCTTCAACCACCGGGTGATCGTCCCCTCGGTGACGGTTTCACCCAGTTGGGGCATGACGATGTCAACCGACGTGGAGGCCTCTTCCCGTGAGCGCCAGCACGGTCTCCCCGAAGTCCTCGGACACGGGGGTGCGGCTGGACGTACTGCCCACCTCTTCGGGGATCGCCTCCCAGTTGACGGCCAGGTACCCCTGGCCCAGCTGTTCGGTGACCCACGGGCCGACCATGTGGACCCCGACGATCCGCCCGGCGCTGCCGTCGGGGGCGTCTCTCGCAGATCACCTTCACCAGGCCGTCGGTCTCGCCCACGATCAGCGCCCGGCCGTTGCCGCCGTAGGCGTCCTTCTTGGTCACCACGTCCTACCCGCCTCGGCCGCCTCGCCTCGGACAACCCGGCGAAGGCCACCTCGGGATGGCAGTAGATGCACCACGGCACCCGCCGGTAGTCGACGGGCACGACCGTGCTCGCCCAGGATCGGCTCCACCGATCACGATCCCCTCGGCGAACCCACGTGCGCCAACTGGGCGAGTTCGACCAGGTCTCCGGCCGCCACACGCCTGGCCGGGTGCGCTGGTACTCGTCGACGACCACGATACCGCGCTCGTCGATCGCCACCCCGGTCCCGTCGGCCAGCAAACCCGTCGTAGAGCGGACGTCGCCCCACCGAGACCACCACGGCCTCGACCGTGATGTCTCGCCGTCGCCGAAGCTGACCGTGGTGCCCGCGCCGCTCGGCGATGCCCGGTGACGGTCACGCCGGTGCGCACGTCGATGCCCCGCTTCTTGAACGAGCGCAGCCACGACCGCGGCGACGTCGTTGTCGCAGCCGGGCAGGATCTTGGGCAGCGCTTCGAGCACGGTCACCTGGGTGCCCAGGTCGGAGATCATGGAGGCAAACTCGCAGCCGATGGCCCCGCCCCCGATGACCACCGCCGAGGCCGGGCAGCTCGCTCGAGGGCGAGCACCTCGTCGGAGGTGAGCACGACCTGCCCGTCGATCTCGAAACCGGGGATGGTCCGTGGCACCGAACCCGCGGCCAGGATGACCTGGTGCCGCCGATCAACGTCGGTGCCCGACCTCGACTGCGACCGCGACGCTGTGCCGGGCGCGAGGCGTGCCGATACCGACGAAGACCGTGACCTTGCGCCGCTTAACAGGCCTGCAGGCCCTGCCACAGCTGGTCGACGACCTTCTGCTTGCGGGCCTGGCTCACGCGCGAAGTCGAACACCGGGCTGGCCCGACCTGCGACCCCGAACTCCTTGACCGGTCACCGTCCGGAACACCGTGGCCGTCTCCAGGAACTCCTTGGCCGGAATACATCCGCGGTGCAGGCAGGTCCCGCCACCTTCTCCTTCTCGACAACGGCAATGTGCAGCCCGGCCAACCCACCGTGCAGGGCGGCCGCATAGCCGGCGGGACCTCCACCGATGACCACCACATCGAACTCGGTGTCCTCGGGCGTCGTGATCACCTCCTGCATCGTCGGGGAGCGGTTCTGCGTCGCCCACCAGCCTAATGGCGCCGGGGACCGGCTCGACTGCCCGTGCCGGCCGCTCGTCGACCGGCCTGGGCCCTCGCCCGGCGCGTCGGCGAGCGCTCAGAGCTCGGGTGGCAACGGCAGGGGGCGACGGCCGGCGAAGCCGTCCTCGGGGAGGTGCCACCACCCGAGGTCGTCCTCCCCGAGCTGCCAGCACAGCAACACGTCGCGCCCGCTGGGGTGCCGGGCGGGAAGTCGATCAACCCCCGGTCGGGATCCCGCAGGACCATTCCCTTGCTGCTCGAGCTCCTCCAGCGCGTCGGCGGCATCGAACGTCACGGGCGCCTCGTCCCCCCCGGCCTCGGGGGCGGTGTCGTCGGCCGCAGCCGATGGTCCCGGCGCCGGTTCCGCCCCCGGCATGCGGGCGTGGCCGTTGGCGCGGGCGTTCACGGCGAGGTTGACGCCCGTCGGATGACGCGGAGCAGGAGGCGCAGGCGGGGCAGATACGCCCTGGCCTTGTCCTCGCTCGAGTACTGCGTCACCTCGCCGCTCGTCCGGCCTCAGCCCGGTCCGGGGCGGCTCCCACCCCACCGGGTCCCCCCACCGTGTCCCGGCGGGGGCGGCCAGCGCCCGCCCCAGCTGGACAGGCGGGTGCGGATCAGGTCGGGCAGCACCTCTTTCACGTCGACCGGCTGATAGGCGTCGGCCGTGTCGACGAGGGCACGGTCCTCGTCGTCGGTGAGCTCGATGTCGGCGGTGGTGGCGTTGGCCTCGACCTGGGCCACCGAGCTCGCCCCCGGGATCACCACCACGTTGGGCCTGCGCACGAGCCAGGCCAGCGCCACCTGCGAGGGCGTGACGCCGTGGGTGCCCGCCACGTCGCGGAGCACGTCCACCAGTGGCTCCACCCGCCGCAGGTTCTCGGGGTGGAAGGCGGGCGACCCGGCCCGCACCATGCCCACGGGTCGGTGCTCGGAGTCGTAGCGGCCCGACAACAGCCCCTGGGCGATGGGGCTGTAGGCGATGACGAGCCGGTCGTTGGCCTGCGCCGAGGGCAGGAGCTCGCGCTCGGGTCGGCGGTCGACCAGGTTGAAGCGGACCTGGTTGGACAGCACCGGCCGGCCGAGGGCCTGCTCGGCCTCTCGCCACCGGGCGAGCGAGTAGTTCGACACGCCGGCGTGGCGCACGAGCCCCTCGTCCATGAAGTGGGCGAAAGCCGGCATCGTGGCCGACAGCGGCACCACGGGATTGGGCTGGTGCAGCTGGTACAGATCGACTTTGTCCACCCCGAGACGGGCACTGCCCGGGCACGGCGCAGCACCACCGGGGCCAGGGGCAGGACGGGCAGGATCTTGGTGGCCAGGAACGCCTCGTCGCGCTCGGCGCCTGCAGGGCCCTGGCCGAGGATGCGCTCGGAGCGGCCGAAGCCGTAGATCTCGGCCGTGTCGAGCAGCGCTGATGCCGACGTCGAGGGCCCGTGGCACCATCTCGCCCCCGCCTCCTCTGCCGGCGTAGTCGGCGCCGTAGCCCCACTCCCGTCGACCCGAACTGCCAGGTCCCCAGTCCGACGGCGGACATGCGGGCCCCGCCAACCTCGATGTACTTCACGTGTCTCCTCGGATAGGCCCGGCGTGGGCGCGTCGCCTGCGGCCGACGAGCGCTCACTTCGGGGGCATTCTCCCGCCCCCGTCGAGCCCGGATGACCTCCCCGTTCAGGTAGCTGTTCTGGGCGATGTGGGCCACCCAGCTCGCCGTACTGGATGGGCTGGCCCAGGCGCCTTGGGGAACAGCACCGACTGGCCCAGGACGGTGCGCTGCTCCTCGGGGAGCATGCCCAGAGCAGGGGCGTGTCGAACAGGCCGGGGGCGATGGTCACCACCCGGATGCCGACAGGCGCCAGGTCCCGCGCCGCGGGCACCGGGTCATGCCCACCACCGCCCCCTTCGACGCCGAGTAGGCCCCGAAGCTCACTCTGGCCGTCCATGGCCGCCACCGAGGCTGTTTACCACGACGCCGACGCTCGCCGTCGGCCAGGGGCTCGGTCACCGCCATGGCCGACGTGGCGCGGTCGATCAACCCGTTCAACGTCCCCACCACGTTGAGCTCTCTGGATGAACTTGAAAGGCGCTCAGGTCGTGCGGGGAGTTGTCGCGGTTGATGACGTGGCCCACCCAGCCCCCGACCCCCGGCGCAGTTGACGGCGATGCGCAGGGCGCCGCCCTCAGCCGCCTGGTCGACGGCAGGCCGGCAGTCGTCTGGGTCGGTGACGTCGCCCGCCACGAAGTCGCACCGAGGTCGTGCCCCCCCCGGCGACCTTCTTGGCCCCCTCCTCGTTGCGGTCGAAGATGGTGAGCGTGCACGCGCCGAGGGACTGACCAGCTTTGCTGGCCGTCCCCTCGCCCAGTCCGGAAGCGCCGCCGGTGATGACTGCCGAGATGCCGTTCAGGTCCATGACGTGGACGCCACTCGAGGAGGTCCCCCCCGGCCCCGGCGCCAGGCTGCCCGGCGGCGCCCCCAGGCCCCCCGCCGGGCTGGATCAGCCGGTGAACTGTGTTCGCCGGAACCGGCTGGCCCGTTGGGCCGGTGGCCGGCTCAGGCCCGGCGGCGGCACTCGTGGCCAGGCGGTCCACCGGTCGTTCATCCGGTCCCCGAGTGCCCCCTGACCCACGCGAAGCTCACGTAGCGGGCGGGGTCGAGGGCGAGACCGAGATCGGCTCCCACAGGTCGCGGTTGGCCACGGGCTTGCCCTGGGCGTTGCGCCACCCCTTCCGGCGCCACCCGGGCCACCACCGGTCGCGGAAGCAGTTCACGACGTAGGTGGAGTCGCTGTGGACGTGGACAGGCCCGGCGATGGCCTCGAGTGCCCGCACCACGGCGGTGATCTCCATCCGCTGGTTGGTGGTGGCGGGATCGGCGCCACTGGCGGAGGTCCGCCGGGCCACGGCCCAGGCCCATCCGCCCGGGCCGGGGTTCCCAGCACGACCCGTCGGTGTAGACGACGGTGCCGTCGCCCGGTCCACCCGCGGCCGTCACCCCGGGCGCCGCCGCAGCCAGAGGCTGCCGCCGTGGTTCTTGTCCCACAGGGGCATGGCCGTGGCCACCTTGGCCCGGTGAAATCCACGGAGGTACCAGTTGAACAGCACGATCTCGAAGGCGTCGTTGAACTCGAGAAAGGCGCGGACCAGGTAGCCCTCGGTCCAGGCCCGCCCCTGGTGGACCCATTCGGGCGGGTACTCGAAGGGATAGAAGACGTCGTGGATGTGCCGCACCAGCACGCCGGGCTTCAGAAGCGGCAGGACCTCGAACACGAACAGGTTGACGTCGCTGGCGTAGCTTGGACACGTGTGACGAGTCGATGAACAGCACGTCGCCGGCGTCGAGGCCCTCGAAGGCACCGACGGGGAGACGTCCTGGACCAGCGACACGATGATGTCGACCGACTCCCGGTCGGCCTCGGTGAACAGGAGCTCGAGGCGATCGGGGTTGGGCTCGACGAAGGTGCAGTGCGGCTGGTGGGTGAGAAAGGCGTCTCGGGTGTCGAGGATCAGCGCCGATGAGTACCCCGAGCCCACCTCGACGACACGCCTGGGCTGGGCCAGGCGCAGCATCCCCTGCAGGACGACGGCATCGGCATAGGAGAAGAACTCGTTCTCGCAGTAGAAGCGGTGGCCCTCCTCCTTCGTCTCGGGAAGGGCATCGGCGTGGTAGGCCGGCGATCTTCCTGATGGTGTCGAGCTGCCCCTCCACGTCGAGATCGATGCCAGGCAGTCCCGGCGTGGCGGCGGCACGCTCGACGCCGGCGTCGAAACGGGCGATGTCGTCGACGGAGGGGACCGGTGAGTAGAAGTGTCCCGGGGGCCACAGCTGCACGGTGTCGGACACCGGCTCTGCCGCGATGCGGGCCTTCTGCTCGAGCTCGACGATGCGGTGGCGGGCCTCGGCCAGGTCCGCCGCCAGGCGGTCGCGCTCTTCGACCAGCCTCTTGAGCGGCGGTAGCGTCTTGGCGGCCTGGCGCAACGACTTGGTCCCCGATGACATGTCAGCCCTCGCTCCGTGGCGTGGCCGGTGCATCTTCGCACCGTGCGCCCGCCCCGCGGGCGGATGGTACAGGCCGGCTGCGGTCAGCTGAGGCGCAGGGTCTCGAGGGGCTCGAGGCGTGCCGCCTTGATCGATGGGAACAGGCCGGCCACAGCGGAGACGAGGATGGCGAGACCCATCCACAGCGGGATCTGGCTGTAGTTCACCTCCGGCGTCCAGTGGGCGACGGCCGACACGGCGTACACGATGAGCACCCCCAGCACGGCGCCGATCGCCCCTCCCAGGATGCCGACGAAGAGCGACTCCAGCAGGAACTGCAACCCGATCTTGGCCCGGTTGTGGCCCACCGCCCGGCGGATGCCGATCTCCGACGACCGCTGGATGACGGAGATGGACATGACGTTGGCGATGCCCAACCCGCCCACCGTGAGGGCCAGGAGCCCGGCGAAGAGGGCCACCTCCTGCAGCGTGGTGTTGGCCTGGGCGGCGGCTTGCAGCACGTTGCTCGGCACCTGGGTCGAAGTCTGGTCGGGGCCACCCAGGCTGATGGCGGTGGGGATGGCGTTGGCCGTCTGCTGGGTCGTGCCCGGATCGGCGTGCACGTAGAGCTGGTTGGGCTGCCCGTTGGTGTCGAAGACGTGCTGCGCCGTCCACTGCGTCACGAACAGCGGTTGTCGAGGTCGGGGTCGAGCGGCACCGACCCGAGCACGCCCACCACCCCGAAGTTGACGCCGTTCAGCTGGACGGTGCGCACCTCGCCGGCCAGGTACCCGTACTGCTTGGCCACCCCTTCGCCCAGGACGACCGAGTCGACGTGCAGGTTCTCGTCGGCGCGGTTGAGCCACCGCCCGTCGATGAGCGGCACGTTGAGCACGGCCGGCAGGTTGAGGTCCGCGGCGCGGCACGGGGACAGGGAAGGCCTCGTAGTAGGCGCTCGCCCCCTCGATGGGAAGCGCCACCACGGCGGACATGTTGGTGGTGGCCGCCGCGTTCTCGACGGTCGAGATGGCCTTCACCCGCTGCACGGCGTTGTTGGGGAAGGTGGGGTTCTGGGACCCGAACGTCCCGCCCGCCTGGGCGATGATCAGGTTGGTGCCCAGCTTGGCCAGTTGGGCCTGGAGCGACCCCTTGGCGCTCTCGGTCAGGCCCACGGCGCACACCATGGCCGCCACGCCGATGATGGGGCCCACCATGATGAGCAGCGTCCGGACACGGCGCGCCGTCAGCCCCGTCCACGCCACCCCGAGCAGGTCGCGTACCTGGCTCACGACGCCCCGGCGCCTTTGCGCTCGTCGGTGACGATCTTGCCGTCGCGCATGGAGACCATGCGCTGCTGCGGTGTTGGCCACGGCCATGTCGTGGGTCACCACCACCACGGCACGCTGTGGGGACTGCAGAGCCTGGAAGAGCTCGAGCACGTGGGCGGTGTTGGTGGAGTCGAGCGCCCCGGTTGGCTCGTCGGCCAGGATCATGAGGGGCTCGGTGACGATGGCGCGGGCCAGTGCCACGCGCTGCTGCTCACCTCCTGACAGCTGGGTGGGCCGGTGGTCGGCCCGGGCCCCGAGGCCGAGCCGGGCGAGCGCCTCCTGGGCGCGCTCACGCCGCTCCTTGGGCTTGATGCCACGGTAGAGAAGCGCCGTCTCGACGTTGCCCAACGCGGTCAGGTGCTGCACGAGGTGGAACTGCTGGAAGATGAAGCCGATCGACTCGCCCCGCAACCGCGACCGGGCCGGGTCGTCGAGCGTGGCCACGTCCTGGCCACCCACCCGCACCGCGCCGGACGTGGGCAGGTCGAGGAGGCCGAGCAGCCCCAGCATGGTGGACTTCCCCGAGCCCGACGGGCCGATGATGGACATGAACTCGCCCGGGAAGATCTGGAGCGACACCTCGAACAGGGCGAACACCTGCACGACGTCGCCGTACACCCGCGACACGGTGTCGAGCTCGAGCAGTGGCTCGGGACGCGCATCCCATCCCGGCCCTCCGGCCGCGGGCGGATGGGTCATGGTCATGACTGGTCGGACTGGACGATCACCGTCTCTCCGATGCTCACACCGGACTTGATCTGGATGTAGGAGCCCTCCGACAGCCCCGTGGTCACGGGGACCTCGGTCACAGAGCCCGACGGGCCGAGGACCCGCACCACGTTCGTCCCCACGCCGTTCTGCTTGACCGCGGCGATGGGAACCGACGGTGCGTTCGTGACCTGCTGGTCGGTGACGGTGATGGAGACGGTCGAGCCGTCGGCGCCGTTCAGGCTGGCGAGGTCCGAGGAGTCGATGGTCCCCTCGTACACCTCCTGCGACGACCCGCCACCGCCCCCGGCGGCGGCAGCGGCGCCTCCCCCGCTCGTGATGGTGGTGGGTGCGGTGTCGAGCTCGGTGATCGTCCCCGTCACCTGGTTCGTGCCGCCGGAGACCTGCACCGTGCACTGCTGGCCCACGGCGAGGTTGGTGCGGTCCGAGGGCGAAGCCTGCAAGGTGACCGACACGTGGGGCTCGGTGAGGTCGAGGACGTCCTCACCGGCGGTCACGGGGTCACCGGCCTTCACGTAGACGTCGCCCACGGTGACGGGCCAGGTGGCCACGACCATGTCGGTGGGCTCGAAGGTGACATCCTTGGCGATGGACTGAAGCGCCACGGTGACCTGCTTCTGGCCCGCCTTCAGCAGCGCCACCCCCAGGATGGGCTCGTAGTCCTCGCCGGGCTGGGCGGTGCCCTGCACGGCGAAGTTGACCGAGGTGTCCACCGTCGGGGCCTGGTCGGCGGTGATGGTGAACGACGCCGCCCCGCCCTCGGTGATCGACGACGTGCTGGCCGACAGCGTCAGCGTGGGCAGGACGGCCGACTTGATGGTGACCGATACGCCGCTCGCCGATCCGACCTGGTAGCCGGCGCCCGGCGCCAGCGACACCGTCAAGGTGCGGTTCGCCTCCACCACGTTGTCGGCGATGGTGGGGATGGCGACCGGGAACGAGGTCTGGCCCGGGGGGACCACGATCGGCCCCACCGGTTGTGTGTAGTCGGTGCCGGCCACGGCGCTGCCGCCGTAGGACAACGACACCGTGAGCGGCGTGGTCATGGGTGCGCTCAGGTCGATCGACACCTGATAGGGCGCGCCCTTGGTCACCACCGTCGCCGGCGAGGTGAGGGTCACCACCGGCTGGCTCTGGTTCTCGGCGATGGTGACCACGGCGGAGCCCGGCGTGCCCACGGTGTAGGAGCCCGGCGAAGGCGTGAGCGACACCACCACGAACCTGTTGGGGCCGATGGCGTTCGTGCTCAAGGTGTTCACGGTGACGGTGGCCGTCGTGGCGCCGGCGGGCAGGGTGACCACGGGGTTGGGCGGGGTGTAGTCAGAGCCAGCCTGGGCGCTGCCTCCGAGCGAGAGCAGCACCTGGGTGGCCTGGATGGGTGCCTGGCTGGCGGTGATGGTGAGGGTGGCCGACCCGCCGGGTGACACCGTGGTGCCCCCGGTGATCTGGAGCTGGGGCGTGTTGTCGTTGGTGATGGTGGTGCCGGCCGAGCTCGGCGACCCCACGTCGTACCCGGTGCCCGAGGCGACCGAGGCGGTGACGGTGGGTCCGCCTCCACCGTGGTGTTGACCCGCGTGTCCACCGCCACCTCGGCCGATGTCGTGCCGGAGAGGATCGTCACCGTCGACGGCGGGGTGATGATGTCGTTGCTCCCCGCCGTGCCGCCGAAGTCGAGGTTGACGACGAGGTCGGCGCTGGGGGCGGGCGTGGCCGTGACGACGAAGTCAGCCGGCTCGCCCTGGGGCACCTGGTCGGCCACGGACTGGATGGTGATCGTGGGCGTCGTGACGTGGGGGTAGGCGAGGAGCTCGTCGGTGGAGGCGGCCCCCGTGTGCGCTGCGCTCGTCTGGGCCGGAGGCCCGATGGTCAGCCCGGCCGACGCCTGGGCGCCGATCTGGTACCCGCTCCCCTGCTGCAGGGCAACGTTGACCGTCTCGGTGGTGGCGGGAGTGGCGTTCGGATAGTGGTGCTGGCCCTGCCACTGGGCCAGGGCGAACTGGGTCTGCTCGGTGAACTGGTCGTCGGTGAGGCTGCCCGGGTAGTCGCCGGCGGCGGCGAGGATCTGCTTCAGCTCCAAGACGTCGGGGCCGGTGTCCCCGAGGGCCAGCGAGCGGAAGAAGGGAATGGTGCCCGGCTCGGCCACCGCGTCGCGCCCGTTCAGGGCGAAGAGGGGCTGACCGGCCGTCTCGGTCTGGCCGTCGGTGGCGTACACCGAGGTGACGAGGCCGGCGGCGAAGGTCGTCACGGTGCTGAGGCTCTTGCGGGCCAGGGTGCCGGTGAGCTGCACCGTGTCCTGCAGGGTCCGGGGCTGCACCTTGGCCAGGATCACGACGGTGTTGTTCTGGCTGGCGTTGGCGCCCGACAGGGTCCAGGGCACGACCACGGCCGCCACCACCACGGCCCCCACCACCACCGCCGCCACGACCCGCCCCCGCCCCCGCGGCAGGCGGAGGCCCCGCAGGCGGGGCAGGTGCAGTCCCCCCAACCGGGGCAGCCTCACGCGCACCCGTCACCTCAGCTCGTGGCCTTGGCCGCGCACACCTGCATGTCGGAGGTGGACAGGAGGGTCTGCCCGGCGGGGGGCACGAAGCCCCCGAAGCTCGCATCGGCGCCACCGCCGCCCGTCGAGCCGGTGGCACCGGTGGCGCCGGGCGACCCGAAGGAGAAGAGCAGACCCTGGGCGTTGGGCTTCGGGGTGGGGATGGTCCACCCCTTGCCGATCATGCAGGTCCGCCACTTCAGGTACTCCTTGTTCTCCGTGTGGATCTGCGCCAGCGTCAGGCTGCTCTGCGCCGTCTGCTCCGCCTTCAGGGCCTGGAGGATGTTGCTCTGGGTGGCGCAGGTGGTGAGGTCCTTGATGTAGGACGGGTTGTTGGCGGGCGAATTCGGGTCGGCGGAGTTCGGGATCCCGACGAAGGTGACCCCCAGCCCCTTCAGACAGGACTGGAAGGTGCTCAGCGCGGTGAACAGCGCCGTGATCGAGTTCTGCTTGGCCAGGGGGACGGTCGTTGCGGACGAGCCGCCGTGTGACCCCGACGCCTCCCCGGACGAGAGCTGGCCCGCCACCTGCGTGTTGGAGGTGCTGGCGTTGGACGAGCCTCCGCACCCCGCTGCCAGCACGGCGGTCAGGCCGACCGCTCCCACAAGCACCGAATACCGCCCGAACAGGTGACGTCGATCATCCATGGAATGCACGGGCGACGGACACCGTGCCGGGGCACCGCCAGCGGCACCTCCGGGACCACCCCGTCCGCCGGACGCACGTGGACACGCGCCGGACGGGGCGGGTGCGAGGGCGGAACCCCCGGACCACGAGCCCTGCCGCCCTCCCCCTTTCCTCGTGAGCCCGGGGAGTATAGGCCGGGGGTCGGTGCCGATCCCAGGGGGCAGCCGACGCCATGCGCGCCGCCGCCGGGGGCCGCTGACGGTGAACGGCGTCGAAAGCCCTGGTCCGGGCCCCCGCGCCCCACCACCGATCACCCCGGCATCGTTGTTCCCGAGATGTTCACCGTGGGTCGGCCGATACAGCCGGGGCCGCCCGTAGCATGGACGGCAGTGCTCTTCGACGGAATTTCGCATCAGCTCCCCGACATCGACCCGGAGGAGACGGCGGAATGGATCGACTCCTTCGACGCCGTCGTCGACGCCCAGGGGCGCATCCGGGCCCGCTTCCTGCTCATGAAGCTCCTCGAGCGGGCCCGCACCAAGCAGGTCGACTTCCCGGCCACGGTCTCCACCCCCTACGTGAACAGCATCCCCCGGGACCAGGAGCCGTGGTTCCCCGGCGACGAGTACGTCGAGCGGCGCATCCGGGCCTACATCCGCTGGAACGCGGCGGCCATGGTCACGGGCCAACCACCGCAGCGAGGGGATCGGGGGGCACCTGGCCACCTACGCCAGCTCGGCCTCGCTGTACGAGGTGGGCTTCAACCACTTCTTCCGGGGCAAGTCCGACGGCGGCTTCGGCGACCTCGTCTACTTCCAGGGACACGCCTCCCCCGGCATCTACGCCCGGGCCTTCGTGGAGGGGCGGCTGTCCGAGGACCAGCTCGACCACTTCCGCCAGGAGGTCGGGGGGCTGGGCCTGCCCAGCTATCCCCACCCGCGGCTGCTCCCCGAGTTCTGGGAGTACCCCACCGTTTCCATGGGCCTCGGGCCGCTGTGCGCCATCTACCAGGCCCACGTCAACCGCTATCTCCTGAACCGCGAGGTGGTGGACACAGCGGGTCGCCGGGTGTGGGCCTTCCTCGGCGACGGCGAGCTCGACGAGGTCGAGTCCATCGGCGCCCTGCGGCATGGCCGGACGCGAGCACCTCGACAACCTGATCTTCGTGGTCAACTGCAACCTCCAGCGCCTGGACGGCCCCGTGCGCGGCAACGGCAAGATCATCCAGGAGGCCGAGGCCATGTTCCGGGGTGCGGGCTGGAACGTGATCAAGGTCATCTGGGGCTCACGCTGGGACGAGCTGCTGGCCCGCGACGTGGACGGCGTGCTCCTCGACAAGATGAACTCGACCCCCGACGGCGAGTTCCAGAAGTACGCCACCGAGTCCGGCGCCTACATCCGCGAGCACTTCTTCGGTCCCGACCCCCGCCTGCGGCGGCTGGTCGAGCACCTGTCCGACGAGGAGCTGCAGTCGCTGCCGCGCGGCGGCCACGACTACCGCAAGCTCTACGCCGCCTACAAGCTGGCCACCGAGCAGGTCGGGCAGCCCACCGCCATCCTGGCCAAGACGGTCAAGGGCTGGACACTCGGGCCCGAGATCGAGGCCCGCAACGCCACCCACCAGATCAAGAAGATGACCAAGGCGCCAGCTCCTGGCCCTGCGCGACCGCCTGTACCTGCAAGAGGAGATCCCCGACGAGGCCCTCGACGCCGAGGTCCCGCCGTACTACCGGCCTCCCGAGGGCTCCCCCGCCCACGAGTACCTGTCGGCCCGGCGCAAGGTCCTGGCCGGCCCCCTGCCCCCGCGCCTGGTGCGACCCGTGCCTGCCGTCACCGCCGCGCCGGCGGTGTTTCGCCGACCTCTACGCCGGATCGGGCACGCAGGCGGCCTCGACCACCATGGCCTTCGCCCGCCTGCTCAGGAACCTGGTGCGCGACCCCGCCGTCGGGAAGTACGTGGCCCCCATCATCCCCGACGAGGCCCGCACCTTCGGCCTGGAGCCGCTCATCGCCGAGGCCAAGATCTACGCCCCCGACGGCCAGCGCTACACCCCGGTCGACGCCGATCTGATCCTGCGCTACGCCGAGGACCGCCAGGGCCAGGTCCTGGAGGAGGGGATCACCGAGGCCGGCGCCATGGCCGTCGTTCATCGCCCTGGCGACCGCCTACGCCACCTGGGGCCAGCCCATGCATCCCCATCTACCTCTTCTATTCCATGTTCGGGTTCCAGCGCGTCGGCGACCTGCCGTGGCTGCTGGGCGACATGCCGGGGCCGGGGCATCCTGGCTGGGCTGCACCGCCGGGCGGACCACGCTGCAGGGCGAGGGCCTCCAGCACGACGACGGCCACTCGCTCGCTGCTGGCCTCGGTCTTACCCAGCGTGCGCCGCCTACGACCCCGCCTTCGCCTACGAGGTCGCCGTCATCATCGAGGAGGCGATCCGGCGGATCTATCGGGCCCGAGCCCGAGGACCGCTTCTGGTACCTGACCCTCTACAACGAGAACTACCCCATGCCGGCGCTTCCCCGAGGACGATGCCGAGGAGGTCCGCCACGGCATCCTCCGGGGCCTCTACCGCTTCGCCGAACCGGCCGACGCCGCGACGGTGACCGGAGGGTCCGCCACGGCCACCCTGCTGTTCTCCGGGCCCATGTGGCAGGCGGCCATGGAGGCCCGGCGACTGCTGGCCGCCGAGTGGGGCGTGACGCCGACGCCTGGTCGGTCACGTCGTACACGCGCTGCGCGAGCGACGCGCTCGTCGGCCGAGCGCTGGAACCGGCTGCATCCCGACCAGCGCCCGCGCGCCCGTTCGTCACCGAGGCCCTCGGCCGAGGGCGCGGGACCGGTGGTGGCCGTCACCGACTACCTGCGGGCCGTGCCCGACCAGGTGGCCCGATGGGTGCACCGGCCCTTCATGTCGCTCGGCACCGACGGGTTCGGGCGCTCCGACACCCGGGCGGCCTTGCGACGGTTCTTCGAGGTCGACGCCGGCCCACGTGGTGGTGGCCGTCCTGAGCGCCCTGGTTCAGGCCGGCGAGGCCAAGACCGACGAGGTGGCCGAGGCCATCGCCCGCTACGGCATCGACCCCGACAGCGCCGACCCCTGGACCGTCTGAGCGATTTCCGGGGTGCTGGCGCACCGACGCCTGCTCAGCCGGCTCGGCGGCGGGCGTCCATGTCGGAGAAGATGCGCTCGAAGGTGTGCCGGTCCCCCTTGTAGGGCTCGGTGGGCCGGGGCCAGTGCACCACGAGGTCGGTGACGCCGATCTCGGCGTAGCGCCCCACGGCGTCGTCGAAGGCGTCCACGGACGTGAGCGCCTCGTCGATGCGGGCGCCGCTCAGGACGAGGCGCGCCAAGGTGGCGGGATCACGCCCGGCGGCGGCGCATGCCTCGTCCACCGCCACCATCTGCCCGGCCACGGCGCGCACCCCCCTCCTCGACCCCGACCGTGGCGTCGTCGGCGGCGGCGTCGCCGAAGGTGACCCACGTCTGCGCATGGGTGGCGGCGGAGCTGCATGCCCCGTGGACCGGTGGCGGCAACGGCGAAGGGGATTCGGGGGCGCTGGACGCAGCCGGGAAGCTAGCGCGCCTCGACGGCGGAGTAGTAGCGGCCGTCGTAGGACACCGCCGGCTCCCGCAGCAGGCGGTCGAGGAGGGCCAGGAATTCGGCGAAGCGAGCCGTGCGCTCCGCCGTCGGCCACGGGTCCTGGCCCAGCATTGCCGCGTCCCAGCCCGTGCCTCCGGCCCCGATGCCGAGGGTGAACCGGCCCTCGGACAGGTCGTCGAGGCTGACCAGCTCGCGGGCGAAGGGAACGGGATGGCGGAAGTTGGGGGACGCCACCAGGGTGCCGAGACGGATCCGGCTGGTGACGGCGGCCGCCGCCGCCAGCACGGGGACGGCGCCGAACCACGTCGAGTCGCGCAGCGACCGCCAGGCCAGATGGTCGTAGGTCCAGGCGTGGTCGAAGCCGAGCTCCTCGACGTGGGCCCACAGGACCCGGGCCTCGGGCCAACGGAACTCCGGCAGGACGAGCACACCGAGCCGCACGGCGATCGACCCTACGCCGCCCGGGACCCCGGTCGGGCAGCGCACGGCAGTTGAGCCGACCCCCTGCGGCTGCCATGCTGCGGGCCATGCCCACCGTCCTCGTCCACGGCGTCCCCGAGACCCACGCGGTGTGGGAGCCGCTCCGAGCCGAGCTGCAGCGCAACGACGTGGTGGCGCTCCAGCTCCCCGGGTTCGGATGCGCCGTGCCGGCAGGGTTCGGCTCCACCAAGGAGGAGTACGTGGCGTGGGTCGTGGCCGAGCTCGAGGGGCTGGCGCCCGAGGGTCCGATCGACCTGGTGGGCCACGACTGGGGCGGCGGCTTCGTGGTCCGGGTGGTGAGCACGCGGCCGGATCTGGTGCGCTCGTGGGTCACCGACGCGGCCGGCGTCGGCGACGTCGACTTCGAGTGGCACGACTTCGCCAAGATCTGGCAGACCCCGGGCGAGGGCGAGCAGTTCTTCGAGGACCAGATGGCGGCGTCGGTGCAAGAGCGCGCCCTGCCCTTCGAGGCGATGTTCGGCGTCCCCCACGAGCGGGCCCTGGCCCTGGCGGAATGGGGCGACGCCACCATGGCCAGCGCCATCCTCGCTCTCTACCGCTCGGCGGTGGACGTCGGACGCGAGTGGGGACCCGCCTTCAGAGACATCCCCAAGCCGGGTCTCGTCGTCATCCCGACCGAGGACCCGTTCCTGTCCGGCGACGGTGCCCGGGCCGGGGCCGAGGCGGCGGGGGCGTCGGTGGTCGAGCTCGAAGGGCTCGGGCACTGGTGGATGCTGCAGGACCCGACCACGGGCGCCCGCATGCTCGAGGCGTTCTGGTCGTCGCTTCACTGAGAGGGGGAGGCCGACGTGGACTGGGACGACTGGACGAAGCGCCTGCGCCTGGCGCTGGGGGCGAACGCGACGGTGCGGCTGCGCGAGCTGTTCGCCCCGGGAGGCGTCTTCCGCGATCCGGTGACGGCGCCGACCACCGACATCGCCTCGGTGGAGGACATCACCGACGCGTCCTTTCCGGACTGGAGCCAGGAGGTCACCGCTTCGCACGGTGATCCCACCGGCGGTGCCTTCGAGTGGGTGGGCCGGGGCACCCTCGGGGGCAACATCCGGGTGGAGATGCACGGGTGCACCATGGTGGAGCTCGACGCCGACGGCCTCGTCACACGCTGGGCGCGACTACTTCGATCTGAAGGAGATCGAGGGCCAGATGGGTGCGACGATCGAGGACTTCCAGGCTTCCTGACACAGGGCGCCGAACGCGCTCGGCGTGCGTCGGCAGGGGTCACCCCTCGGCCGCGGTCCAGCGTGGAAGGCCTCGAGATACCGACGCGTGGTGGCCGTCTGGATGCGGCGCCCCACCGGGGCACCCAGGCGTGCCAGGACGCCCGACGGGTGCGAAGCGGCCAGGATGTGGAGGGCGACCCCGTCCTCGGATGCTTCGACCACGAACGCCTCCTCCCCCGATTCGGGGTGCCCGGGCAGCGTGCCGTAGGCGAACCCGAAGCGATGCGGCTCGTCCACCACGCCCACGATCCGGCACGGGGCCACGGCCGTGAGGGGACCGAGGGGGATGGCCACGACGACCGTGGCCCCTTCCTGTGGGGGGTGCCGGGGTTGGACGCGCAGCCCGGCGCCGAGGTGCGCCTGCCAGGTCTGCAGGCCCCGGCGCGCCCGGGCGAACGCCCCGGGACCCCCGGGAAGCCCCATCCGGTAGGCATCGTGGTGGAAGCCGCCGGGTCGGTGCCCGGCGAGCGTCATGCCCACGGCCCATACGTCGGGACGGCGCCGCTTCTGGCGTCGGCCATGTCCTGCAGGGCGCTGTCCGACGGCCGGCCCGACGCGGTACATCCGAGGGTTGTAGCACCGGCCGGTGCCGGAGCGCTCAGCCCACGGTGAGGGTGATGAACCGAGGCCGGTACACCGACGCATCGGGGTTCGTCAGCCCGTGCACGGACGCGAAGTTCACGTCGTAGGACACCACCAGGGTGCGGGGCGACGTGCTCAGCTCGGGTGGCCGTGGGCCCCGTAGGTCACGACGCCGTCGGCGGCCGGGTATTGGGACGGCTCGGGCGCGGCGTACAGGTTCCGGGTGGGCCCGAAAGGAGCCGACGGGGGTGCATCCCAGGGATCCGACGATCTCGTTGGAACCGGGGTCGGCGCGTGCCACGAAGATGTACATGCCGTCGACGGGCGACACGTCGAAGTGGCTGACGAAGCCGAGGTGGGCCACGGCCACCGCGTGGGCCACGCCTTGCGACCAGCCGCTGCCGTTCCAGTACGACCACGGCGACGGTGAGGTCGGTGCCGCTCACGCGGGCCACGTCGACAGCCCCTTGCGACGGTGCCACGTAGATGTAGGTGAACCCACCCTGGGTCAGCGTGCCGCCGATGCCCAGGCTGGCACCGACGCTGGCGGGGAGTTCCTCGAAGGAGACACGCCGAAGGCTGGGAAGGGCCAGCGTGGCCACGAACACCCCTGGCAGCTGCGTGTGGGTGCCGTCGGTGTGGAAGAGCTGCTCGTTGCCGATGATCTGCAGCGTGGTCGCGTTGAGCACGACGGCGGCATCGGGCCAGAAGGCGTAGTCGAAGCGATGGGCCTTCCGGGGGCTGATGTAGGCCGTGGGGCGGGTCGACTGGACCGTGTAATAGGTCCGAGTGAGCACGCCCGCCTGCTGCACCACGAGGGCGTTATGGAGGAACGGGGCTTTGGCGAACGTGCGCTCTCCGTTCCGCACCGTCCCGAGCAGGCTGTCGTCGAAGAGCCACAGCTCCCGGCCGTCGGGAAGCTGGACGGACTCGGTACCGTCCCCTCCCGTCCACGAGGTCCCCGTGCCGGCGTTGCCGTAGTTCTGGAACGTCCGATCGAGACCGGTGTCGGGGGCCACCGAGACCGCCGTTGTCGTGTCGCAGGATGCCCCCGCCGCGGCCGGTGCCGGCAGGGGCCCGGCGGCGACGCCCACCCTGCACCGCAGGAGCACGACCACGGCGCCGCACAAGCCCGCCCGAGGCCACCATCTGGCCGCCCTCGCTCCCTCGGTCCCCCGGCCGAGGACGACCCTGCGCCGCACGAGACGAGTCTACGCCTCACCGCTCAGCACGGCCCAGGGGCCGGCCACGACGGCGGTCACACGACGACACGGGATCCCGGCCGTGCCGAGCGCCCCGGCCGGTCAACCCGTGCGCCACCAGTCCGGGTGCAGGCCCCGCTGGCGGGCGAAGCGCTGGGCCGAGACCGTCGTGCCGTTGAGCTCGGCGCGCTCGGCGCGCTTTCCGGCGGTGTCCCGGTCCGCCAGCCACGCCACCACCGCGGCCGGGACCGAGGGCGGCGCCCCCGGGTAGCGGTCCTTCAACCCCAGGCGCTCCTGCGCCACCTGCATGCGCTCGGTGAGCACGTACCCCGGCTCGACGTTCACAGCGAAGATGCCGGCTGGTCCGAGCTCCACCGCCAGGATGCCGGCCACGCGGTGGAATGCACCTTTGCTCATGGCGTAGCCCAGTCCCCATCCCCCGACCCCGTCGGCGCCGGTGGATCGGTGCTGGCCACGGCGGAGGTGATGTCCACGATGGTGCCGTCTCCCCGCTCGAGCATGGCGGGAAGCACCGCCTTGATCAGGACGAGCTGGGCCACCACGTTCGCCTCGAGCTTCGTCGCGATCATGTCGAGGTCGAGATCGAGGAAGCGTTCCATGCTCCCCGGCCCGGTGTGCACGGCGTTGTTGACGAGGACGTCGATGCGACCCCATCGACCGAGGACCTGCTCCACCGCCCTCACGAGCGAGGACCGGTCGAGGAGGTCGGCAGGAACGGCCAGGGCCCGGCCGCCCGCTTCGGCGATGGCACCGCACGTCGTGGTCGAGGCTCCCCGGGACCGTCGCCGCCTCCGACGTGGCGTCGTCCACCCCTTCTCCTCGTGACGAGTCCGGGCGGTGACGGCCACGTCGAAACCCGCTCGTGCCAGAGCGAGCGCGCTGGCCTTGCCGATCCCTCGGCTTGCTCCGGTGACGAGGGCGACGCGGCGTTCCACGCCGGGATGTTACGACCGACCCGGTGTCAGCCGGCCACTCCGGTCAGCCGGTCAGCGGGTGGGTGATGTCAGCTGGCCCGGGCGCGCCGACGGGCGGCTCGCAGCGCGGCGACGCTCGCGCTCGATTGGTGCCGGCCCAGTACCCAACCAGGTCGGGAATGGCGAGGGCGTAGCGGAGGCACTCGGCACGCACCGGGCAGCGGGCGCACAGCTGCTTGGCCCTGGCCGTGGGGCCTCCCCGGTCGGGGATGAACATCTCGACGTGCTCGCCACGGCACTCGGCCAGGGTCTGCCAACGCGGCCGCCGCAGGAGCTCGACCACAACGGGAGAGACGCCCTCCACGGCCTGGTCGTCATTCGAGGTGACGGTGGACTCCGCAACGGTGGTCATGTCCACGCTTTCGGCACTGTGGGCGCGCCGGCTTTAGGTCGTCCGAATCACTCACCACCGACAGTGGGGGCGCCATGAGCGCAGGCGGAGAGGCCACCACTATCAGCGGTCGGAGCCCACGCTCCGCCCGAAGTGGCAGCCCTGACGGCACGCACGGACCTGGGATATGGGGTCCGACGGGCACCGGTTGGCACAGCGAATAAACACTGTTGGCGCGCGGGGGCGTTAGCCTCGTGGTATGAGGGTGGAGTCCGAGGACTGGGTTGGCACCGTTGCCAACAGCATCCTCGCTGCGATCGTCAAGGAGACAACGGTGAAGGACCTGACGGGGCCCGTTCACGTTGGACGACTTCCTCCGCGCCTGGCTCGAATACGATCCCGGCCACGGTGGCGATTCTTCCCGATCCCCCGGGCTCGTCGGGCTCCACCTTGAACCAGCGCCGCACCTACTGGTTCTACGAGGGACTGCCACGCGCTCGAAGAGGGTGGCTGGATCGCCGAGGTCGGGGACGGCAAGTTCGCCGTCGCCTCTCTGGCGCTGCTGCGATCCCAGATGCTGCACGCCGACTCGACACCCCCGGACTGACATCCGGCTGACCGCCGACTGACGAACGGGCCGTCGGCGCACGACATCAGCCGGGCGGTGCTGGGTACGCTCGAGGCGTGGAACTTCACCTCAGCCAGGACCCCGAAGCGGACGCGCTCCTGTCCAAGGACGCGTTCGCCCTCCTCATCGGCATGGTGCTCGACCAGCAGGTCCCCCTGGAGTGGGCCTTCGCCGCCCCCCTGGAGCTGCAGCGCCGGCTGGGACGTTCCCTCGACCCGGTCAGCATCGCCGCCATGGACCCCGAGGCCCTGGCTTCGCTCTTCGCCGCCAAGCCCGCCCTGCATCGCTATCCGGGGTCGATGGCGAGGCGCGTGCACGAGCTCGCCGTGCTCGTCACCGACCGTTACCAGGGCCGACCGGCGGAGATCTGGAAGCGTGCGACCTCGGGCCGCGACCTCTTCGACCGCATCAGGGGGCTTCCGGGATTCGGCGAGCAAAAGGCGAAGATCTTCGTGGCCCTCCTGGGAAAGCAGCTCGACTGCAGACCCGAGGGCTGGCAGGCGGTCAGCGCCCCGTTCGGTGACGACGGCAGCACCCGCTCGGTGGCCGACATCACGGGGCCGGACTCCCTCATGAGGGTGCGTGCCTTCAAGGCGGAGCTCAAGGCCACGCACAAGCTCAAGGCGGCGGCCGAGCCGGGCACGGCGAAGACCCGCAAGGCGGCGACGAAGCCGACCAAGGCGTGGGCGACACGAACGCCGAAGACCAGACAAGCAGCCGGGGGACGCCCTCGCCCCGGTGGGTGACGACGGGATCCGGGGACGGCGGCTGTACCTGTGCACCCCCGATCGCCCTGATCTGGCCGACTTCCTCGAGCGCTGCATCGAGGGGGGCGTCGACATCGTCCAGCTCCGAGACAAGACGCTCGATGACGCCGCCATCGTGTCGCGAGCCGAGCTTGCCCAGCGAGTGTGTGCCGGGCACGGTGTCCCGTTCATCTGAACGACCGGCCCGACCTCGCGCTCGAGGCGGGCGCCGACGGCGTGCACGTCGGGCAGGACGACATGGCCAGCACCGGGCCGCGACGGATGCTCGGCCGGATGCGATCGTCGGCTTGTCGACCCACAGGCCCGCTGAGCTCGACGCGTCACGCCACGCGCCCGTCGACTACGTGTCGGCCGGACCGTCGTCCAGACCCCCACGAAGCCCGGCAGGCGGGGGACGGGCGTCGGGTACGTGACCTACGCCGTCACGCATGTCGCTCGTCCGGTCTTCGTGACAGGAGGAGTGACGCCGGAGGGCATCGCCCGCCTGGCGGCAGCCGGCGCCGAGCACTTCGTCGTGGTCCGGTACCTCACCGAGGCGGACGATCCGAGAGGGGCCGCACAGGCACTCGTCCGGGCGATCGACGAGCACGTCCACCACACCTGAGCACCAGCCCTGCGCAGCCCGTCGGGACGCGGCGGGGCGTGCTGCGCTCTGTCGGCTCTCAGCGGCCTGCTCGGGTGGGGGTCGGTCTCCGGGCGCGGCGCAGCCACGATCCGGCGCCGTGGGCGAGGTACAGGAAAGACAGGAACAACACGATCCCGCCTGTCTCTGCCACGACGAGCTCGGAGTAGCCGGAAAGAGGACGACGCGAGAACGACGCCACCAGAGAGGCAGGCGCTCTCGCCAATGGCAGGACCGTGGTGGTCGTCGTCGCCGGGACCGTGGTCGTCGTGGTCGCCGGGACCGTGGTCGTCGTGGTCACGGGGACCGTGGTGGTGGTCACGGGGACCGTGGTGGTGGTCACGGGGACCGTGGTGGTGGTGACAGAGACCGTGGTGGTGGTGACAGGCCGCGTGGTCGTCGTCACGGGGACCGTCGTGGTCGTCACCGGCCGGGTGGTGGTGGTGGTGGTCACAGGCCGCGTGGTGGTGGTCACCGGGACCGTCGTCCTGGTCACGGGGACCGTGGTGGTGGCCACCGGGATCGTGACCGACACCGGAACCGTGGTGGCGCCTGACCGCCCCCGTCAGGGCTCGTGGCCGGCGACGTCGGGGAAGGGCTCGAGGACGACACCGAGGTCACGTGGCCCGGCGGGCGCGCCCCGTGCGCGCCGGAAGAGCGCGCCTTGGCCACGGCGCGCTTGGAGACGGAGGGGGAGGTCGATGGCGACGCCCCGGTGGCGCTGACGCTCGAGGCGGTGCCCGGAGATGTGGCGGGCGGGATCTCCTGGAGACTCTGGTCGGAACCCGCCGGCGGAATGACGATCAGCGTCGACGTGGTGGTGGGCGAGGTGCCCCCGGCACCGGACGGGCCGGGTCCACTGGCTTGTCCTGACGTCCCCGCCGACGATGCACCGGCACCCGGGCTCGGCGAATGCCTCATGGCGAGCACCACCGGTATCGCGATCGCCACGAGCACCGCGAGCGCGCCGACAGCGGCGGCGACCCGCCGCTTCCGGGCTCCGAGAAGCGTCACCGGTCGTCGTATGATGCGAGCCCTGCTCCGGTGTGCGCTGTGCCAGGCCGGACGGGGCTGGTGTCGAGCTCCCCCGACCGGCCCTCGCCGGACACCATCGCCGGGAACCTCGGATGCGGAGAGCGACGGCACGGCGCCGGGCCCGCCCGAGGGAAGGACGTCGCTCTGCACCGGAGGGCGGCTCGGCGCGGGGGCCGGTACCGGCGCGCCTCGGGGCGGCGTGCATGTCGGGTGGGGGGGACGGAACAGGTGGGTCGTAGCCGACCAGCCCGTCCCGGACGACGAGCGACGTGGGCCGACCGAGGAAGAACCGGCGCGGAGTATTCCGCCCGAAAGGATCGGGGCGCCACTCGGAATTGGCGCTGTGCTCGCGGCTCCGACATCGCCTGCAGACTCCGATCCAGCCCTCGACGTGATCCAGAAGCGAGGGTGCCCGAACACGGGAAGGTGAGTTTCCGCGGCCAGGCTACCGGCTGGATCTCGCGCTTCGCAAGGAAACTGTCACTGAACGTATTGAAAACGACCTTGTCAACGGCGCGCCGCCGGGCGCCAGGAGAGGTCCTAGGGCCCCTGGCGCTCGAGCCACCCCGCCAGGAGCGCCACCGCCCTCGGATCGGCCCGCAACCGGTGCCCCGCTCCGGCCAGGATCCGGAGCTCGGCGCCCGGACCAGCGGCCTCGGCGAGCACCCGCCCGTCGGCCACGGGCACCTCCTCGTCGTCGGCGCCGTGGACGAGCAGCACCGGCCGCGGCGCCATCCCGGCGGCGGCCTGGTCCGGCTGCAGCGCCGTGAAGGCCGACCCCCACTGGCGCAGGTCGGCGGGGAATGCCGGGGTGCGGATGACGCCCACCCGCCGGGCGTAGTCGGCCATGCCCCGCACGTCGTGGGCCCAGTCGGCGAACGTGGCCGGCGACCCGAAACACGCCACCCCCCGGACGCGGCCGGTCGTCGCCCGCCACGCACAGGGCGAGGGCGCCGCCGGTGCCGAACCCGACGATCCACACGCCCCCGCCGTGGCCCAGCTCCACCCCGTGCTCGACCAGGGCGCGGAGGTCGTTGTACCACCCGCCCAGGGAGAAGTCGCCCTCCGACGCCCCCACGCCGCGCAGGCATCCCACCATCACCTGCCAGGCCGTCTCGCTCGAGAGCCGGTCGGCCAGCGACGCCAGGTTGGCGCCCATGGACTCGGCCGAGTCGGGGCCCACGGGAAAGCCGTGGCACAGCACGAGGACGTTGGTGGGGACGTGGCGCGTGGCGTGCTCGGGCACGAGGTGCACCGACAGCGATCCCGCCGGTCCGTCCGACCGTCCCCCACGTCGTCGGCACGTCCCGTCCCCGTCCCGCCCGGCAGCGCCGGTCCCTTGCGCCCGGGACCGCCTAGATGCCGATTCGCTGCGCCAGGAGCTCGCGGTGGAGCTCGGGTCCCCGAAGCATGAGCTCCGAGGACTTGGCCCGCTTGAAGTAGAGGTGGGCGTCGTGCTCCCAGGTGAAGCCGATGCCCCCGTGGATCTGGATGTTCTCCGCCGTGGCGTGGAAGTACGCCTCGGAGCAGTACGACTTGGCCAGGCTCGCCACCACGGGCAGCTCGTCGGAGTCCTCGGCCGCGGCCCACCCGGCGTAGTAGGCGGCGGACTTGGCCGACTCCACCTCGAGCAGCATGTCGGCGCACTTGTGCTTGATGGCCTGGAACGACCGATGGGCCGCCCGAACTGGATCCGGGTCTTGGCGTAGTCGACGGCCATGTCCAGGCAGCGCTGGGCCCCGCCGACCTGCTCGGCGGCGAGCGCCACGGCGGCGAGGTCGAGGGTGCGCGACAGCGCCGGCGCGGCCCCGCCCTCGTCGCCCACGAGACGGGCGGGGGTGGCGGCGAACTCGATGCGGGCCTGCTTGCGCGTCTGGTCCATGGTGGCGAGCGGCGTGGCCGTCATGCCCGGCGCGCTGCCCTCGACGGCGAAGAGGCTGACGCCCCCCGCCGTGCGGGCCGCCACCAGCACCAGGTTGGCGGTGTGGCCGTCGATGACGAACATCTTGTGGCCGTCGAGCGTCCACGACCCGCCGCCACCCGGAGGCGGCCAGGGTGATGCCGTCGGTGTCCCACCGGCCGCTGTCCTCGGTGAAGGCCAACGTGGCGATCGTCTCCCCCGAGGCGATGCCGGGAAGCAGGTCCTTCTTCGCCCCTTCGTCGCCGCTCGACAGCAGCGCATTGGCGGCCAGCGCCACCGTGGCGAAGTACGGCGCGCACAGCAGCGCTGCGCCCATCTCCTCGAACACCACGGTGAGCTCGACGTAGCCGAACCCGGCCCCGCCGTACTCCTCGGGGATGGCGAGCGCCTGCAGGCCCAGCTGGTTGGCCATCTGGTCCCAGACGGCCGGGTCGTAGCCCTCGGTCGTCTCCATGAGGCGGCGCACCTCGCTGATGGGGGACTTGTCCTCGAGGAACCGGTGCACGGCGCGCCGGAGTTCCTCCTGCTCCTCGCTGAAGGCGAAGTTCATGACTGTGGGTCCCCCTCGGGTCCTGGCCACCGCTGTGGCCACCCGCCGCCCCCCGGGACGGGGCGACCGGGGCGACACCCCGGCCGGCTCCGGCTCGGGCGCCCGGCTCGCCGCATGGCCGCTTTCGGCGTCTGTGTCTACCAGACGTCGGGCGTTATTGACCAATGAGTCAGTAACGACGGCACCGGTAAGGTACGGGGCGGGCGACCCGCCTGGCGCGCCCCGCACCGGCCCCCGCCGGGCACGCCGAGCCGGGGTGACGAGGCCAGGAGGAGACATGCTCCACTACGAAGACGGTCTGCTCGAGGTGCACCGGGTGGTGGTCGGACCCGTCGAGAACAACGTGTACGTCATCCGCAGCAAGCGCACCGGCGACGCCGTGCTGATCGACGTGGCCAACGAGCACGAGCTGCTCCTCGAGATGTGCCGCGACCTCGGGGTGCGCTCGGTCGTCGAGACCCACGGCCACTGGGACCACATCCAGGCCGTGCCGGCCGTGCGGGACGCCGGCTACGAGGTGGCGGTGACGGCGGCAGACGCCGAGATGCTCCCCTCCTACGATCTTCTGCTCGAGGACGACAGCGTGATCGAGGTGGGCGACCTGCGCGTGCGCACCATCGCCACGCCCGGGCACACCCCGGGGTCGATGTGCTTCGCGGTGGAGGGGACCAAGCTGCTGTTCAGCGGCGACACGCTCTTCCCGGGCGGACCGGGGAACACCACGTTCCCGGGCGGGGACTTCCCCACCATCATCGGGTCCATCGAGGACCGCCTCTTCGCCCGCTTCGGGCCCGACACGGTCGTGCTGCCGGGCCACGGGGCCGACACCACCATCGGGACGGAGCTGCCCCACCTCCAGGAGTGGATCGACCGGGGCTGGTGAGCCTTTCTGCGAAAGGCTCCCGGGGAAGAGGGCGCTCCGGGGGATTCCTCAGGAACCCGGGGAATCCCAAGGAGGCGGATCCTAAGGAAACAGCCCCCGGGCCGTGATGGCGCCGGCCAGTCGCTCCACCGCCACCACGCCGGCGGCCCGGCGCATGGTGACGCCGAGATCCCGGGAGCGGGACCACACGTCGGCGAAGGCGTCGTCGATGATGCGGGCCAGTCGGGCGGCGACGACCTCCTCGTCCCAGGCGTAGCCCTGGCGGGACTGGGCCCACTCGAAGTACGAGGCCGTCACGCCCCCGGCGTTGGCCAGGATGTCGGGCACGACGGTGACGCCCCGCTGCGCCAGGATCTGGTCGGCGGCAGGGGTGGTGGGCCCGTTGGCCGCCTCGACCACCACCTCGGCCCGGAGCCGGCGGGCGGCGTCCACGTCGAGGGCGCCCTCGAGGGCGGCGGGCACGGCCAGATCGGCGTCCACGCCCCACAGCTCCGACGCCCCGATGGGCTGGCCCCCTTCGAAGCCCACCACGCTGCCGGTGGCGGCCACATGGTCCGACAGCATGCTCAGGTCGAGGCCGCCGGGATTGTGCACCGCTCCTCCGATGTCGGCCACGGCCACCACCCGCATGCCGGCCGACGAGAGAAGGAAGGCGAGCGGTGCCCCCACCTTCCCGAAGCCCTGCACCACGGCCCGCGCCCCGGCCACGGGCCGGTCGAGGGCGGCGAACACCGCCCGCACGCAGCGCACCACACCTGACGCCGTGGCTCCGGTGTGCAACCGCATCCCTCCCACCGACAGCGGCTTGCCCGTCACGACCTCCGGGAGCGAGCGACCCTGCAGCATGTCGAGCGTGTCGAGGAGCCACGCCATGACGCGCTCGTCGGTGTTGACGTCAGGGGCGGGGATGTCGCGATCGGGCCCGAGCAGCGGGGCGATCTCGAAGGTGTAGCGCCGCGTCGAGGCGCTCGAGCTCCGACAAGGTGAGCCGGCGCGGGTCGCAGCGCACGCCACCCTTGCCGCCGCCGAAGGGGATGCCCACCACCGCTGTCTTGAGCGTCATGTCGGCGGCGAGGGCGGCCACCTCGCCCGCCTGGAGATCGGGATGGAACCGGATCCCGCCCTTGGCCGGGCCGCGGGCCGTGTTGTGGTGGATGCGCCACCCCAGGAACACCTCGACGTGGCCGTCGTCCATGCGCACCGGCACCGCCACCTCGAGCACGCGATCGGGCACCTTGAGCAGCGTGTGCACGTCGGGGTCGAGCCCGGCCAGCGCGGCGGCGTCGTCGATGCGGCCGAGCACCGCCGCCCACGGGTCGTAGCGGCCGGCCGGCTCGGTGAGCAGCGCGCCGGGGACGACAGCGGGGAAGACAGCGACTGCCCGGCCCCGGGTGCCGGCTCGACCGGGGACGGCGACGCGCCCCGGGGGGCCGTGCCTTCGGGCTCATCCCGATCCCCAGGCCGTGTCGGACCGGGCGCCGAGATCACCACGGGGGCCGTCGTCGGACGCCCCGCCGCGAAGAACACGCCCCGGGCCCGTGCGCCGAGGAGGTGCGGGTCGGCGTCGCCCTGCTCTTCGCTCTTCACCTGGACCACGAGGGGCGACCGGGCCAGGGAGAGCACGCCGATGGACAGCACCACCATGGCCAGGACCTCCCCCAGCAGGAAGCCGCCGCCGGCCCGGACGTTGTCGCCGAAGAGGCCGATGCCGATGGCGATCGAGGCGAGGGGGTCGACGATCACGAGCGCCGACTGAGATGCCGTGACCGGCCCCGCCTGATAGGCGTTCTGGGCCAGGAACATGCCGATCAGGCCCATGCCCGCCATGGCGTAGGGCGGCCAGGTGAGGAAGAGATGGGCCCAGCCCCGGGCCGTGAGCTCGTCGTTCACCTCCTTGATGATGGCGGCGGTGAAGGCGAAGGCGATGGCACCGGACACGCCGAACCAGGCGGCCCGCCACGCCGGCGACCCGAAGCGGGCCAGCACCACGGCGAACGAGCCGCCGGCGACGACGGCGAAGGACACGAGGCCCCAGCTGTCGAGATCGGGCGTCTCTCCGCCGCCGGACGGGGCCGACAGCACGAGGAAGGTGGCGAGACCCCCGGCGGCGGCGGTGGAGCCCACCCATTCCTTCCACGAGAGCTGCTGGCGGAACCACACCCCGAGCACCACCACCAGGAAGGGGAGCTCGAGGGTGAGGATGGGCTGGACCGTGGTGAGACGGCCGAAGTGCAGCGCCAGGAACTGCAGGAGGAAGGCGCCGATCATGAGCACGAAGCCGGCGATCCACACCTTGCGGCGCAGGGCGTAGGCGATGAGGCTCAGCTTGAGCGTCTTGTCGGCGGGGGCGGTTTCGACCCCCATCCGCTGGAGGATGCTGGTCAAGGCATTGGCAAGCGCCGCCAGAACGGCGAGCACGTAGGCCATCGCACCCTGTTCTACCCCATCGGCCCTGTTTGGCGGGCGTTCACCGGGCGTCGGTACGCTGGACCCCGCCTCGGACCCGGCACCGAGGCCCGCCCCGGGCGGGGACGACACGAGGGAGCACCCGATGGCAGACACCATCTCCGTCACGGACTTCGAGCGCGCCGCCGAGTTCCTGGAGGCCAACGCCGAGCGCCGGGTGGTGGTGGAGCAGGCCTGGGGCGAGGGGTCCGACGACGTGTCGTTGCTGCCCGAGCGCACCCGCGAGGAGGAGCTGGCCGAGCTCGAGGCCGCCCAGAAGTGGGCCCGCACCCGCTTCGACGCCGGGTTCGGCTGGATCACGGGGCCGACCGAGTACGGCGGCCAGGGACTCACCCGTGACCACGCCCGCGCCTACGACGCCGTGGAGGCGGGCTTCGAGATCCCCCCCATGTCCGTGTTCGGCATCGGCCTGGGCATGGTGGCGCCCACGATCCTGGCCCACGCCACCGACGAGGTGAAGGGCCGCTACCTTCGCCGCTGTGGCGCGGTGACATCGTGGGGTGCCAACTGTTCAGCGAACCGGGGGCGGGCAGCGACCTGGCCGGGCTGCAGACGAGGGCGGTGCGCGACGGCGACGAGTGGTTGGTGACGGGCCAGAAGGTGTGGACGTCGGGGGCGCACCTGTCGGACATCGGCGAGATCATCTGCCGGACCGATCCCGACCTCCCCAAGCACAAGGGCCTCACCGGATTCGTGGTGGACATGCGGGCGCCGGGCGTGGACATCCGGCCCCTGCGGCAGATGACGGGGGCGCGTCGTTCAACGAGGTCTTCTTCACCGACGTGCGTGTGCCCGACTCGCATCGCCTCGGGGACGTGAACGGCGGGTGGGGCGTGGCGCTCACCACCCTCATGAACGAGCGGGCCGCCATCGGCGGGGGCATGTCCGGGGGCGGGGGCAACATGGGGACCACCCGTCTGCTCGAGCTGGTGCGCCACCAGGGGGAAGGCCAACGATCCTCTGTGCGTCAGCAGCTGGCGGAGATCATCATCCACGGGCGGGTGGCGGAGCTACATCAACCTGCGCGCCATGGCCAGGGTCGCCGCCGGACAGGCACCGGGCCCGAGATGTCACTGGCCAAGATGTCGCTCACGGCCAACATGCCGCCGCATGACCGACCTGGTGTCGTCGGTGCTCGGCCCGAAGCTCGTGGCCGACGGCGGTGAATGGGGCACCTACGCCTGGTCGCAGGCCATCCTGGGCCTGCCCGGGCATGCGCATCGCCGGGGGCACCGACGAGGTGCTGCGCAACATCGTGGGCGAGCGGGTGCTCGGCCTGCCCAAGGAGCCCGCCGCCAAGTAGCAAGTAGACGGTGCCGCCGGAACCGGCGCCGGGCCCCGGCGGGCGGGTCAGGCCCCGTCGAAACGCATCCCCGGCGTCGTCGGGCGGGGCCTCCTCGCCCGAGGCGTCCGGTCGGGGACGGTACGGGCCGGGCCACGAGGTGAGCTCCCAGGGGAGGTTGCCGACGAAGGCCCACGAGCGGCGGTGCACGGCGCTGAGCCCGTAGCCGCACAGGGCCCGCTGATGCGCCGGTGAGGGGTATCCCTTGTTGCGCTCGAACTCGAAGGGGGGTACCAGGCCGCTCTGGAGCGCATGATGCGGTCACGGGTCACCTTGGCCAGCACCGAGGCGGCCGCCACCGAGGCGCACCGGGCGTCCGCCTTCACGACCGTCTCGACGTGGGGCGCGGACGAGGCCCCGAGCCCGACGTCCGGTGCGCCCCGGGCCTCGGGATCACCGGGCCCGGGACGGCCCGGGTCCTCGGGATCGAACAGCGTCTGCTCGGCGGGCGGGCTCACGTAGTCGAACGTGCCGTCGAGCACCACGGCGTCGGGCAGGAATGCCACCGGGAGCTGGTCGAAGGCCCGGCGCGTGGCCAGCCGCAGGGCGGCGGTCATCCCCAGGCGGTCGCACTCCTCGGGCCCGGCATGGCCCATGGCCCACGCCGCGCACCACGCCGCCACGGCGTCGAAGATCGACTCGCGCGCCGTTTCGGCCAGCTGCTTGGAGTCGCGCAGTCCCCGGGGAATGCGGCAGGCGGGCTCGGCCAGCACCGCCACGCCCACGCTGAGCGGACCAGCCCACGCCCCCCGGCCGACCTCGTCCACGCCCGCCACCAACCGGTGCCCGGCACCCCACATGCCCCGCTCGTGGACCCATCCGGGCCGGGCCGGCACGCTCCGGAGGCGGCGCCGAGGGGCGGGGGCGCTCCGGACCCTGGTCACCGGGGTGACCCCCCGTCGCCCGACATTGGTGCGCTGTTGTGGGCGACGCTCTTGTGGTGGAGCAGCCGAGCGCGATCATGGGCAGGTCGAAGCCGACACCACCGACGGATCCCCCCCGGTCGGGTCGACGCAGGAGGACACGGGCATGACCAACGGCCTCATCGACGCCACGGAAATGCGCTCGACCCGCCTGGCGCCGGGCACACGCATCGACGTACGCGACCGGTTCGTCGGGGCCTGGAGCCACGGCTTCGAGGTGGCCGAGCCCGGGGACGGCGGGTACCGGATCCGCCGCCTGTCCGACGGCAGCGTGCTTCCCGACGTCTTTCCCGACGACGACATCAGGCCTGAGCGCAAGAAGCAGGGCCTGTGGTGGTACTGAGCACCGCGGACCGCGCCGGCTGAGCAGCGGCGCCCCCGACCGGACGGGACGCCCCACGGCTCAGGTCCGGCCGACCGTCTCGATGAACTCGTCGATCGGGACGGCGATGAGCGTCTTCGTCTTGAGCGTGCCGCGCGCCCCGAGCGTCACCGCCACCCGGGTCACCACCTTCTCGTCGGGCGCCTCCAGGACGGTGGCGAAGTCGTACTGGCCGAGCAGCGCCCATTGGGCCACGACCCGCGCCCCCATGGCCTCCACCTCGCCGTTGACCTCCTTCAGGCGCTGAGGGTTCTGCCGCAGCGTCGCCATCCCCTCGGGCCCGAGGGTGGACAGCATGAGAAATGTCGGCATGGGACGGCACGCTAGCCGAGCGTCTGCGCCTCGACCCACTGCGCGTAGTCCGGGTCGGCGTGCTCGATCGAGGTGGAGACGATCTCCGGTGTGTCGTAGCCGTGCGCCGCCCGGAGCTGCTCCATGAGCGGCGCCACCAGCCCGGCCGTGGTCTTCAACACGCACAGCCACTCCTGCGCCGACTCGATGCTCCCGCGCCAGCGGTAGGTGCTGGTGATGGGACCCGACACCTGGGCGCACGCGGCCAGCCGGGCCTCGACGGCGGCGACACCGAGCCGACCGGCCTCCTCGGGGCTGCCCGCCGTGACGCTCACCTGACAGATGTCGGCCATGGCGCCGCCAACCTATCCCCGGCGAACGTGGCGGCCGGGGTCGGCGCGCCCGGCGGCGACCGCCCGGTTCGGGGTCCGGTAGTGCAGGCACCAGCCCGGGAGACCGGGTGCCCCCATTGGCCCCCATCCCGCCGCACGCCACAATGCCAACGGGGACACGTCGCTCTGGCGCGTCCCGGGCCGAGCGAAGAGGGGGACGCCACCCGTGTCCGGTGTCGTGCCGTGAGGATCGCCTGGTACCGGCTCCGGGCCACCTTCAGCCACCGCTTCGGCGGCTACCTGGCCATCGTCCTGCTCACCGGCCTGGTGGGCGGCCTGGCCATGGGCTCCATCGCCGCGGCGCGCAGCACGGCGTCGTCGTTCAGCACCTTCTGGGACAGCACCAACCCGTCGGCGCTGGCCGGTGCGGACGGGTTGCTCAACCCGGCGTTCGGCTCCGACTCGGGCTACGACGCGGCGCTCGTCTCCAAGATCGCCCGTCTTCCCCACGTGGCGGGGGTGGAGAGCCAGTCGGGCATCGACTTCCTCCCCCTGCAGGCCGACGGCGCCCCATTGCACGCACCCACGTTCGACGTTCCGGCGGCGGGGAACGGCTACGGCAGCGTCGACGGCCTGTACTTCGACCAGGACAAGGTGGCGGTGGTGCAGGGCCACATGGCCGATCCCCGCAACCCTGACCAGCTCATGCTGAGTGCCCAGGGCGCGTTCGGCCCTCGGCGTGCACGTCGGCAGTGTCCTCCCGGTCGGGATCTACACCAACGCCCAGACGCAATTGCCCGCATTTGGCACAGCTGCGGTGAAGCCCCGACCGCGTGGTGGACGAGAAGGTGGTGGGCATCGCCGTCTTCAACACCACCATCGTCGAGGACGACGTGGACGCGAGCGGTGCTCCCAACAACCTCTTCACCCCCGCACTCACGCGCCAGCTGCTGAAGTGCTGCGTCAACTACAGCGAGAGCGGCGTGCGGGTGCAGGGTGGGGCGCGCAACGTCGCCCGCGTCTCTCGTGAGATCGCACGAATCCTCCCGGCCGGTTTCCCCCCCTTCACCGACAGCGAGCCCCAGGTCGTGGCCAAGGTGCAGCGCGCCATCAAGCCCGAGGCCATCGCCCTCGGCGCCTTCGGGGCCATCGTGGCGCTCGCCGCCCTGCTCATCGCCAGCCAGGTCGTGGGTCGCCAGCTGCGCTTGGAGACCGACGAGCGGGCCGTGCTGCGCGCCCTCGGGGCGGGGCCGGTGCAGACGTGGGGCGACGGGCTCATCGGCGTGGTGGGGGCCGTGGCCCTGGGCGCCGCGTTGGCGGTGGTGGTGGCGCTGGCGCTCTCACCGCTCGCGCCCCTGGGCCCGGTGCGCGCCGTCTACCCCGACAAGGGCGTGCACGCCGACTGGACCGTCCTCGGCCTCGGTGCCCTCGTGCTCGTGCTCGGCCTGAGCCTGGTGGCGTGCGTCACCGCCCTGCGCACCGCGCCCCAGCGGCTCGAGCGGCGCGCTCGCCTGCACAGCGACCGCCCGAGCCGCGTCGTGCGTGTGGCGGGATCGATGGGGGTGCCCGCCCCTGTGCTCACCGGCGCACGCTTCGCCCTCGAGTCGGGCACGGGCTCCGAGGCGGTGCCGGTTCGGTCGGCCATGTTCGGCACGGGCCTGGCCGTGGTGGCGGTGATCGCCACCCTCATCTTCGGCGCCAGCCTCGACTCGCTCGTGTCGCACCCCGCCCTGTACGGATGGAACTGGGACGCGGCGCTCGTGTCCTCAGGAGGCGACATCCCCGAGCACCAGGTGGTGACGCTGCTCGACCGTGATCACGCCGTGGCCCGGTGGTCGCCCATCTTCACCGCCGACATGACGGTCGACGGCCACACGGTGCCCGTGCTGGGCGAGAGCCCGGGCCAGGACGCGGTGCAGCCCCCGGTGCTGTCCGGCCACGGGCTGGCCGGGAACGACCAGGTGGTCCTGGGGGCGGTCACGCTGGCGCAGTTGCACGTGCACGTGGGCTCGTGGGTGACCGTGCACTTCGCCTCGGCGGCGAGTCGGCTCCGTGTGGTGGGGACGGCCACCATGCCCACCCTCGGGAGCAACGGCGGCCAACACCTGGAGATGGGAACCGGCGCCCTCCTCCCCACCCGGCTCATCCCGCCCGTCGACCGCAACCCCTTCGACGACCCGCTGCCGGGTCCCAACACCGTCCTCATCCGCTTCCGCCCCGGCGTGGACGACGCCACTGCCATGCGTGGTCTCGACGGTATCGGACGTGCCACCACCAACACCGCGAACTTCGGCGTGGCGGCGGTAAAGGTCCTGCGCCCCGCCGAGATCGTCAACTACCGCTCCCTCGGGGCCATCCCGGCGTACCTCGGCGCCGCCCTGGCCGCCGGCTCGGTGGTGGCGCTGGCGCTCACCCTGGTGGCGTCGGTCCGCCGTCGTCGGCGTGACCTGGCGCTGCTCAAGACCCTCGGGTTCACCCGACGTCAGCTGGCTGCCACCGTGGCGTGGCACTCCACCATCGCCGTGACCGTCGGCACCGTGGTGGGTGTCCCCCTCGGGATCGTGCTGGGACGGTGGTTGTGGGACCTCTTCGCCCGGGACATCCACGTCGTGCCCGACCCGAGCATCCCCGCGCTGTCGGTGGTGCTCGTCGCCGTGGGCGGGTTGGTGCTCGCCAACGTGGTGGCCGCCGTCCCCGGACGCGTGGCGGCCCGTACCCGCACGGCGGTGCTTCTGCGCTCGGAGTGAGCAGTTGCTACGCGAGGCCCCGGGCCTCCTCGACACGGTGCTTCACGATGATGGCGAGGCTGAGCACCGCGGCGTAGGCGACGAGCACGACCCAGTGCTCGAGCCCGAGGCTCTGCCCGTCGAGAAGGTCGAGCCCGAGGGCGGCGTGGTTGAAGCTCGGCAGGACACGCGCCGTGGTCCGCAGCGCGGCGGGCATGCTGCTCACTGGGTTGAACAGGCCCCCGAAGTAGCCGAGCACGAACATGAGGGCGGTGACCACCGGGAAGGCCGTCTCGGCATGGACCATGAAGCCGATGAAGACGCCCAGCACGGCCAAGGGGAGTGCTGTCACCCACAGCAGCGCGCTCAGCTCGACCCACGTCCACAGGGCCAGATGGACACCGCCGAAGGCGCCCCCCACCACCTCCACCAAGGCGATCACGGGCAGGATGACGAGCATGCTGGCCGTCACCTTGGTGGCCACGTAGGACCATGCGGGGATGGGCGTCAGCCGGAGCTGGCGCGCCCACCCCGAGGTGCGCTCGGCCGACAGCCGCGCCCCGCCGGCGGTCAGGGCCGCCACCAACGAGCCGAAGGAGCACATCGACACCATGAGGTAGACGCGCCACGGCACGGTGCCCGAGATCACCTCCCCGGCACGCCGGTCCCCCAGGAACAACATGTAGAAGATCACCGGGAACCCGACCGTGATGATGAGGAATTTCCAGCTGCGCACGAGCCGCCCCACCTCGAAGCGGCCGAAGGAGAACAGGGCGCTCACCTGTCGCACACCTCGTCCGTGCGCCTGTCACGGCCGGTGAGCGCCACGAAGGCCTCCTCGAGCCCGGCCCCGGTCACCTCGAGATCGTGGAAGGCGACGTGGCACCGCACCAGATCGCGCACCGTGGCATCGGGGTCGAGGGAGTCGAGGGTGACACACGTGCCGTGCACCTCGACGTCGGTGACCCCCTCGAGCCCGTCGAGGACGGCGACGGCGGGGTGCTCCCACACGAAGCGCACCTTGCGGGTGGCGTGCGCCGCCTTCAGCGCGGCACCGGGGCCGTCTGCCACCACCCGCCCGTGGTTGACCACCACCACCCGGTCGGCGATCTGGTCGGCCTCGTGGAGATGGTGCGTGGCGAAGACGATGGTGCGCCCCTCGTCGGCGAACTCGCGGATCATGCGCCAGAACGAGCGACGGCCCTCCACGTCCATGGCGGCGGTGGGCTCGTCCAGGAACACGAGCTCGGGGTCGCCGGCGATGGCGATGGCGAAGCGCACCCGCTGGGCCTGTCCCCCCGACAGGCGCTGGGTCTGGCGTCCGAGGAACGGACCGATCCCGGCCCGCTCCACCGTGACCTCGAAGGGGGCGGGGTGGCGGTAGAGGCGGCGCACGAGGCGCAGCGTGGCGTCCACCCGCACGCCGGGGGGCAGGCCGCTCCCCGACCCGGTCTGCAGCATCGCCCCCACCCGGCCCTCGGCCACGGCCCGGCGGGGCGTGGTGCCCAGGACCTCCACCGAGCCGGCGGTGGGCCGCAACAGCCCGAGCAGGAGCGAGATGGTGGTGGACTTGCCGGCCCCATTCGGCCCGAGGAGGGCCAGGGTCTCACCGCACGCCACCTCGAGGTGGAGGTCATCGAGGGCGGTGTGGCGGCCGTAGCGGTGGGTGATGCCGCAGAAGCGCAACGCCGGGGCGGTGCCGTTCGACGGCGTCACCTGTTGCGGGCCCTCGACGTCAGGGGCGTTCCACGTCTTCATGTCCACTCTTTCGGGTGCGCTCACCACCCTACGGATCCGGCGGTCCGCTGGGCAGGGCCGAACGTCCCTGGTGTTCAGCGCAACGCGGACCGCAGCACCTTACCCATGGCGTTGCGGGGAAGGGTGTCGACCACGTGGACGATGCGGGGCCGCTTGTAGGCGGCCAGGCGCTCCCCGGCGTAGGCCAGGAGGGCGCCGGTGTCGAGGGGTGCGATGCCGTCGGGGACCACCCAGGCCGTGACCACCTCGCCCCACTCGTCCGACGGCGTGCCGGTGACCGCCACCTCGAGCACCGAGGGGTGGCCGAGGAGCACGTCCTCGACCTCGGCCGGGTACACGTTGTAGCCCCCCGAGATGACGAGCTCGCTGCTGCGCCCGAGGATGCGCACGTACCCGTCGTCCACCTCGGCCACGTCGGCGGTGCGGAACCACCCGTCGGTGAAGGCGTCGGCCGTCGCCGCCGGGCGCTCCCAGTAGCCGGAGAAGACGGCGGGTCCTTTGACCATGATCTCGCCCGCCTCCGGCTCCGTCCCCGCCGGGACCCGGGCCTCGACCCCGGGAAAGGGGAAGCCCACGGTGCCGGGCCGGCGCTCGCCCTCATAGGGGTTGGACAAGGTCATGAGCGTCTCGGTCATCCCGTAGCGCTCGAGCACGTCGACGCCTCCTGCGTGCCGCAGCTCCCGGTGCAATTCGGCCTGCAGCGGGGCCGACCCCGACACCACCAGGCGCAGCCGGGCGAGCTCCCCGGCACGGCCCGACGCCAGGAGCCGGTGATACATGGTCGGGACCCCGAAGAAAAGGGTGCCGGCCCGGCGTCGCACGCGTCGAGGACCGCACCGGGCTCGAAGGCGGGCAGCAGGACGGCCGAGGAGCCGACCAGCAGCGAGGTGTACAGCGCCACGCACAGGCCGTGTCCGTGGAAGACCGGCAGGGCGTGGACGAGGCGGTCGTCGGCCTCCCAGCGCCAGCTGCGGGAGACGGCCTCGCTGTTGGCGAGGAGGTTGCCATGGCTGAGGACCGCCCCTTCGGCGCGCCGGTGGTGCCGGAGGTGTAGGCGATGAGCGCCGGATCCCCCACGTCGGCCCCGTCGAGCACCACGTCACGCTGCTTCACGGCCGCGGCGCCATCGCTCCCCGTGGCGTCGAGGACCTCGAGGTCGCACGTCGTCACGATCGTCGGTGGCGCCGCTCACGTGGGCGATGACCGGCCCCGGCCGGCGTCGTCGACCATCGCCGCCGCAGGCCGCACGTCCCCGACGATGTGGGCCAGCTCCCGCTCGGTGTACTGCGGGTTCACCGGGATGACCACGAGCCCGGCCCGGAGGGCGGCGACGTTGGCGGCGATGGCGGCAACCGACGACGCCGCGCTCCACAGCACCCGGTCGCCCCCTCCGAGCCCCAACCGCCCCAGGCGCAGCGCCAGGCGGCGCGTCATCTCGTCGAACGCCCCTGCCGTCAGCCACCCCGCCTCGGGGACAGCACCCTCGCGCAGGAGGGGTGCCGACGGCCGCGCCGCCCACGCCGCGCCCCACGCCGCGGGCAGGCTCCGCCTCGCCGTGAGCGCCTGCACCGACAGCCCGGCACCGGGGGGAAGGTGCTCGCTCCAGGGCCGGGGCTGCACGGCACCAACGGTAGCAAGCTCCCTCATTGCGGCTCCGACAGCGAGCTGTGGCGCGGCGCCCGGCGTGCACCACGGTGGCGCTGTGCGGGGCAGTGGCGGGCACCTCCGCCGCCGCCGCCCCCGGGCGCCGGAACCGACCGCCGCGACCTCCGGGCGGAGGCAGTGCCGTGCCGTCCGGCCACCCGGAGCACCTGGTCAGCCCCTTTGCGACCGCTTCGTGACCGGGTGGTGACCTCGACGCGAACTCGAGATCGAACTCTTGGAAACGCCCCGCTTCTGACCTTGTGCTGGGGACTCGAACTTGGTCAGATGACGCCGGAGTCGGGGATGGCGGTCTGGCGCACCCCGCCTCCGCAGGCCCCCTGCCCGCCGAGCAAAGGAAAATGTCCATGCCAACGAAGACGCGACTCGCCCTGATCGGAGCGGCACTCGCCGTGGCCAGCTCCGGTTTGACCCTCTCGATGGCCGGTGTGGCCAGCGCCAGCGGCTCTCCCTCGGTCACGACCTCGTTCTCGGGATCGTACGCCGACGGGGAGACCATCACGGTTTCGGGCACCGGCTTCCCGTCTCGTTCGGCAAACCCGAGCGGCATGGAGATCCTCGAGTGCTCGAGCGCCGTGACCACGGCACTCGACGCCAGCGACGCATACTGCGATGGTTCGACCCTGAACCCCCTCGCCATCGACACCAACTCGTCGGGATCGTTCTCGGGCTCCTACACGGTGAGCGCCCTGTCGACGAGTAACGGTTCGAACATCAACTGCGATGCCACGGACTCCTGCGTGCTGTGGGTGGGCGAGAACTACCAGAGCGACTTCAGTGACCCGGCCACCACGGCGTTCTCACACACGTTCCTCATGAACGGTGCAGCGCCGGTCTTCACGTCGACGAACTCGGCGACGTTCTCCCAGGGTCCGAGCCACTCGTTCTCCGTCACCGCCAGCGGTCCTCCGAACTCGGTGTTCTCGGAGACCGGCGCGCTCCCGGCGGGCGTCACGCTCAGCTCGAGTGGCGTGCTCTCGGGATCAACCGGCGCTGCGGCCAGGAGCTACCCGATCACCATCACGGCCAACGACGGGGTCGGCACGGCCACGCAGAACTTCACCCTGACGGTGACGGCGGCGACCACCTTCCAGATCGTGCACGCCACGGGCGGGACCGACACACCGGGGAGCACCTACAGCCTCAGCCTGCAGGCGGTGGGACCGTACACGGCTCCGCTCAAGTGGAAGACGGTCGGCAAGCCCCCGAAGGGCCTCAAGCTCGACAAGTCCACGGGGGTCATCTCGGGAACGACGGCCATCACCAAGCACACCAAGACCGGTGTCTTCTCGTTCACCGTCTCGGTGAGCGACCACACCAAGCACGCCAAGCAGACAGCGACCGAGAGCCTGTCGATCACGGTGAGCTGAACCAGTCGGCATCACGCAGTTTGGACTCCGCCGGGCCGCCGAAAGGCGACCCGGCGGAGTCGCGTCCGGGACCGGTCGAGGGCGACATCTGGTCCCAGGCACCCTCGGGCTCCGGTGGGCCGCCTGCGACAGACGTGCTGCACCAGGGTCGACCGTCTGAGATCGATGGGCAATCGAGGCGGGTGCCGGCACGCCGCGCCGCAGCGAACCTCACCCGACGGAACAGGGAGCGCCCGCCACCGCCGTCGACGGGCGCTGGGGCCTTCCACGCAAGGCCGGCGCCTCGTCGACGGACGGTGCGCACCCGGGCCGTGGGCCGGATCCAGGCGAGGAGCCTGTCCCACCACCTCGGTGCGGTACTGCCCCCCATGACGATGTGCTGTGAGACGCGGGGGTCTCACGCCCATAAATGGTCCCGATGAATGGGCTGTGAGGACTTGGTGATCGGAAGGCAAACAACCGATGAAAGCCGTGGCCCGAACGGGCGGGCACGACCGCGTCGGCCGACCGCCCCGGTCTTTCATGAGGCCTGGGCAAACATCAAATTTGACGAGGGAGGTCGAAGCCGAGCCTCTGGTAACGTCGCTGTGCAGGGACTTCTCGAGTCCGACACGAGGACCGAGGCCCCCCCGAAAGCCTGGAGACCAGCATGAGTGTCGCGCCCGACGGGACGGGTGACCTCCAAGGAATCGCCAACGCAGTGGCCGGCCTGGGAGGCGTGTCCACCACCATGGAGCAGACCGCCACCGAGGCCTCCGGAGCCCTCACCGGGCTCCGTGCGCTTCTCGGGCGCCTGGAGGCCCTGACGACGCTGTCCCAGGAGCACCGGCGCAACGAGGCGAAGATCGGCACCCTGTTCACCAAGGTGGAGGAGTACGTCGCGCGGACCACGGCGGAAGCCCAGGAGCGGGCCCGTCGTGTAGTGGCCGACGCCGAGTTCGAGGCGTCGCGGATCGTGTCGGCGGCCAAGGAGGAGGCCCAGCGCCTCATGGCCGAGGCCCGGCAGCACGGGGGGATGCCGCCCGCCGCCATCCTGCAGCTCCAGTCGACGATCGAGACGTTCGCCCGTCTCAACCAGGATCTCCTGGGAGAGCTTGCAGCTCTCAACCACACCTTCGACCAGTACCTCCCGGGGACGGCCCCGGCAGTGCGGGCAGACCCGCCCTTGCCGCCGCCACCGCCGTACCGGTCGTCGCCTGCCGCACCGCCGGCCGCGGCGCCCGCCCCGGTCCAGCCGCCCACGGCGGCGCCTCACGCACCGGCCTCGGGCAACGGCGATGTGACCCCCTTGTTCTACCGCTCGGCCTGACACCCCCACCGTCGCTGTCACGGGCCTGGGCGGGCACGCACGCCCGGCACCGACGTGGGGCATCTCAGAGCGGCCGCCCGGACGGAGCGACCGCCTCGAGGCCTACTGGGCCCGTCCCCGGCCCCAGCGGCGCCAGACAGATGGTGGTAGCGCCGGCGCCCCACCTGCCCCAGTCCGAGCAGCGCCACCCCCGCACCCACGAGCCACAGGAGCCCCCCGGGCACACCCGTGGTCGCCAGCCGCGCCCGCCACGGGTGCCGAGGCGGTCGAAGCGGAGGTCGCCACGGCTCCCGCCGCCCCCGGCGGTGACGTCGTCGGCGTTGTCGTCGGCGTCGACGCCACGGGCGAGCCCGCAGGCGCCGTGGGTGGCGGCGAGGCGTCGGCGATCTCGAACGGTCTCGAGAACGCGTGTGGTCCGCTCGAGAATTGCTGGTTGTAGTCCACGCCCACCCACAGCACGCAGTAGTCGGCCGCGTCGCACTTGATGTTCGAGGTCCCGTTGAGCCCGCTCAGGGCGGACACGACGTACGAGGCGGTGAACCGTCCGGACACGTCGGTGTTGACGGGCAACGGATTGGTCGTCGTCCCGTCACAGGTGCTGGGGTCGATGGGAAGGTCGGCGGCGAGGCCACCGGGGTCGGCGCACTGGATGATCTGGAGCCCACTGGGGTCGTCGGACCGACTCGGGAACCCGGCGCCCGTCACGGCGATGGTCTGCCCGTCCGAGAAGGACCCCCCGGAATGCTGACGCTGGCAGCCGCACCGAAGGCATGGCCCGGCGACATCGTGACGACGGCCGCCACCAGGGCCGCCACCCCTGGAGCGAACCACGCCATGGACCGGCGGCCGCCGGCCGTGCCGGAGCCGGCGGCCTGCCCCGCGGCCCGGAGCGAGGGGGCCGGCTCACAGGTTGGCCGGGAGGAGCTTGGTGAGTGCCTCGAACAGGAAGTAGAGGCCGGCCAACCACAGGCGTCAGCACCGCGTACCGGGCGACGCGGCCGGCGACCTTGCCAGCCCGGCGGAAGAGCCTGCGGAACCGGCCGTTGAGCGCGCCCAGGGCCACGAGCAGGGCCAGCAGCGCCAGGGCCTCGGGGAGGTACCGCATGTTCCAGCCGGTGTCATCGGTGACCACGCGCACCTTGTGGGGAACGACGGTGACGGACGTGGCCGCCGCCGCCTCGGGCTCGCTCAGCAGCGCCACCACGACCAGCCGCGAGGTGTCGGAGAACCGCGGGTTGCAGGTGGTCAAGGTGAGCCGGTTGTCGGTCCCGGAGTTGAGCACCGCCACGTCGTGGGGTGACACCACGAAGGGGGGCTGCGACACCACGTAGGTGAGGACCTCGCCCGAGTCCGTCGTGAGGGTGATCTGGTCGTTGACGGCGAGATGGTCGAGGTTGTTGAACGGAGCTCCGTAGGTCGTGCGGTGACCGGCAATCCCCACATTTCCGGCCTGACCCGGCATCGACGTGCCGACGTAGTGGCCCGGACCCATGGCCAGGTCGTTCTCGGCCGTGCCCTCGACGACGTACTGGTCGACGCCGATCTTCGGGATCTGGAGTCGCCCAACCACCGATCCGTTGGCCGGCTCGGGTATCTGGGCGTTGGAGGAGACCAGCATCGGCGCGGGCGGGAGGCTCTTGTAGTGCCGCACGTGCACCTGGAACTCGGTGCGCAAGGTCTGCTGGGCGTAGTCGTGCTGGATCGACGTTCCCCACAGCTGCCACGCCGCGAACAGCAGCATGATGAGGCCGATGTTCTGCACCCACCCCGACGCCACGAACAGGGCGCGGGGAGCGTGCCACCTCCTGCGGGTGCTGCGCTCAGCCTCGACGGGCTCGGTTGACGGGACGGTGACCGGTGGCGCCTGCTCGAGAGCACGAGACGGCGGTGGCGGCAGGAGCGCCGTGGCCGTTCCCGCTCGTGCACCGGGGGGCGGGGGTCGAAGCGGCGTCGACGGTACCCCTCCCGGCCGCGCCGGCGGTGGCGGGGGTGGCAGGCGCCGGGGAGCCGGAGGGGCGACGGGGCCTGCCGGTCGTGGCGGCGGGGGGGCCACGAGGCCCTGCGGGGAGGGCGGCGGGGCTGCGAATCTCGTCGCCGGGACGGGCGCAGGTCCCGGACGGACGGTCGGCATGTCGGTGACGATCCCGGCGATGCGGTGCGAGGCCAGGACGGCTCGGCCCACCGCCCCCGGGGACGGGGCGAGCCCGCCGGGCGCCGCCACCGAACGCCAGTCGATACCGCTCGTCGTCGGCCGTGATCGTCCGTTGGACGACCCGGGCAAGGCCTCCGCCACCAGCTGCTCGCAGAACTGCGCCCACAGGGGCTCGGGACTCCCCGTGACGCCCGACGTGGCCGGCACGGCGGGAACGGCCTGCCCTGCGCCGTTCCGTGCTGCGCTGACGCCGGCGGCGCCGCCGTTCGAGCCGTTGGAGCCGTTGTGCATCGGCGCGGCACCCTGGGGCCAGGAGCCCACGGGCGGGGTAGCACCGTCCACGACACCCGAGGAGCGACGGCCGGCCCCCTCGACTTCAGCCACCCGCTCCATCACCAATTCTTAGCCCCCCGCTGCGGCCTGTGGAGCCCGGCCCGACGTGTTACGGGCAGGGCGCGCAGGCTCGGGGAACCTCCCGGCGACGCGTCGCCGGCGCCGGTCGCGGACGTCAGTCGGCTCTCGACCTTGTCGGCGCGGTACGCCTGCTCGACGATGAGCTCGTGGGCGAACGAGATGAGAAAGGCCCGGTTCTGGGCCAGCACGGCGCTCGGGCCCCGATCGGGAATGGCGCCGGCCAGGTTCGTGATGCGGACCCCAGCCGGGAGCCGGACCGCGGTCCCTCCCGGGGCGTTCACCAGGTACAGCACGAACCGCTCGTAACGCGTCGCATCGCCCGCCTTGACCGGCACGATCCAGTAGAGCACCGACCAGCTCTGTTGGCCCGACGCCGAGAACGACAGGGTCTGCCCGGTGATCCCGCCGCCGATGGAGACCTGGGCCACGTCCTGGAGCAGCCAGCCGTGGAACTGGTAACAGGCCTCCACGCCGTAAGCCGAGAACGTGGCGCGGTCCGAGGTGTCGATGACGTCGGCGGTGATCCCGTAGGAGGAGTGCAGGTTCCCTCCGTCCTCGCCGGGGTAGAAGAGATAGCGGATCCAGGAGGAGTCGTCACCGAACAACGGCTTCGCCCAGTCGATGGTTTGCGTGACCCGCACGTTCCACCCCGCCGGCGTGGCCGGCGAAGACTGGAATGCGAGCAGCTTCGGTTCGCCCGCGGCGTTCGCCACCAGGTCGTAGGAGCGCAATCCGTTGTCGGTGACACCCAGGACGAGTGCCGCCGTCACCACCACCGCGACGGCGGCGAACACACCCCGGACAGAGCGACGTTCGCGTCCGCCCACCCCCCCGCCCCAGAGGTCGCGCACGTCGACGCGGGGCACGGAGGGCTTGAGCGACAACCCGAAGGGGCCCATGACGAGCAGCATGGCGAGGACCCCGGCGCAGAACGTCAGCATGCCCACGAACGGGTGCAGGACGTTGATGGCCACGCTCTCGCCCCACAGCTTGCCGGCCCAGAAGATGAAGGTGAGGCGGGCCAGGTTGACCACCCACAGCAGGACCATGCCGCACGCCAGCCACACACCTTTGCGAACTCTCGGGCCCCGGACGATGGCCGAAAAGGCCACACCGACGAGCAGGAACCCCACGATGCCGTTGATGCCCGAGCACGCCGACACCACGCTGACGGGGAAGGGGTGGCCCTGGTGGACCACCTCGAAGACCGAGCCGTCGCCCGAGCCGGCCGGCCGTGCCACCGGGACCACGCGCGAGGATCAACCGGAGCCCGGCCAGGGTCGCCGTCGTGGAAGCGTTCAGGACGCGCAACAAGATCGTGGTGTAGGGCCAGGGCCACGCCAGAAGCAGGTAGCAGATGGCCAGTCGCTGCCGCCACGCCACGCGCAGCCCGAAGATGATCGTGACGGCGCCGGCCACGAAGATCGGCAGGGAGAGGAGGTCGATCCTCCACACCCAGAACATGGCCGAGAACTTGCTCGGGAGCAGCATGTTGATCGCCATGGCCACGCCGACGAGGGGAAGGCCGATGATGTAGTCGAGCTGGCGGTCGTGAATCGACGGTTCCTCCGCGCCCGGGTGAGAGCGCAAGGCAGCCAGGCCGAGGGCGATGAGCGGGACAAGGCTGATGTACGCCAACGGCGTCTGCATCGTCGCCGTCTGGACCAACGTCGACAGCGAGTAGCCGTAGGCGCACACCACGACACCGAGGAGGATGGCCACCTTGCCCGCCGTGCGGGCCTGGGGCCCGCTCAGCTGCCACCAGGCCCGAGAGCCCCCGTGGTCCTGCGTCTGGCTGTAAATACCCTGGTCAGGGGCAGGAATGAGCTGCGTCACCCGAACCGACCGTGCACGTAGTCCGCCGTTCGAGGATCGACGGGGTCGCCGAAGACCTGCTCTGTCGGCCCCGATTCCACGATCTTGCCGGGCTCGCCCTCGCCCCCCACGAGGAACAGTGCACAGTTGTGAGAGACGCGTTGCGCCTGCTGCATGTTGTGGGTGACGATCACGATGGTGAGGTGGTCGCTCAGCTCGCGGATCGTCTCCTCGATCACGCCGGTGGAGATGGGATCGAGTGCCGAGCACGGTTCGTCCATGAGCAGGATGCGGGGTCGGACAGCGAGGGCGCGGGCGATGCACAGGCGCTGTTGCTGACCGCCTGAGATGGCGCCACCCAACTCGTTCAGGCGGTTCCGCGGTCTCTCGCCACAAGCCCGCCTGCTCGAGACACTCCTGCACGAGCGCGTCGGGATTGTCGGTCTTGAGGCCCGACAGCCGCAGGCCTGACAGGACGTTCTGCGCGATCGTCATGGACGGGAACGGGTTCGGACGCTGGAACACCATGCCGATCTTGAGGCGTGTGTGGGTCACGGGCATCGCCGGGCCGTAGAGATCGACACCGTCGAGGGCGACGGAACCCGACAGCGCCGCCCCGGGAACGAGCTCGTGCATGCGGTTGAGGATGCGGAGGAACGTCGACTTGCCGCACCCTGACGGCCCGATGAGCGCTGTGACCTTGCCCGGATCCATGTCGAGCGAGATCCGCTCGAGCACCTTGTTCGAACCGAACCAGGCGCTGATGTTGCGCGCCACGAGGCCCGAGGGCTCCGCCCCACCCCCGACCGTCGGCAGACCGCCCGCGCTGCGCTCGCCCACGGCCGGCGCAGTCCGACCGTTGACCCCCACGGGATCGCCCGGTGGTGGTGGCGGCGGCGCGGCGGCGCGGGCGGCGGTGCCATGACCGCACCGGGGGTGGCGGGGCCCGTCGACCACATGGGTGAGCCGGCAGGCGGGGGCGGGGGCGGCGACACCGACGCTGGGGGGGGCGGCGGCGGTTCGGGGGCGCCGGACCACATGCGAGGGGGAGGTGGAGGAGGAGGCGCCGACGAAGGGGACGACGACCAAGGCTGCTCCGAGGGCGTCGAACCTCCCACCCGATCGTTGCTGAGCGCCGTCACCGAGGCCACCCCTCGGGCGCCCGGCCACCGGCGGTGGGTGCCGTGGCCGGGATCATGGCGCCGACTGGCGGGCACGTGCCGGCCGCCTCCGGTTCGCCAGGCGCACGCTCACGCCCAGGACGGCCAGGAAGACTGCGGCGGCGGGCAGCTGCCACGGGGGGCCGCCGGTGGCTGCCAGGCTTGCACCACCGTCCGATGCACCCGACGTACCAGACGTGGCGTCGCCGCCGGTGTCCGAGCTGTTGGCGCCGGTGGCGACGTTGGTCGTCGCCCCCTTCGTCGTGGTGGTTGTGGTGGTGCTTGCCGTCGTGGCGGGGGTGGTCGTGGAGGTGGTGGAGGTCGTGGGGCTCGTCGCCTCCGCCGCCACCGTGTCCGCAACCTGCAGGCCGGCGTTGATCATGGCCTGAGTGGGGGCGACGTCGCCGAACTGGTCGATGACGGTCTGTCCCTGTGATCCGAGGACGAATCGGATGAAGGACGCCAACGCCGTCGCCTTGGCTTGGCTGAGGCCCGTCGTCGGGACGATCAGGTATTCCATGACGGGCAGAGGATAGGCACCTGCATCAGATGCATCGGCCTTGAACGTGACGAGATTCGTGGTCGGGTCCATGGTGGCGTCGTTCTCGGCGTCCTGGAGGGCCGTGGCCGTGGGGTACACGAAGGCGCCGGCCGCGTTCTGGACCGAGGCATCCGGGACGTTCCAGGGCTGGCCGAGCCAGTCCAGAGGGATCCCGGCGACGTCCCCCCCGCCCCAGGTCTGGGGGTCCGTCTCGGGCAGCAGGTTGGCGGGGTTGACCGGGATCAGCTGTTCCACCACGCCGTGGTCCCCACCGGTCACCCCCCCACCCGTGGGCCAGAGCTCCGTGGGCGTGTCGTTGGTCACGTCATAGGTGTTGTCGAAGGTGTCCCAGATCGTCTTGGCGGCAGGGTCGCTGACGAAGAACGACTGCAGGGCGTAGTTCACCATCGAAGGATCGACCTGGTTGGTGGGATGGACCTGCGCGCTCTCGGAGTCTGCTGCAATCTGTGACCCCCCACTGGCCTTGGCGAAGGCCGGCCCGTCCCAGCTCGTCTCCTGGCCGCTGAACACGTCGGCCAGCAGCGGGGCGGTGAGCTGGATGTCCGGGCACAGCGTCGTGGGCGTCAACGTCGACGTGTCGTTGCACACCAGAATGGCGCCGATGCCCACCCCGCTCATGGCAAAGGGGACGTAGGCGAACGAGCGCCCGTGCTGGGCCGCCGTCGTCTCCTCCGCCGATGTCAGCGGGAACTCCGACACGGCATAGTCGGTGGCACCGGAGACGAAGTCGTCGCGGGCCTGGTTGACGTTTGCGTCGAAGAAGGCCGGGGCCAAGGGCGCGATGGCGGCGACCCCGCCCGTCGAGTCCTGCAGGGCGTCGATCAGGGGCTCACCAAACGAACCGCCCTCGGCCGACAGGGTGGACGTCGTGGTGTCGGCCACGCCCCGGCCCGGGGTGGAGCCCCCGAGCGCCACCGTCGCGGCGCCCACCAGGGCCCCGGCGAGGAGCAGGCGGCGTACCCGGGAACCCCGGCGCCCCGGCCCGGTCGTCATCGGGTCCGGGCGGACAGGCGACGGCGCATGAACCACCCCGCCAAGACGAAGAACAGACCGGGAATCACGATGGGGAGCGGTGAGTCCCCGGTCACAGGGAGACCCGACGGCCCCGCCGCCGACAACGAGACGCCGGGGTCGACACCCCCGCTGGCAGACGAACCCCCGGCCCCGCCCGACCCGGTGGCGCCGTGCAGGCCGGTTGCGCCGATGGCGGTCGTGGTGCTCTTCTTGCTCGCCGTCGTCCCGCCCGGCGCCGTCGTCGCCGTGGTGGTGGACGAGCTGTTGGGGTTGGTGACGCCGCATGTGGGCTGCTGCTGGCCCGCCTGGACCTCGGCCGGGGTCAGGTCCCCGCACGCGTACGCCGCCTGCTCGCTCGCCGTCAGCTGCACGGCACCGGGGACATTGGCGAGGACCTGGTTCACGCCGTACTGCTCCAGGGACAGGCCGAGCGAGGCGTACCCGATCTCAGGTGCCTTTTGCTGCCCGAGCGTCAAGGCGTAGTTCACGAACTCGCTCATGGTCGTGCCCTTGGCCGCGCTCCACCCCTTGGTGGGGGTGAGCAGGTAGCTGTAGGTGGACGGGTTGTACACGTACTGCCCCGCGCCGTCGAAATTCAGGTTGTGGGTGCCGTTGGCGTTCTGGGTGGCGTAGGCGAGCGCCGAGGCCACTCCCACCGCCGTGGGCTGGGTGTAATCGCCGCTGGCGTTCTTGACCGAGGCAACCGGGAAGCTGCGCTGGATGGCATAGGCCGTCTCCACGGCGGTGATGTAGCCGTCGTCCTTCGGGTCCGCCACGTCGTCGGCCGCATTGGCCGATCCGTTGGCGACAATGGCGTTGGAGAAAAGCGGCCAGTCCGAACGGGGCGAGGTGGCACTGAGGTCTGTCACCTGGCCCGGGTAGGTCTGGGTCGACGGAGCGGTCACGAACGCCTTCCACAGGGCGGGCTGCTCGCGGATGCAGTACTCCTGCAGAACGAAGTTCGTTCCGGCCAGGTCGGACCTGATCACGGGACGGACGGGGGTGGACGGCAGGCTCACGCCCGGATTGTCGGCCTGGATGATCGGATCGTTCCAGGTGTGGACGGCCCCGGTCATGAGCGCGCAGATGGAGTAGCTCGACAGCTGCAGCTTCGTGCTCGAGGCCAACCCGCTGATGTGGTACATGAAGGCGAGACCCCCCGCTGTCACGGGCACGTAGATGAAGGGGAACGTGGGCTGGGCCGTATCGAACGCGGGCGCCTGGTAGGGGATGTCGCTCACGGCGAAGTCGACCGTGTTGCTCCCGAAGTCGAACCGACCCTGCCCCGAGCTGTCGGGGGTGAAGTTGAGGGTCAGGGTGTAGGGGGGCTTGGCCACGTCGGTGGTCCACTGCAGGATCTCGGGCCCTGCGAACGACCAGCCGTCCCCGATCAATCCGGCGCTGGCGTGCGGCGTCGCTGTGCCGGCGTCGGACGTGGCGGGGTCGGCGGTCCCGTTCTCGATCGTGCTCGTCCCGGGCGCCACCGTGGTGCTCGGCGAGGTCGACGACGCCCCGCTCCCGCTCACCCCGGAGCTCGCCGGCACCGAGCTCGTCGTCGTGGCGGTGGCGGCGGTCGCTGGCGCGGTCGTGGTGGACGGAGTCGTGGTGGACGAGGCGGTGGTCGGCGGGGCCGTGTCCGCTCCCGCCGGTGCCGACCACACCATCGTGGCGACCATGGCCAGCACGATGGGCACCAGCACCACGAAGCCCGGCAGCCGGGCCCATTGCCGACGCGCGTTGCGGATCATGGAGCGGCGACCTCCTTGTGCCGGCGACGGAGGCTGATCCTGCGACGGCCGGGACGGGACGAGCCCAGGATGCGGGCCAGGATGAACAGGGTGAGGACCATGAACACCAGGATGAAGGCGCCCCCCCAGGCGTCTCGCACGTAGGTGTTGCTGGCCAGGAAGATCAATTGGAACGCCTGCAGCGGCAGATTGGCCTGGGCGCCGCGGAACGGATCGAAGTTGTACTGCTGGGACCCGTGCGCGGTGAACAACGTCGGTGCCGTCTCCCCCACCGCCAGCGCCACCCCAAGAATGATCGCCGTCAGCAGGCCGCTGCGCACGGTGGGCAGGACGATGCGCAAGCTGACCTTCCAGCGCGGCGATCCCAACGCCAGCGCGGCCTCGCGCAGAGATCCCGGCACGACCCGGATGACCTCCTCGGCGGTACGGATCATCACCGGCAGCATCAGGATGGCGAGTGCGATGCTGGCGGCGAAGCCGGAGTACCCCGCCGTGTGGCGGGGCTTCACCCAGAAGAGGAACACGAACAGTCCAGCGATGATCGACGGCGTGCCCATCATGCAGTCGACCACCGTCCGGACGAAGCGCGAGAACCACGAGGAGGACTCGCTCAGGTACGTGGCCGTCAGCATCGAGATGGGGACCGTGTAGATCGTGGCCAGACCCACCTGCTCGACCGTTCCGACCAGCGCGTTCCCCATGCCGCCGTTCCACACCGGGGCGTTCGGTCCGGCGGTGGCCATGTCATGGACGAGGAAGTCGGGAAAGTGGGCGAAGACGACCGGCGCTCCGAGCTGGACCACCTTGAGGATGATCTGGAAGAGCGGGAAGAGCGCCACGAGGCCGAGCATCCATATGAAGGCCGTGGCGAGCCGGTCCTTGGCCGCCAGCACCCCGTGACGCCGGAAGGTGACCAGCCCGTAGAAGAACACGAAGGCCAGGAGGGCCGACACGTCGAGGCCGAAGTCCTCCACCGTCAGCGGGTCCCAGGTGTAGGTGGTCCCGGTCAGGGAGAAGACCACCACGACCAGGACGACGGCCGCAGCCATACAGGCCAGCAGCTCCGGAAGGGCTCCCGGTGCCCGATGGGCGCGTGACTCGGGGCGATCCGCCGGCTCCTGGCGGAGCAGATCCGGGTCGGCGCTCGCCCGCGACGGTCGTGCCTGAAGAAGCGTCGTCATGTCAGCCTGATCTGGGGCCGGCCCACGATCCGCCGGGCGATGAAGTTGACGACAAGGATGGTGGCGAACAGGAGCAAACCGGCGAACGTCAGTGCGCTCTTGCCCAGCGGGGGAAGCGTGACGAAGTAGTTGGCGATCAGGGCGGGGATGTCCCCACCACCCGGTCCGAGGATGTGGGTGTGCACGATGTTGGTCTGGGACAGGATGAGCAGGACGGCGACGGTCTCGCCGAGGGCCCGGCCCAGACCGAGCAGCACCCCGCCGAGGATGCCATTGCGGGCGAAGGGGAGGATGACGTCGGTGACCATCCCCCACTTCGTGCCCCCCAGGGCCAGCGCCGCCTCGCACGCGTCGCGTGGAGCCTGGGACATGACCTCCCTGCTGACCGACGTCACGATCGGGATGATCATGATCCCGACGACGATCCCGCACAGGAAAATGGAGTTGCCGTAGGTCGTGTCCGGCTCCCGGAAGAATGGGATGAAGTCGGCGTGGTGGCTCAACCACGCGGTGACGTCGTAGGCCTCGGGACTGAGGACCTTGAGCCCCCAGATCCCGTAGAGAAGGCTCGGCAGCACGGCCAGGAGGTCGATCACCGCCGTGAGGGAGCGACGCGACCAACGAGGGGCGTACTCGTTGATCATGAGTGCTGCCGAGATGGAGACGGGAAGCGCCACGCACACGGCCAGCACGGCGATCATCAACGTGCCGATCAGAACGCCGTACAGCCCGAACTTCGGATGGTTCCCGACCGGTGCGAAGTGCTGGCTCGTGATGAGGCTGGTGCCGGCGTAGTGCACGGCTGCGCCGCTGTAAAGGATCAGGAAGGTCAGGATGGCGCCGATGGCGAGCAGCACGATGGCACTGGCACCGATGAGGACGGCGAAGAAGAACCAATCGCCGCGGTGCGCCCTGTCTTCAGGACCAGGGGCGCATCGACGTCGAGCTCCGCGACCGTGGCGCGGTCCGGCTGGGTCGAGACGGTCATGGAGCCGGGCTGGACAGCAACCTGCGACCGAGCGCACCCACGACGATCAGGATGGCGCCAAAGCCCAGGAGCAGGGTCAACGCCGTGGGCGGCCCGGTCAGTGCGAGCTGGCCCCCCGAGGCCGCCACCGAAGAGGCACCCGATCCCGTCCCACCGGTCGGCGTCGTGCCGCCTCCCGTGCCCGTTGCCGGTGACGACGTGGTGGTGACCGCAGCCGGAGACGACGTCGTCGTCCCCGCCCCCGTGGTGGTGGTCCCCGGGCTCGTCGTGGTGGTGCTGCTCGTCGTGGTGGTGGTCCCGGCCTCGGTCGTGGTGGTGCTGCTCGTCGTGGTGGTGGTCCCGGCCTCGGTCGTGGTGGTGGTCCCGGCCTCGGTCGTGGTGGTGGTCCCGGCCTCGGTCGTGGTGGTGGTCCCGGCCTCGGTCGTGGTGGTGGTCCCGGCCTCGGTCGTGGTGGTGGTCCCGGCCTCGGTCGTGGTGGTGGTCCCCGCCACCGTCGTTGACGTCGTGGAGCTCGGGTTGATCAAGAAGGCACTGGAGAAGGCGAAGTTGGACTGGAACTGGTTCACGTAGTCCTCGCCCACCCACAGGACGCAGTCATTGCTCTGGTCGCAATTGATGGCGGAATTGAACGCCGTTTCCAGATAGACGACGGAATAGGTCGTCGAGAAGGCCCCCGTGGAGTCGGTCAGGACCGGAAGCGGGTCCGCCGAGGTTGCGTCGCAGGAGGAGTCGTCCTGGGGCAGGTTGGCGGGGAGGCCATCCGGATCGGAGCACTCGATGATCTGGAGACCACTGGCGTCTTCCGACCGGGTCGGGAACCCCGTGCCGCTGACGGTGATGGTCTGTCCGTCGATGAACGGACCGGACGCGATGGTGACCGACGGGCCGGACTGGGCTTCGGCGTGCCCGGGGATGAAGGCCACCACGGCGGCGGCGGCGAAGAACACGAGGCCGAGCAGCTGGATCGTCGTCCACGTCCGGCGCCGGGCACACACTCGAAGCACAGAAGCTGTCACGGTCTGGCTCGCTCTCGGGGAAGTCGGTCGACTCTCGTGGTGCGCAGAATCCTGAGTATCTCTAGGCATTTAGTAGTTTACCGGGCCCGAAAGGCCCCTACCGAAGGGGCCTTTCACACCCAGATGCCCGAGGGGCCGGTGGTTGCCCACCGACCCCCCGGGCCGGGCGTTGCACATGGCTCGGCAGCGCACGCTTGGCGCTGCCGATTTCCTCGTCAGCTGGTCGCGTCGTGCACGGAGGTGATCATCTGACACGAGTTGTTCGGCGCCGCCGTGGTGTCGGTGAGCCGGATGAACCCGTAGGTCGTGTTGATCGCCGTGGTGATCTCGGTGTCGTAGTTCTTCCCCGTGTACAGGTCCGTGCCCTTGGTGAAGTTGTGGTTGGCGTCACAGATCCAGTCGAGGAAGTCAGCCGTCGACGCACGCACCGTGTCGGTCCGGTAGATGTTGTACAGCGTCCGGGCCGTCGGGTACGTGTTGGTCATCAGGGTGCCCGACTGCGTCGTCGTCGGCACGACCTCGTTCTCCAGCATCTTGTTGGCGGCGTACTGCTTGCCGTTCGACAGGGTCACGATGCGGGCGTGGATGTTGCTGTTGTACACGCCGTTGGAGATGAAGTAGAGGGACGTGGCGATGAGCGCCGCCTGGTCAGCGGTCTGGGTGGTGTCGGTTCCGGGGAAGTCCGTCTCCGCGTACTCACCGAGCTGGGCGTCGTTGTTCTCGAGCACGGCGTTCTCGTTCTCAGCCGTGTCCGAGGGGTTCGGGCCCAGGTAGGAGTTCGAGTCGACGTTGCCGCTGCCCGAGCACGGGCCCGAGGCCTGGGACGAGTTCACGAACTGGTCGAATGTGAACTCCGTGCCCGAGCCCGTGTTGACCCCGACGACCGTGATCGGGATGCCGATCGCGGTGCCTTGGCCCGGAACCTCGCTGCCGGTCAGGTGGGTGAGCTGACCCCAGTCGGTGATCTGTCCACCGCCGGAACCGCTGGTGTTGCACCAGATGTTGTAGGCGGTCGACGGGGCGGGGCCGGCGTTGTTGTCGAGGTCCTCGAAGGGGACGCCGCTGCAGCTGTCGGCGAGGATGCCGACCCTGGGGTTGGTCGTCCGGTTGAGGGGGTTGGTGCTCGTGTTGGCCGCGCCCTGGTCACAGGTCACCGGGTCGCCGGGGAGCCAGCCTGCGGCCACCGGACCGATGATCTTGTTGCCCCAGGCCGAGCCGGTCGTGGTACCAGGACCTTCGGCACCCGGGAAGTCGACCGACGGCACGCCGTCCTTGGCGAAGCCGAGGCCGACCATGGTGCTGCACCCGTTGGAGCTGCTCGGCGGCTTCGACGACCGGGCGTAGTCGACCGTGAACTCGGCGCCTTCGGCACCGCACAGCTGCTTCTGCCCGTCTCCGGATCCGATCTTGCCGAGGCCGGTCGTGATCTCGATGTGGTCGTAGTTGTCCACCGTGTCGGTCGAGGCGCTCAGGTCCCCGGGAGCGTTCACACACGACGAGTAGGCCGGGGTGGCGCTGCTGTCGAGGTTGCACCCGTAGAGACCGGACTGCTCGAAGTAGTCGGCAAGCGTCTGGCTCAGGAAGAACGTCGTGTCCGACCCGGCGTTGCGGATCTGCTCGACGTGACCGATGAACCAGTGTGGGCTCGTGCCCGTCGTCACGCTGTACGGACCCGAGCCTGCCGAGGCAGAACCCACGCCCAGCGTCAGCACCGCGGTCATCGCCGCGACACTGATCGTTCCTGCCGCTAGCAAGCGGCTCCGCAATCTGCGGTGGTTCATATGATTCGCTCCTTCGGGTGTTTGGGGGTGGTTGCTGATTCGGTGCTTGCTAACGACTGCTGCACTGCCCTGCCTGCTGGTGTGGCGATCGGACCCTCCGACCTGCACCTCGTTGCGTAGATCTGCTTTCCGTGACGTCGACCGTGGATGCCGGGATCTCAGGTCGGGAGGGGGGACTGACGCCGGCGCCGGGACAGCCATACGGCGCCTCCCACCATGAGTGCCGCACCCACGGGAAGAGCGATGGCGAGGGGAGACTCGGGCGTGCTGGCGACGGGGGCGGAGATGGTGAACGGCACCGAGAAGGCGTCGTTGCTGTTGAAGTTGTTCACGTAGTCCTCACCCACCCAGAGCACGCAGTCATCGGTCTTGTCGCACGTGATCGAAGAGCCGGCGCTCGGACTGAGCGAGACGAGGGTGAAGGTCGTGCTGAAGTTGCCCGACGCATCGGTCAGGACGGGCAAGGGATTGGCGGTGGAGGCGTCACAGCTGGAGTCGTCGGTCGGGAGATTGACCGAGCTGCCCCCGGTGTCGGTGCACTCTATGATCGACAGTCCCGTCGGATCCGCCGACCTGGTCGGGAACCCGGTGCCCGAGACAGTGATCGTCTCCCCACTCGTGTACGGCCCGGCGGACAGGGTCACGGCGGGGGCGGCGAAAGCGGCGCCCGCCAGCGGGACGACGACGGCCGCCAGGGCCACCACGGTGGCGGCGGCCGCCATCCGGATTGCCCTCGTCCCTACCCTGTGAACCGGCATGCACCAACTCCTTTGGTCGCGACGCCATGCGACGCCACGTCGGCGTTCGCTCTGACCCCGCCGTCGACGCATTCTGGGCATACGGTCCAGGCCCAGACAAGGCGATTTGTGGGGTGGCACCAGGATTTCATTCCAGGTTCGCGAACCTCTCGCGTAGAGATCACCGGCCTTCGGCCATATTCACGAGGAATGGCATCGCACCTACGAGGCGTGATGGTGAACGGACAGAACGATCTGCCACCGTGCGAAGGAGGAGTGGTGGTTTTTACCGCACGTTCACGCTTCGTTCACCGTCGTGTCACCTGCGCCATCGGCGCATCGACGTGAACTAGGCGACGCCGGTCACCTTGACGGCCCAGACGCAGCTCGACGGCGCAACCACCTCGAGCTCCTGGCTCCCGGTGGTCGACTGCGCTGTGACCGAGCTCCCCGATGCCCCCGACTCGTTGACGGCCGGTGTTGCTCCGGCAGCACCACCGGCCGGAACGACGAAGATCTGAAACGCGGACCCTGATGCCGGGGCAGGTGAGCACTGGAAAGCCCAGCCGATGTTCCACGTGCCCGACCCGACCGTGAACGGCGTACTCGTCCAGCTCCCCCGGGACTGCTTCTGCGGCAGCAGCACCTGGGCCGTGCCCGTCGCAGGAGCCGACGTCGAGGGGGAGGTGCCCGTCGCAGGAGCCGAGGTGGTCGTCGAGCCGGCAGCGGTCGTGGTCGACGAAGAGGGCAGCGAGGTGCTGGTGCCCGCCGAGGCGCTCGTCCCGGTCGTGGTGCCGGTGGTCGAACCCGACGGCGGCGGTGGCGTGTAGCCCTGCGATGCTCCGCCCGATGCGGTGGTGCTCGGGCCCCACGAGTGCCCGGCGGCCATGCCCACCAAGAGGAACACGCCGGCCACCGTCACCAGCTGCCACGTGCGCCACGAACGCCGCTGCCTGATGCCGAGCGACCCGGGCCGGGGAGCGCCGTCCATAGTGCGCTGGGTGGGCGCCGGCGCCCAGCCCCCGTTGGCAGGCGGGCTCCCGAGCCGCGACCGACGACTCCTGTGGGTCGAACATCACGCCGACAGCGTGAGGCACGGAGCACCGCCCGTCAAGATCGCACCGCCTGGCGCGCCGCGCCACATCTGTGCCGACACCGGTGTCTGTGCCGACGAGGGGTCAGCGTCTCGCGGCGGAGGCGGCCGGGACGGAGCGGTGTTCGCCGACGGGCTCCGTGGATTCGATCGATCCATGGACGATACGGAGGGGCGGATCCTGCGACGGGGCCGAGGCCGGCGGCTCCGGGACGGTGTCACCTCGGGCACGAAGGTGAAGCCCGTGCACCGTCTTCTCCCACAGCGAGGGGGTCGCCACGAGCTGCCAGATCGCCTTGGCCGCCGCCAGCGACATCATGACCCAGTACAGCGGGATGAGGAGCGCCGCCCACAGCAACTCGCCGCGTCGGATCATCCGGCAGCTCACGAGGGTCAGGTACCCGAGCAGTCCATTGCCGAGCGCCCAGCACAGGAGCCCGACGTAATAGACGGGGCCGGGGAAGATCCGCTCCATCAAGGCGGGATGCACGACGAACCACAGCGCGGTCAGGAACCAGAAGATCGGATTGACGGCCGCCAGAAGCGGCGTGCCGCCCACGAACACGCACACGTGGCCGACCCCTCGCAGACCCACGTCCCGCCGCAGCCTGCCGGGTGAGCGCAGATGGACCAGCAGGGTCTGGAGATACCCCTTGTACCAGCGGGACCGCTGCTTGACCCAGTTGACGAAATCGCTGTTCGCCTCTTCGAGCGTCACGGACTCGAGCACCCGGACGGCGTACCCCTCACGAGCCATCCGGATGCCGAGATCGGCATCCTCGGTGACGTTGTAGGGATCCCACCCGCCCATGGCACGCAGCACGGCACGGCGAAAGTGGTTGGACGTCCCACCGAGCGGGATGGGGGCGTCGAGGGACGCCAGGCCGGGGAGGAAGAAGTTGAACCACATGGCGTACTCGATGGTGAACCGAGCGCGTGATGAGATTCTGAGAAGGATTGCTGTACGACAGCTTGGCCTGCAGGCACCCGACGTCCGGGCCGAGACGCCCCAGCGCCACCGCGGCACGGCGCAATTGCAGCGGATCGGGCTCGTCCTCGGCGTCGTACACCGCCACCAGCTCCCCGCGCGCCAGCGTCAACCCGAAGTTGAGCGCCTTGGGCTTCGTCCTCGGCTCGGCGGGCGGCACCAACACGAGGTGGAACTGTGCGCCTGGGTCCTCGTCACCCAGGGCGGCGAGCGTCTCGGCGTCGTCCTCTTCGACCAGGAGGAGGATCTCGAGGCGGTCGGTGGGGTACTCGAGGCGGCTGAGATTCGCCACCAGATGCGTCACCACCTCGGCCTCGTGGTACGCCGGCACGAGGACGGAGTAGGTGGGGAGCTCGTCGTCGGGCACGGCCCGCGCCTCGTCGTCGGAGACGACCTCCGAGACGTGCGCACCGGTGGAGCGCACGAACAGGCGGAACCGGTACACGACGCACGACAGGTACATGAGGGTCAGGACCGCACCGAGGGCCAGGAGCGTGTCGTCGACATCCACGACGCAGCCGGCCACGATCAGGAGGACCGACGCCAGCAGGACGGTCAGCTGGGAGGTGCTGAGGAGGCGGCGCACCGACACCGAGGGTGCCTTTTCCGCCAGACCGGAGATGCTGGCTTCGAGGCGCAGGCCGGTCTCGGCCCTGTCCATGACGGTCCGCCGCACAGGAAGACCCTACCAACACGCTTCGTGACTAGTTTGACGCCCCGGGATAAGGTGGCCTCGACCATGAGCGCGAACCCGCAGCAGACGTTCCTGGTCGAGTTCACCGACGTCCTGCATGCCTACACGTGCCGCCAGCAAGAGCTCCTGGCGCTGCTGCGCCGGATCCACACGACCTGCCTCGAGGGCGTCCCTGCACCGCCCGGGTCGATCCCGGCCGGAGGCGGGACGTCCCCATCCGCGTTCCGTGCCCCACCCCCCTCGGCTGGTCATCGGCGCGGGCGCAAGGGCACCCGTCCCCGCGGCCGGGCTCTCCCCCGCACCTGACCCTGGTCACCGACCACCACTCGGGTCCCCCGGGCAACGTGCCACCAGGCGGTGGCGAACGGCGCGCTCGAGGGTGGGACGATCAACTGCTCGGGGCTCCTGTCCATCCCACCAAGCGCGACTACGACTACTTTGCCGACCTCGATCGAAGGCTGGGGCGACTGGGCGGGAGCGCCACAGACCGCGCATAGGTCGGTGGGCGGCGCCGCCGACGCTCCGGCGTTCGGCGCTCTTCGTCGACGAGGGGTACCGGACTACGGATACCAATTGCCGTCGGAGGCCAACTTCCATCCGGCGTGCGGGGGCTGCGGCGGTGGCGGAGCGGTCTCGGGCGGGTACCAGTTGCCGTCGGAGGCGAGCCACCATCCCGGATGCGGGGGCGGTGACATCGGGGCGGGGGGATGCACTGTGGCAGGAGCGGCGTGGGCGTCGGCGTGGCTCCCGGCCTTGCCGTTCGTCGCCGGCGGAGCCCACGTGTCCCCTGCACCGTGCACGACATCGGGGGCGGCTGCCGGGGCGGGCCGAGGTGCGAGCGACGGCCCCGCCGCCTCGACCGGGTCGCCTGCCCCGAGCGGCGGGACCGTGTCGGGCGGATACCAAATTGCCGTCGCTCGCCAACCACCACCCCGGGTGCGGAGGTGGAGGTGTCGGCGCCGTCTGAGGCCGATCCGGGGCAGGCGTATCGGCCACCTGGCGGGGCGGACCGGGGACCGACGGAACCGACGGAGTCGGATCGCCCGCCGTGGGGGATCCGACGTGGAGGTCCGTCTGCGACGTCCCATCGACACCGAGGGTGGGGAGCGGTGCCGGCTGGCCCAGCTCCGGTGCGTACCAGTTTCCGTCGGAGGCGAGCCACCACCCCGGGTGCGGAGGTGTCAGGTCGAACACCGGCTCGCCCTCGCCCCACGGCGCCTCGGGAGACGCCGCCTGCGCGGCAGCGGGGGCGACCGGCGGGGCCGGATCGGGAACGTTCGGCGTGGGCGGGGGTGACTCGGCCAGCTCCGGTGCGTACCAGTTTCCGTCGGAGGCGAGCCACCACCCCGGGTGCGGAGGTGTGGGGTCGAACACCGGCGCGCCCTCGCCCCACTGCGCCTCGGGAGACGCCGCCTGCGCGGCGGTCGGGGCGACCCACGGGGCCGGATCGGCAGGGAACGGCGACTCGGCCAGCTCCGGCGCGTACCAATTGCCGTCGGAGGCGAGCCACCATCCCGGGTGCGGGGGTGTGGGGTCGAACACCGGTGCCGGCGGGGCCGGCGGGGCCGGCCCTGGAACGAGCGGCGGGGTCGGGGGTGACTCGGCCAGCTCCGGCGCGTACCAATTGCCGTCGGAGGCGAGCCACCATCCCGGGTGCGGGGGTGTGGGGTCGAACACCGGTGCCGGCGGGGCCGGCCCGGGAACGAGCGGCGGGGTCGGGGGGGACTCGGCCAGCTCCGGCGCGTACCAATTGCCGTCGGAGGCGAGCCACCATCCCGGGTGCGGGGGTGTGGGGTCGAACACCGGTGCCGGCCGGGCCGGCGGGGCCGGCGGGCCACCTCCTCCGACCACGGCGCCGAGGCCACGGTCCTCCTGCGGTGGCGGGTCGTACATCTCGATATTTCCGTCCCGGACGAGCTTGGTCGGCTGACCCTGCGAGAAGTACCGCCGCTCATGGACTCCATAGGGGTCTTTCTGCCACCCATGAAGCTCTGCCATCTCGGATGCCCCCCTGGACCGTTGGTGCGTCGAACGTCAATCGTAAGGCGGTGCGCCGACCGATGGCAACGCACCTCGCTCGGCCACGTTTTCCGGTCATTGCCGCCGCCGAGGTCGGCCGCGACCGCTGCCGCCTCTGTCGACGTGGACCGATGCCCAACCCGATGCACTCATAGACTTCCCTTGGGGAGGGATCATGGAGACACGGAAGTTTCCCACCGACGTTGCGGAGTACCTCGGCCTTCACCATGTGATCACCCTGGGGACGTCGTCGTTCACCGGCATGCCACACGCCGACACAGTCATTTACGCCAACGACGACTGGCGCCTCTACTGGTATGGCATCGAGGGCTCCACCATCGCCCGAAACGTGAAGGCCAGCCGATACATGGCGTTCACGATCGACGACTACACGACCGACTGGCGCAAGGTACGGGAGCTGCAGGGCGTGGGACAGTGCGAGGTGGCGGGCCCAGAGGAAGAGGAGTGGGCCGGATGGCTGTGCGGACAGAAGTTCGGCCCGGCTTTCGTCCGACCGCCAGGGGCGCTCTACCGCGTCTTTCCAGGTGAGATGCACTTCGTCGACTACGACTATGCGACGGTCGCCGCCCAGTCGCATCCCGAGATCACCGAGCGAGTCTTCCGCTTCGAGGACGCTGTGGATCGGCCCGTGCGCGGTGCGGTGTCCACCAGTCTCGATCGCACGTCGTTCGATCCCGGACAGGTCATCTTCAGACCCGGGGACCGCGCCGGCCAGTACTACGTGGTCATCGAAGGGGAAGTCGAGATCCGCGCCGAGGGCTACGGCGCGGACCAGACCGTGTCCCGCGTGGGGCCCGGGCAGATGTTCGGAGACCAGGGCACCCTGCGGGGCCAACGCGGCATCTTCACCGCGCACGCAGTCAAGCGGACCGTCCTCTTGGCGGTCGAGCGTGAGACGATGCGAGACCTGCTGCTCACACCGGATCCAGCTCGCCTCCCTCCACCCCCCCGGACCTCCTGAGGAGCACACACGTCCCCGCGCAGCACGCGACTGTGTCCGCACCATCGGTGCCACCTGTTCACGCAGGGTTCGCCCGTATGTCACCTGGCGATTACCTTCGATCGCTACAGTCACGAGCGCTGGCGACGCCGAGCGACGTCGGAGGTAGTCACGGCGGGGCGCCCGACACCGGATCAGCCCACCACGGGCCGCTATGCACAGGAACCCGCGCCATGTCCACAGGAACTTCAAAGGAGCCCGGTTCATGACGAAGCCAAAGGCGTCCCGCACTTTGTGGTTCGTACTGGTGACCCTCGTGGCGGGTGGCATCGCCCTCCTGCCCGCAGGTGCGGCGCTCGCCTCCCCGCAGGTGACGATGCCGGCCGGGAACCCCCACAACAACCAGACGTGGACCGTGACCGGGAGCGGCTTCCCGTCGCGCTCGAGCGATCCGGCAGGGGTGCAGATCCTGGAATGCGCCGATCCTCACGGAAACCTCGCCAACCTTCCGACCAGCGCCTCGAGTTGTGACGGCGCGACCCAGGATCCCCTCCCCGTGTACACCGACGCGGCCGGCAACATCACCGACCGCTACACGTTCGTGGCCCTGTCGGGCCTCCACGGCACGTCGAACATCGCCTGCAATGCCACGAACTACTGCGTCCTGTGGATCGGTGTCGACTACAACAACGAGTTCCTGGGCGGTCCCCACGCGTTCTCGAACGCATTCCGCATCGGTGCCGCCAGCCCGGCCGCCGGGGGGTCGAGCGCTGGCGTCTGGATCGTGATCGCCGTCGTCGTGGTACTCGGCGGTGGCGCCCTGGTGGTCGTCCGGCGGCGCCGGGCGACGGGTGCGACCCCGCCCTCAGCGCCTGAGGTCCCGGCGGACAGTCCACCGGTCCGGACCTGACACCCCGGTCACGGCTGGCTCGTGTGGGCCGTGACCTTGTAGAGCCGGAGCGGAGGGCACAGACCCGTCGGAGGGAAGCTGCGCACCAGCTTGGAGAACCCCGCGCCGTTCCGGTAGAGATCGGGATAGGCGGCATCGACGGCGTTGTAGAGACGACTCGGCTGGGGGACGACCACGTAGTGGGTCTGCCACGTGAGCGGGTCGGCCAGGATCTTGGCGAAGTCGGAGTCGTTGGTGATGACGAAGATCTTCGGATTGCTGCTCCGCACGATGGCGGTCGCCATGCAGTCGAATGCGTCGTCGGTGAGCACGTCCCCGTTCTGGAGGTGCAGCCCCTCCAGATAGGGAAGGATGGGAATCAGCGCGCCATCGCTCGGCGGGTGGTGGTACAGCGCTGGGTGGAAGACCTCGGCCAGTTGCGTCGACTCCTCGATGCCGATCTTCGGGTTGTCCATCGCCTGCGCCGTCGTCGCCAGCGAGGGGCCGATGCACACGACGGCGGCCCCACAAGCGAGCACGGCACCGATCCCCCTGCGAGCTCGACGTGCTCTGACCGCATCCACCGCGTTCTGCCCCTCCCGGCGGGCACCGGGCGCGACGATCGACGCCACCAGGAGCACCTCGAGCGGGGCGCACAGGATGTAGAACCGAAACCATGGGAACACGAGGTTGTCGAGGTACCCCACCACGGTGAAGAGCAGTCCGCCCCCGAGGACGGCAAGCGGAGCGAGGACCTGTCGATCGCGTCTGCGTAGCGCGACGACGATGGACACCACGAGCAGGACGGGTAGAAGTGGCGCCATGGCCTCGAGCGCCCTGGCCTCGTGCGCCAGGCGGGTCAGATAGTGCCCGGGGAGCAGGTGGTAGCTCGACCCGTACTCCTGGAGCTGCGCCGTGTTCCCGTACTGGGATGTGAACTGGGCGAACGCGGACCCCGTGATGACCAGGCTGGCGAGGGCCCAACCGACGAAGCATGCCAGGAAGGGGAAGAGGTAGATCACGGCGTCGCTCAGGCCCTCCACAAGGCGACGCCCGCCGCCACGCCGAGAGCTGACGATGAGCACGACCAGCCCCGACGTGAGCGCGATCGCCACTGCCTCTTCGCGCGCCAGGTAGCAGAGGGCCAACATCAAGGCTGCGTAGACGAGCGATTTCGAGTCGTCGTCCACCAGCCACCTTCTCAGGTACCGCACGGTCCCGACCGTGGTGAAGACGTACAGCGCCTCGCTCATCCCGTTGGCGGCGTAGTAGACGATCATCGGGTTGAGAGCGAGCAGGGCGGTGAGGACGAGACGCGGGGCTCGGGCGATCCCCCACTCCTCGAGCATCGAGCGCGTCTGGTGGACGGCGCCGGCCATGGCGGCGACGGTGACGATGCTGGCGGCGACGTCGCGACTGACCAGGGGATGCCACAGGTCCTTGAAGAGCAGAGGGACCATGTCAGCCACAGATGTCAGGGGATTCCAGACGAACCCGATCGCCCCCAGGTGGAAATGCCGAGAGTAGAGCACGTAGAAGCCGTTGGCCATCCGGTAGACGGCGTCGGGGGGGTAGATCTCGAAGCGGAAGTCGACAAGGACGGCGGCGACGGCGTACGCCACGACGGCGAGCGCCACGATCAGGAACGCCTCGGTGCCCAAGCGGCGCGCCACCAGGCGTACCCGGCGCCACGAGCGGGGCGCCGTGGCTGGCGTGGCGACCTGGCGCGTCGGTGATCCGGGCCGCCCCAGCACCGAGGTCATGGTGAGGCGCGACCAGTCAGGGCGTCCCCGGGTGCCGGCCCTGGGGCCCTGAGCACCGTCATCGCCTCTCCATCATGCTGTCGGGCACCGCACCATCGGGACCGGTCGGGAACGGAGACTGCGCGCGTCCCAGCCAATGGTACCCGTGGTCGTCGCGCTAGGTCGGCGGGCGCGGACAGCGCCCGGTCCTCCCGCCGACCCTCCCGGAGAACAGTCCTCGTGGGGTTACTTCGGGACCACGTCGACGAGCGGCACGGCTCCGGTTGGCGCGGAGACCGTGACGCGCTTGCCCCATTGGCTGAACACCGCCGTCTGGGTCACCGTCTTGCGGTTGGCGGTGATCTGGACAGCTCCTCCGATCGGGAGCACGGGGGCGCTGGTCGTGACGGCCAACTCGACGCTGTAGGACGTGACCCCGACCTGGGCTGTGCCGGTCCCCTGGATGAGCGCCACCGTGTGGCCCGCAATGGTGGTCGCACCCAGGACCAGCTTCCCACCCGGCGTGAATTCGTCGAGGGTGGACGAGAAGGACACCGAATCCTGGAGCTGGGAGAACGGTTCGTCTGCGGGGGTGAGCGAGATCCATTTGCTGGCATTGGCAGCAGCCGAGGTGGAGGTGAGCCCCAGACTCGCCTCGAGGCCTATCGCATCGGACTGGATGTACCCCGAGGATCCCTGAACGACGATCCGGACCGTGCCTGACGCGCTGTCGATCACGGCCGTGCCCACGTTCGGCCCCGTTGCGCCGACGACATCCTGCTGGACCCCACCCTTGGTCTGAATGGAGAAATGCATGAATCGCTGGGCCCGTGCATCGCGAAGGGCGAGCCGCAACACCGCACCCGGGGACTTCCCCGCCACGACCCCGAGCGACGGCACCGAGGAGCACGCGGCGACGCCAACCGCGCCGAGAACACCCAGGAGCAGGAGGCGAAGGGGACGCACCGGGCCATGGTACCGGTCAGTCGACGGATCCATCGGCGCGCCGCGTGTCGTCACGGGCGAGAACTCTTTGTGCTGACGTGCACTCAGGCTGACTGTGACGTGCCGCTCGAGAAGCGATCGCCGAACGTAGCGTCCTCGCTGCTCGTCTCGGTGGGGACGACGTCATAGCGGAAGCCCAGGCCCCGGATCGTGACGAGGTGACGCGCCCGACCGGTCCCCCGCTCGAGCTTCTGGCGCAGACGACGGATGTGGGTGTCCAATGTCCGACTTCCCGCACAGTGCCGCTCCGGCCACAGTTGCTCGATCAGCTGGGCGCGCGTCCAAAGATGTCCCGGGGGGGACAGAAGCAGTGCGAGCAGGTCGAACTCCCGTCGGGGGAGGTGGACCAGGTGCCCCCCGACCGTCACCGTGCGACTGTCGAAATCGACCCTCACCGAACCGTACGTCACGCAGCCTTTGCGCGGGCTCGACCACGTCTCGCAGGCGCGGCTGGGTGCGGGGTGGGGCGGTGACGGGGCGGCGCACAGCTTCGATCCGTGCCGCCAGCTCCCGCATCCGGTGCGGACGGGCGACATAGTCGGTGGCACCGGCATCCAGGGCCTCCACCAGATCGAACGGGGTCTCAACCGATGTCACCATGATCACCGGAACTTCCGAGATGCTCCGTAGGCGCCGGCACATCTCCGTGGCCTGGACATCGGGCAGCCACACGTCGAGCACCACGATGTCGGGAGGGCTCTGGACGAACAGGCGATGCCCCTCGAACGCGCTGCTGGCCAGTCCCACGGCGTAGCCCTTGGCCCGCAGACCGTCGTCGAGGACCCGGCGATACGTGTGATCGTGCTCGATCACGAGCACCCGCGTCGGTTGGCGCGACATCCTCCGGTCATGGAGGACGGGGATCGAGGTCCGGCGCCGCTCCGCCGGTCGGGTCAGCGTGTCGTTGCTCATCTGGTGACACCCACAGTTCGCTCGTTCATCTCCCAGATCCCGTGTTCATGTCGACGGCTCACGCCCGTACGCCCTGACGCCTCCGGCGGCGCAGGAAGAGCATCGTCCCCGCCGCGGCGACGCCGAGCGGGGGCAGCAGCACGGGGAGCGACGCCTCGGGGGTCTCGGCCGGGGGGCCCGATGCGGGGGCCCAGCTCGGATCGTCAAAGCCATTGGCACCGAGGAAATCGAATCCACCGTAGAGAAACGTCAGCGCCCGCACGTGCCCGTCTGCCGTCCCGGACGAATTGATGCTCACCTCGTAGGGTCCCGAAGAGGAGAATCCCCATTCCGAGTAGCTCTGATCGAAGGACAGTGCCCCGCCGTCGGGCGAGAAGACGGGATCGCGGGTGGGCGGACGGCAGACCTGGGGTCCGTCGAAGGTCCCGTTGTCGAATGCCCGGAACACCGGTTCCTGATCGGTGCCCTGCACGGTCATGGTGTACAGCTGCATGTCTCCACAGGCGCGGTCGGACTGGAAGACGATCCCGCCGCCACTCGACCCCGGGGAGAAGTCCGGCTTGGAGTCATCGGCCCCGCTGACCCCATCTTGCGCCGAGAGATCGAGGAGCGACTGGGAGCTCAGGTCATAGGTGAAGATGTGCGATTGTCCGTTCACGACGCGGACGAAGGCGATGAGTTCGGGATTGGCCGGATCGAAGACGGGCTCGGTGTCGCTGGACCCGGTCGGCGAGCTGAACACCGGTGTCGCCGCCGACGGGTCGCTCACGTTCTCGGTGAAGAGCTGGGGGAGCTGTCCGGGAAGCGTGCGCTGGAAGATGATCGTCCCGTCGCCCGCGGGCGACCAAGACGCATAGTCGTCGCTGGCGGTGGCAGGGTCTGATGCGAGTGTGGGGGCCACCGCACCCCCTGGCTGATCGAGGGGGTAGGTGTAGAGCTGACCAGGTCCCCCTCGTTGCGTCTCGGTGAACACGACCTCGGTCCCGTCGGGCGAGACGAAGGGGTGGGAATCGGTCCCGGGCGTGCACGTCAGCACGGCCGGTTGGGGCGCGTCGGGGCTGAGGGTGTAGAGGGCGGATCGGTCGCCCCCAGACGTGCAGGCACCGCCGGAGCCGTGTCCGAAGCCGTTCCACCAGTTGCCCCAGTCGCCCCAACCTCCCCAGCCGCCGCGCCCGGCCGACCCCGACGACGCCAGCACGATGACGCCGTCCGACCCGGGGAAGGCGGCCTGGGCTGCAGGGGCCCCGACCGATACGGCCGCCGCCATGAAAAAGAGCGTGACCACGGCGGCACGCCAACCCACGCCCGAACCGGGAGAAAAGAGCTGCGGTGGGCGACGGATGTGTCCCAGGGCACGGCGATAACCCCGCGTTCGCACCCCGCTCTTCCCGCCCTGCCCCATGGACCGGATCTTGCCCGGCGGACATGGCGTCTGACCAGGCAAAGCAGGCCCAACTAGATGAACAACGCGCGACGCCTTTGGGAACAACAGGTAATATCTCACTGATCACGGTTGCGAACGCACAGCGCGTGCCATTCCCCCGCCGTGCCCCTTCGCCGCCCCGGGGACGCTCGGCCATTTGCGCCGAATACGTGCAATTCGTCGCGGTTTCACCACCCGGTTACGGGGAATTCATCTCGGGTCACTACGGTCCCACAACGTGCGCGGGCCCGGCATTCTGCGTCGTTCCCTGAGGGCGCTTCTCCGCCCACCCACGAGGCGGCGCAGGCGCAACAAGCGGGTGGTCCCGGCGCTCGTGCTGGCCCTCCTCGTACTGGCAGGCATCGCCACACTGGCGGCTACCACGCTCGAGACGTCGTCGGGCCAGAGCGAGGCGTGGTCGGTCCCCCTCGGGGTCTACGCCGGGGCGGCCGATCCCGCCGGCGTGGCGTCTTTCGCCCAGGCCACCGGGACGAACCCGACGTACGCCACCGATTTCCTTCCATGGCAGTCGGGATGGTCGGCGATGTCGAACGCGTCGAGCCTGTCGTGGCTGCTTGGACCCTGGCATTCGACGCCCTACACCCTGGTCCTGGCGGTACCCATGATCCCCGAGGACTCGTCGGGGGCGGCCCAGGGCACACTGGCGGCGGGGGCGAGCGGGGCCTACGACTCCTATTTCGTCACGCTGGCGGGCACGCTCGTGGCGGGCGGGGAGGCCGACGCCGTGCTGCGCCTGGGCTGGGAGTTCAACGGTAACTGGTACCCCTGGAGCGTGACGGACGCCGCCGACGCGGCCAACTACGCCGCCTACTTCGCCAACATCGTCACCGCCATGCGCTCCGTGCCGGGAGCGGCGTTCAAGTTCGTCTGGAACCCGAACAGCTCCGGCTCGTACGGCACCGTGTACACGCCGGACCAGGCATACCCGGGCGACGAGTACGTCGACTACGTGGGCACCGACGTCTACGACCAATGCTGGTGCTCGCCCCAGAACCCCCAGACGGCGTGGGCGTCGCAGCTGCAGGGGACGTGGGGACTGGACTGGCTGGCGAGCTTCGCTGCTGCGCACGACAAGCCCATCGCCGTGCCGGAATGGGGTGAGACGATCCGCAGCGACGGGCACGGCCTCGGTGACGACCCGTACTACGTGTCACAGATGGCCTCGTGGATCTCCCAGAACAACGTGGCCTTCACCTCCTATTTCGAGTTCGACGCGCCTGACGGAAGTCACGACCTCGTGGACGGGAGCTTCCCGAACGCCCTGGCGGCGTTCCGCTCCGCCTTCGATGCACCCTCCGGTTCCCCCCCACCCACCACCGTGCCTTCCACCACGTCCCCGACGACGACCGAGCCCACGCCCACGTCGACGTCGACGACGACGACCTCGCCCCAGGCCATCCCTCCGCCGAGCACCGCTCCACACGTCATGGTGGTGATGATGGAGAACCAGGGTTACGACGAGGTGGTCGGGAACACGTCGGGCATGCCCTACACGAGCGTGCTGGCCGACGACGACGGCCTTGCCACCCAGTCCTATGCGATGGCACACCCCTCCCTGCCCAACTATCTGGCCCTGGTGAGCGGTTCGACCCAGGGCGTCACCGCTGACGAGCCACCGTCGTCGACGGGCGTCTTCGATGTGCCGACCCTCGCCACGCAGCTGGCGTCATCGGGATTCACCTCCGCCGCTTACGCCGAGGACGTACCGTCTGACCCCACCAACGACAGCGGCGTCTACGTCGTACACCACAACCCCTGGGAGTATTTCGCCAGTTCACCGGCGGTGGGTCACGGCGACGCCCTCCTGGGCGTGCTCGACTCGACCCAGCCACCCGATTTCGTCTGGTTCACACCCAATGTCACCGACGACGGCGACGCCGGGGCCCCCGAGGCGACGACGCTCAGCGACGAGGACAGCTTCCTGGCTTCGTTCATCCCCGAGGTCGAGGCGTCGAATTGGTACGCCCAGGGCGGTCGGATCATCGTCGAGTGGGACGAAGGCAGCGACACCGATACCAGCGCCGTGAGCGGCAGCGGTGGTGGCGGGCACGTGGCGACCATCGTCGTGAGCCGCGCCCTGCAGCAAGACGCCCAGCAGGATGCCGGCCCGGTCGACACCGTGGGCATTCTTCATTCCATCGAGGACACCTACGGGTTGACCCACCTCGGCGGGTCGTCGGCCGACGGCAGCATCGACGACCTCCTGTCGGCGGGCACGACCACTCCCCCGACCACGACCCCGACTCCCACCACGACCACGACCACGACCACGACCACGACCACGACCACGACCACGACCACGACCACGACCACGACCACGACCACGACCACGACTCCCACCACGACGACGACCACGGCGCACGGCACCCCGACCTCGGTGTCGTTCTCCGTGACCCCCGACCTCACCAGCCCGGCCGAGATCCTCACCTGGACGGTCACTCCTGTGCCCGACGGCGGGAACGTCCAATTCTCCTTGGACGGCTGGACCGGACAGATCCCGGTGTCGGCCGTAACGGGCCAGGCATCGCTGGCAGTGTTCCTGCTCGACGGCTCCCACACCATGGACGCCACCTACAGCGGAGACGGCGCGTTCGCCCCCAGCTCGATGACGACGACCTTCACGGCGGGCCAGAACCTGAGCTCATTGGCGGTGCTGCCCCCGCTCCAGGTGGGATCGGACAGCGAGTACCTCCTGGAAGCGACGTTGACGAGCGGCGGCGTCCCCATCCCCGACGCCGTGGTGTGGTTCGCAGCCGATCAGACCGAGCTCTGCCAGGGGACCACCGATGCCAACGGCATCGTCACGTGTCTCGTCGAGGAGGGCGCCACCGACACGTTCGGGTTGGCCACCGGGAGCGTCACCGCCACCTACGGCGGGGACCCCGGCCACACACCGGCGCTCGCCGCGTCACCGCTGTCACAGCCCCTGGTCGAAGACGACGTCTCCCACGTCGTCTTCAGCGCCAGCGCCTGACCCGGCCCTGATCGTCGAGGTTCCCTTCAGAGGCCCGGGCCTTCTGCAGTTCGACATGTGCGTGGAGCGCACCACACCGCAGGATCGTGGAGTGCACCGTGAGGACCGTCTCGGCGCTGGGAAACGCCCGAGTGGTCACCCGTAGATCTCGACCGGGATCCCCCACGGGACCATCTTGGCCAGTGCCGCCACGTCGGCGTTGCGCAAGCGTATGCATCCGTTGCTCGAGTCGCTGCCGATGACAGAGGGGTCGTCGGTGCCGTGGATGGCGATCTGTCCCGGCCCGCCTTCGAAGCTGAAGTAGGTATCGGAGAACCCCGACAACCCGAGGGCGTACGGCCCGTAGGGACCACCGGGGTCGGTGAGCCGGACAATGTAGGTCACGAAGAACATGCCCGTGGGGGTGGGCGATCTCGGTGCCCCGGGCGCCACGGGCACCTGGAAGACGGCCTCGTTGCCCGAGTAGAGGGTGAGGCGGCGCGCCGCCAGGTCGACGAGGATGTGCTCCTGGACCGAGCTCAGGACCACGTCGGCGGCGGGAATCCACGCCATCGAGCCGTTGGGCCGAATGGGGACGTACGCCTTCACCCAGCCGTCCTGCGTCGCGGCGACCAGGAGCACGAGGGGCGCGCCCAGATAGTTGGGGCTCGCCATCGAGCGGAACGGTGCGCTGTCGTCGGGTGACGAGTACAGCGGCACCGAGGAGACGATCGCCGTCGCCACCGTCGAGGGGTCGTCGATGACCTGGGTCGGCCCGACCGTCTCCGGCGGCACCGTCACGAGGGCGCGGGCGGCGAGAGACCCCGTGACACCTGGGGTCGTCGTCACCACCGACGAGGTCGGGGGGACGACGGAGGCGACGCCGGCACCGTGACCGGCGGTGACGACCCCGGAGCGGCGGTCGGAGCGCTGCCGGCGGCCGCGGCCAGCGGGACCTCGCTGCCCGGCGGGGGCAGCACGAGGTGCACGGCGGGGTCGACGCCCGATGGCCTCGGCGACGCTGCGGCGACGCGGCAGGACCCCGGGGAGCCACACGGCGTGCCACACCACCAGCCCCGTGACCAGCACCGGCAGCACGGCAGCCACCCATCGGCGCCACAGCTGCCGCCACCGGTACCCACCCTCGGCTCGTTCTGGCGTGGGACGGCTCACTGTGGTCGGGACATGGTTCGGATGTGGCCGTCGGCCGGATGCCACGAGGCCACGGCGCCGAACCCTAAGGCGCCAAGGTGAACTTCGGGCGACAGGAATTTTGATCGTTGCATGAACTTCACAGAGCGCCGGTCAGCCGGGGCCGGCAGGGGTGACGCCCGGTCTCGCCCGGGGCTGTGCGCCGGGCAGGGCGGCCTTTGCAGTGGCCACGCGTCTCGCCGCCGGGCGATGGTCCGGCGCCCCGGGGCGACGTGACGTCCTCCTCCGGGGAGCGCCCCTGTGCGCTGTGCGAGGCGAGGGGTGCCTAGCATTGCCGGGGGCCACGCCGGGGTGAGCCACGACGACGAAGGTGGGGGCATGACGAGCGACACGGCACACGGCACGGCAGGCCGGGGACACCCGCTCCAGGTGGCCATCGTGCCCCACACGCACTGGGACCGCGAGTGGTACGAGCCGTTCCAGACCTTCCGCCTCCGCCTCGTGAAGATGCTCGACGGGCTCCTCTCCCTGCTCGAGTCCGACCCCTCCTACGCCCGCTTCCTCCTCGACGGGCAGATGGCGGTGGTCGACGACTACCTCGCCATCCGGCCCGAGAACGAGGGACGGATCAGGGCGCTCGCCGCCTCGGGCCGGCTGACCATGGGGCCGTGGTACATCCTCCTCGACGAGTTCCTGGTGTCGGGCGAGACCATCGTGCGCGACCTGCAGATGGGGATGGTGCGCGGGGCCGCCTTCGGGGGGACGATGGAGGTGGGCTATCTCCCCGACATGTTCGGGCACGTGGCCCAGATGCCCCAGATCCTGCGGCTGGCCGGCCTGGAGCACGCCGTGGTGTGGCGGGGCGTGCCTTCGGCCATCGACAAGACCGGCTTCGTGTGGGAGTCCCCCGACGGCTCGTCGGTGCGCACCGAGTACCTCCCCGTCGGCTACAGCAACGGCTCGTCCATCCCCGACGACGCCAAGGCGCTCGTGGACCGGATCGCCGATCACGAGACCGAGATCGGCGACTTCCTCATCGACAAGATGCTGCTCATGAACGGCACCGACCACCAGGAGCCCCAGCCGTGGCTCGGACGGGTCGTGGCCGAGGTCAACGCCATCCAGGACGACTACCACCTGGAGGTGACCTCCCTCGCCGACTACCTCGCCACCGCCCCCACCGCCGGCCTCGAGACCTGGCGCGGCGAGCTGCGCTCGGGCTTCCGGGCCAACGTGCTCATGGGCGTGAGCTCCAACCGCGTCGACGTGAAGAAGGCGGCCGCCCTGGCCGAGCGGGCCCTCGAGCGCCGTGCCGAGCCCCTATCGGCCCTGTTCCTCGAGCCCGAGGACTGGCCCGGCGCCTTCCTCGACGTGGCCTGGCTGGAGATGGTGCGCGACGCGGCGCACGACTCGTCGTGCGCCTGCTCGGTCGACGACGTGGTCGACGCCGTGCTGGTGCGCTACGCCGAGGCCCGCCACATCGGGGAGGGCCTGGCCGGGCAAGCGCTCAAGGTGCTGTCGCGCTCTTTGTCGCACGCCGGGCCCACCGCCGTCAACGTCACCAACCGGCCCCGGGGCGGCATGGTGGACATCCTCGTGCCCGGCACCGACGTCCCCCCCGGTGCCCAGGCCATGGCGGACGAGCCCGGCGCCTTCGGCATGCCGCGGGGCATGGGGGCGCTCACCCTCGACGCCGCCACGGTGAAGACCATCCTCGGCATGCTCCCCAACGGCAACCAGATCGACACCCACACCTGGATCCAGGACGTCGGCGTGGAGGAGGACGACTCGGGCATCGACATCACCATCGTCTTCGGGTCCGAGGAGCGCTTCGACGTCCCCGTCGCCTCCATCAAGCAGGACCTCTACACGCGCCTCGGTGCCCGGCCCGATGCGGCGGTGCGCATCCGCATCGACCAGCCCCCCGTGCGCCGTATCCTCACCCGGGTGGGCGCCGTCCCGGCATTCGGGTGGCGCGCCCTCGAGCCCGTGGCGCCCGAGCACCCCGTCACGGTCGAGGAGGGTCCGGCCGGCGGCGGCTCCCCCGTGGTCATGGCCAACGGGCTCGTGACCGTGCAGGTCGACAGGGCCGACGGCACCTTCTCCGTCGACGGCGTGGCCGGGTTCGGCAAGCTCGTCGACGGGGGCGACCACGGCGACTCCTACAATTACTCCCCGCCCGCCGGCGACCGGATCGTCGACACCCCCGACGCCGTGTCGGTGCAGGTGACCGAGACCGGTCCCGTGCGGGCCCGGGTGTCGGTGACCGCCACCTACACCTGGCCCGACCACGTCGACGGCATGACGCGGGCTCGCGTCGGCGACGTGACGGTGCCCGTCACCACCGACGTCGAGCTGCGCGCCGACGAGCGCTTCGTGCGGGTGACCACCCGGTTCGTGAACCCCGCCTCCGACCACCGCCTGCGCGTGCACCTGCCGCTCCCCCACCCCGCCGAGCGGTCCGAGGCCGAGTGCGCCTTCGCCGTGGTGGAGCGCGGACTCGACGCCGAGGGTCGTCCCGACGAGCGGGGACTGGCGACCTACCCGTCGCGACGCTTCGTCTCGGCCGGAGGCCTGACCGTGGCCCACGAGGGCCTGCTCGAGTACGAGCTGGTCGACATCACCGGCGAGGGCTCGGACCGCCGGGCCGGGACGCTGGCGCTCACCGTGCTGCGCTCGACGGGCATGCTCAGCCGCCTGGGCATGGCCTACCGGCCCCTGCCCGCCGGACCGCTCACCCCCGTCGAGGGCCTGCAGCTGCGGGGCCGGCCCATCGAGGCGCACTACGCCCTGTGCATCGGGTGCGACGATCCTTACGCCCTGGTGGACGACGCCTTCGTGCCGCTCGACGTCGTGTTCTCGGCGGGCGAGGGCACCAGGCCGGCCACCGGGCACGCCCTCGAGGTGGAGGGGGCCGAGGTGTCCGCCGTGCGACGGGTGGCGGGCCTGCTCGAGGTGCGGGTGTTCAACCCCACCGGCGACGCCGTGACCGTCGGCCTGGGCGAGCGGTCGGGGTGGCTGGTGGACCTGCGGGGCCGCACCCTCGAGCCCGTGGTGGGCTCATTCGAGCTCCGGCCCTTCGGCATCGCCACGGTCCGCCTGCCCGGCGCCTGAGCGCGCCGCGCTGCCGCGGCCCGACCGGCGATGAGGCGCTCGCCCCGATCGCGCAGCTCGTCCAGGTCGAGCAGGACGTCCGCCAGCCGGTCCCAGCGACGGCCCATGCGGCGGTCATCGGCGACCGGCTCGGTGCCGGGGCGGTGCAGCACCCACAGCTGGACCCGGCCGAGGTCCTTGACGGGGCGGGGCCGAAGGGCCCGCATCTCGAATTCGGCGTCGGCCCCCGGGGTGGCGCCGTCGGCGACGGTGGGGGCGCCCTCGCCCTCGAGGGCGGTGTGGAAGTCGTCGGTGACGAGCACGCTGCCCGGGGCGGCCATGTTCACCGCCCTGCTGGCCAGGTTGACCACCGGCCCGTAGAAGTCGCCGTCCTGGATGAGCACAGGGCCGACGGCCAGGGCCACCCGCACGTCGGACAGCAACTCGTCGTCGGCGTACACCTCGGCCAGGTCCAAGCCGATGCGCGCCGCGGCCGGGACGGTGTCGGCCACGAACATGGCCTCGTCGCCGATCATCTTCACCACCCGTCCGCCGCCGCCGGTCACCGTGTCGTGGGCCAGCTCCTCGAAGCGGCTCACCACCGCCGCGAGCTCCTCCTCCGACAGCTGCTGGCTCAAGGTGGTGAACCCGACCATGTCGGCGAATCCCACCGCCAGCACGGGCAGTGTCCCGTCGCCGCTGCTGGCCCGCACCGACATGGCCCGCCGGATGGCGGCCTGGACGTGGCGCCGCCACACGAATTCGAGCAGGCGGGCCATGGCGGGGAGCGACACGTCGGCCATGGCGGCGATGCGGTCGGCGGCCTCCACCGAGCCGCCGCTGCCCGCACCGGTGAGGATGCCCCGCAGCGCAGGAGAGACCTCGGCCTCGGCGATGCGGGCCATGCTCGACCCGATGACACGGGCGAGCTGCACCCCGGTCTCCACGTCGGCCACACCCAGGTCGATGATGGAACGCAGGACGAGCAACGCCTCGATGTCGAGGTCGGTGAACATGGGGTCGTCGGGGGCCACGTCGGGGAACCCGAGCGCCCGCCAGAAGCGCCGCAACACGTCCAGGGACATGCCCGTGCGCTCGGCCACATCGCCCGAGGTGAATCGCCGCCGGCTCGGCACGAGCAGCTGCTCGGCCACGAGCAGGTCGAGCACGTCCTCGGCCTCGGCCCGGTCGATCTCCTCCTCGGGCGTGCCGCGGCTGCGCAGGAAGGCGCGCACCCTGCGGGGGGCGTCGCCCCCCGCCCCGGTGTCGTCGGGGGGGGTCACCGGTCCCCTGCGCCCGGACCCTGCAGGTCGTGGAACTCGGGCTTGGCCGTGCGCGACATGAGGGCGGGGATGGCGTCGACGGGCGAGATGGTGCCCTCGAGCACGGCGGCCACCTGCTCGCCGATGGGCATCTCCACACCTCGTGCTGCGGCCATGTCGAGCAGGGGGCGGGCCGTCTTCACCCCTTCTGCCACCATGTGCATGTCGGCCAGGATGTCCTCGAGGGGCCGGCCCCGCCCGAGCTGCTCCCCCACCATGCGGTTCCGGCTCAGGGCGCTCGTGCACGTCGCCACCAGGTCGCCCACACCGGCCAGGCCGGCGATGGTGATGCGCTCGCCGCCCATGGCCACCCCCAGCCGGCCGAGCTCGGCCAGGCCGCGGGTGATGAGCGCGGCGCGCGACGAGTCGCCGTACCCGAGTCCCTGGAGGATGCCCGCCGCGATGGCGAGCACGTTCTTGGTGGCGCCGGCCGTCTCGCACCCCACCACGTCGGGGTTGGTGTAGACGCGGAACGTCTCGGTGCGCAGCAGCTCCTGCACCATGCGCGCCGCGGCCTCGTCGGTCATGGCCACCACCGTCGCCGTGGGCTGGCCCGCCACGATCTCGCGCGCCAGGTTGGGACCGGTGAGCACGCCCGTGCAGCGACCGGGCACGACCTCTGCCACCACCTCGGTCATGCGCAGGTGGGTGCCCCGCTCGAGGCCCTTGGCCAGCGACAGCACCGGCGTGTCGCGACCCAGGAACGGTGCCAGCTCGCCCAGCACGGCCCGGAACCCGTGGGAGGGCACGGCCATCACGACCAGCGTGGAGCCCGACACCGCCTCCTCGAGCGACGCCGTCGCCCGCAGGTCGACGGGCAGCGCCACGCCCGGGAGGTAGTCGTCGTTGTGGTGGCGCCGGTCGATGTGCTCGGCCAGCTCGGGCCGGCGCGCCCACAGGATCGTGGCGGCCGACGTCGCCGCCATGGCGGCCACGGTGGTCCCCCACGAGCCGGCACCGATCACGGCCACCTTGTCCGCCACCGGCCCACCCTACGGCGTGGCACCCCCGCCGGGGCGCGGCCGTACACTGACCGCGTGACCGCCACGCCGGTGCACCTCCCCCCCCTGCAGGGGTGCGTGGTGCTCGTTCCGGTGAAGGCCTTCGGTGCGGCCAAGGGCCGTCTCGCCCCTTCGCTCGACGCCGACGGTCGCGCCGAGCTGGCCCGGGTCATGGCGGCGCGTGGTGCTCGCCGCCGCCGGTCCGCTGCCGGTGGCGGTGGTGTGCGACGACCCCGAGGTGGCCCGGTGGGCGCACGAGCGCGGCACCATGGTGCTGCCCGAGCCCGGACGGGGCCTCAACGGGGCGGTGGAGGCGGGTGTGTCCCGGCTGTCGGAGGCGGGGGCCTCCGAGATCATCGTGGCCCACGCCGACCTGCCCCTGGCCCGCGACCTCGGCCAGCGTGGCCGGGTTCGCGGGTGTGACACTCGTCCCCGATCGCGGCGACGACGGCACCAACGTCCTGTGCGTGCCGACCGGTGCGGGCTTCCGCTTCCACTACGGGCCGGGGTCCTACCGCCACCACCGCCACGAAGCCGAGCGCCTGGGTCTGCCCTGGCGTGTGGTGCGGTACCCCGACCTCACCCTCGACGTCGACGTCCCCGCCGACATCCCGACCGGTCTGCGCTCCCCACCACACTGACACCGGCGTCGCCGGGGCCCGGACGGCGAGAACGGGACCCCGGAGGGTCCCGTTCTCCACTGCTGTTGCACACTGCACCGGTCCGGGCAACACCCGATCCGATGTCCGACCGCCGGGGAACCCCGGCAGGACGGTGACTACCTGGCGGTCCGCCGACGAGCCGGGGCCCGACGCGTCACCCGACGAGCGGCCGTGCGCTTGGGGGACGCGGCAGCCTTCTTGGCCGGTGCCCGACGCTTGGCCGTCTTGCGTGCCGGACGCGCTTGGGCGGTCGCCCGCTTCTTCACGGTGCGCTTCGCCGCCTTCTTGGCCGGCGCCCGCTTGGCGGTCGCCCGCTTCTTCACGGTGCGCTTCGCCGCCTTCTTGGCAGGAGCCCGCTTGGCGGTTGCCCGCTTCTTCGTGGTCCGCTTGGCAGCCTTCTTGGCCGGCGCCCGCTTGGCGGTCGCCCGCTTCTTCACGGTGCGCTTCGCCGCCTTCTTGGCAGGAGCCCGCTTGGCGGTTGCCCGCTTCTTGACGGTCCGCCTCACGGCCTTCCGCGCCGGCGCCCGCTTGGCGACCTTCCGTGCGGTCGTGCGCTTGGCGGCCTTCTTGGCCGGCGCCCGCTTGGCGGTCTTCCTTGCCCGCTTGACTGGCATGCTCTACGCCCTCCTAACGGCCTTCTTGGCCGATCGCTTGGATGCTTTCCTCGCCGGGGGTCGCCCGACGGCCTTTCTGGCCGATTGTCTTGCTGCTTTCCTCGCCGGGGCGCGTGTACTCGGCCTTGCGGGCCGGGCCGCGTCCGACGACCTTTTTCGTTGCCCGGTCGGCGGTGGTGAACCGCCTGCCGGGTCGAAACCTTGGTGGGGCTCCGGGCCTTCGCCGCCGCTGTGGTGGTGATGGCGGCCGTGGACGACTTCCTGGCGGGAACCGTCTTCGGTGCCGCCGGCGCCGCCTTGCCGTTCAGCACGTCCTTGAGGTGGTGCTGGCCGCGAAACGCATGCCCCGTGCGGCAGCGATCTTGACCGGCGCACCCGTCTGCGGGTTCCGCCCATGCGGGCACCACGGTGCGTGGGATTGAAGCTGCCGAAGCCGGCCATAACGACAGCCACCCGAACGAACCTCTCTCGACACGATTGGACGAGCGCGTAGACGGCCGCTTCGGCATCGCGTTGCCATCGACGTCGTCGTGGTGACCGCGTCGATCAGCCCCGACTTATTCACCGCACCTCCTCCGGGAAATGCATCTTACTATCAAAGAGGTTCCACGACAAAAGCAAGCATTTGCGCTAACAGCGTGCGACTTGGACCGTCAGGCGAGCGAGGTCGTCGCGCAGGATTCGCGAGGAACGGCGAGTCGCGGCACGTCTCCGTGCGGCGCGTACGATGCGGCACGCGGTCGCCGGACCGACGTACATCTCCGATATGCCTATGGACAACGCGAAACGCCAATTTGTAAGCATTTTCGGCCATGACGCCGTTGCCCCGACCACACGTACGACGTCATGTCGGTCGTCGAGGCTAGGTCGGCGAGGACGGCGAGCTGCGACTCGAGGTCGACGATCACGCTGGGCCCGCATATCGGCCAGATCGTGGCACTAAGAAAATTCACGTGGACACCCGTCGGGAGGCGCCATCGACGGTCCACCGTTCGCGCTGCTCGGATCCCGGACACCTGCGGGTCCGCGAGGGTGTGCCGAGTTCTTCGGCCGGAGACGATGTGACAGGCGGCATCACCCTCACGTCTCGGACCGACCGTGCGCAAGGTTTCGGGGGATGCGCACCCCACGAACCCACACAGAAGGTACTCCCGGCCGCGTCGCGACAGTTTTTTTCCACATCGGCGCGCGACTTCGGGGTGCACCTCCTCCGGCGCGCCCTCTCCGGCGCACCAGGGTCTGACCGCGACGACTTTCGATCACGAAAACGTTGGCGTCGGTGTCGGTCCCGCCCAGGCCGCGCTGGCCACCATCCGGTCCGCGGTGCGCTCCACGAGGCGCGCGGTGTACCTCGGCGGCGGAATCGGTCGGAGTCCGGCGCGGGCCGGGCAGCGCAGCAGGCCGTGCTCGTCCTCGGCCGCCGCGCTCAGGCAAGACCTCGGGGCTGGTGGTGCCGACGGTGCTCGGCGCGCCGGGCGCGGTGGTGTCGACCTCGACCAAGCCCGACGTGCTGCGGGTCACCGCCGCGGCCCGACGGTCGCACGGACCGTGCCTTCTCGTATGACCCGAGCGGCACGGTGGAGAGCACCGGCCGGGGTGGAACGGCGTGCGGTGGTCACCGGTCACGGGTGCGCGGCGTGGGACGACGCCCTGCTCGTGGCCCGGGGGCTGGTGGGGCTCGACCCGGCCGTCGGGGGGTCAGCGGCGGCGACGACCGGCGCCGACCACTGGACCGAACGGGCCCAGGCCCTGCTCGCCCCGGTCCTGCACGCCGCCGCCCTCGACGGGGCGGACCTGGCCACGGTGCTGTCGTGGATCGACCGACGCCAGGCCGGGACGCCGCTGCGGGATCCTCGACGACAACGGCGCCGCCGATCGCCGGGGACCTCCTGGCCGGGATCGCCGCCACCGACGAACGGGAGCTGAGCGGGATCTGGTCGACGGCCTCGGGGGTGCTCGGCCGCCTACCGCAGCGAGGCCGCCCTGGCCACCACCGGTGGCCCCCGACTTCGACCCCGGCGCCTTCTGCGATTCGTCTGCCACTCTCTATATATGTGCCACCGGACGGCACCAGGCGTTGGCTGCGCCCCTGGTGGTGGGCCTGCTCACCGACATCAGGGCGGCCGCCTACGCCCGTCGGCGGCAACGGGCGGTGGCACCGAGGGAGAACGCAACGGCGGGACGGGGGGCGGAGCACGGGCCCCGGTGGTGCTCGCCCTCGACGAGGTGGCCAACATCGCCCCCGTGCCCGACCTGCCGGCCATGGTGAGTGAAGGGCGGCGGCCAGGGGGTGCTCACTCTGGCCTGCCTGCAGGACCTGTCCCAGGCCCGGGGCCGGTGGGGCGACGGCGGCCGAAGGTTTCCTCTCTCTGTTCGGGACCACGGTGGTGCTGCCCGGTATCGGCGACGTGAGGACCCTGGAAGCCCTCTCCGCCCTGGCCGGCGAAGAGGAGGTGCCCACCCGGTCGGTCAGCACTCCCCTGGCGCGACCCGGCGGGGTGGGGGCGGCGTGCAGCGGTGGTCCTCGGTCCCCGGGCCCGGCGCGACGACCCCGGCCCACGGTCACCACCGCCACGGTGATGCGGCACCGCCTCCCGGTGGACGAGGCGGCGCGGGGCCGGCCGGGCATGGCGCTCGTGGTCGACGAGCGCAACCGCATGGGATGGGTGCACCTCACGCCGTGGTTCGCCACCGAGCCCTGGCGCTCGGCCGCCCTCGAGCTCCCCACCACTCCCGTCCCCGGGCGGCTCGTTCCCGTCCCCGGCCGGCTCCCCGCCCCCGGGCGCGCCCCGGAACCCGATCGGGACGGCGGCCGGGGTCTGCTGGGAATGTGATGGGCGGAGGGTGTGTGTCGGTTACAGGGGTGTAATTCCCTGCTCAGTGGGTGTTTTCGACATGCACGGCGAAGGTCGAATCCTTCGTCCAGCGCACGGTACCCAGGGGGGTCGGAGCGAGCCCCAACCCCGCCCGTGCGGCCAGCTTGGCGGCCAGCTTTCGGTCCCCGACCAGGCGCTCCGATTCACCGCCCACGAAGGTCACGTCGATCTGGAGCTTGGGCTGCCAGAAGATGGTCACGATTTCACGCCTGTTCACCGCTGCCCCCGGGAGAATGGCCGCCCCCTCCGAGACTAACCCCCCGCCGGGGCCCGGCTCCCAGCGAGGCCCTGGGTGCGCCAGATAGACAGTCCCAGTGGAGTATCGAACATATGTTCGATAGGGTCGCCTTATGGGTGCCTCCGGATCCGCCGCCTCCACTGCTGCGGCCGAGGCCCGTCCCCAGGGCAGACGCCCTGTGGGTGCCGGCCATCTGAACGCCACCCTGGCGGCGCGGGCCCGGCCCACCTCGTCCAGCCGCGACCAGCTCCTCCCCCTCCTCCCGCTCCCTCGCCCCCCTCCTGCCCGGCGGGGGCCTGCAACGGGGTGGCGTGGTCAGCGTGGGTCCCGCCGCCGGTCCCGCCGCGGCGAGGGAGGGGGTGGTCCCGGGCCCCGGGGGGGCGGGGGGGGCACCACCCTGGCCTTCGCCCTGCTGGCCGCGGCCTCGACCGCCGGTCGTGGTGCGGGGCGGTGGGGGCGTCCGATCCCGGGGTCCTGGGCCTGGCCGAGATGGGGGTGGACCTCGGGCACCTGGCGCTCGTCCCCCGCCCCGGGGCCCTGTGGGCCCGAGGTGGCGGCCACCCTCCTCGACGGCCTGGACGTGGTGCTGGTGCGCCCGCCCGGGCCGGTACGGCCCGGGGCGGCCCGACGGCTGGCCGCCCGGGCCCGGCAGCGCCGGGCCGTGCTGGTGGTGCTGGCGGGGCCCCGGGGCTGGCCCGACGGGGCCGGCGTCCGGCTGGCGGTGGACGCAGGGAGCTGGCGCGGGGTGGGCGACGGGCACGGCCATCTGCAGGGAAGGCGGGCCGTGGTGGTGGCCACCGGCCGGCGGTCGGCGGCCCGACCGGTGCAGATCGACCTTTGGCTCCCCACCCCCTCGGGACGGATCGAGCCCGGCGCAGGGCCCGGAGACCGACCACCCGGCTGAGCCAGGACAGAACCACGACAGAGCCGCGGCGATAGAAGGCGGCAATTAGAGCGCGCAATAGAAAGCGCGCAATAGAAGCAGTGAAGAGGTGGAGGGGAGAAGGTGGAACGGCTGCTCGTGGTGTGGTGTCCCGACCTCCTCGAGGAGCACGAGACGGGCCGGGAGGCCCGGGCCTTCCGCTCCGTGGTGGAGGCGCTCGGGTCCTTCGCCGCCAGGGTGGACCCGGTGCGCCCCGGGGTGTGCGCCGTGCCCACCCGGGGGCCGGCCCGCTACTTCGGGGGGAGAGGGGGCCCTGGTCGGCCGTGGCCGACCGACGCCCTGGCCGGGACGGCCCGCCGGGGTAGGGATCGCCGACGGTCTGTTCGCCGCCACCCTGGCCGCCCGGGCCTCGCTGGGAGCCGGGCCCGTCGTCGTCCCCCCGGGCGCCACCCCGACCTTCGTCGCCCCGTGGCCGGTGGCCACCCTGGAGCGTCCCGAGCTGGCCGACCTCCTCGTCCGCTGGGGATCCGCACCCTGGGAACGTTCGCCGCCCTGCCCGGGCCCGAGGTCCTCGCCCGCTTCGGGGCGGACGTCGCGGTGTGCCAACGGGTGGCCCGGGGGGTCGACGGGGAGCTGCCCGGTTTCCGCCTGCTCTTCCCCGGCCGCCCGGCCGGGGCCCGCCCCGGCGGCGGCGGTCACCCGCCAGGCCGGGTTCTGGGGGGGGAAGCGCCGGCGCCGATGCCCGGGCCGCCCGGGCCCTGGCCGCGCGTGCAGGACCTGCTCGGCCCCGAGGCGGTGGTGACGGGCCGGCTCCAAGGTGGGCGGGGGCCGGCCCAGCGGGCCCGGCTCGTCCCCTGGTCACCGCCGCGGCCGCCGGCACCGACCGGCGGGACGACGGCGAGGAGGGGGCACCGGGCCGCCCTGGCCGGGACAGGTCCCCCCGCCGGCCCCGGTGATGGTGCTCGACCGGCCGCTCGCCGCCCAGCTCGTCGACACCGCCGGCCGGACGGTGGGTGTCACGGCGGAGGGCATGGCCACCGCCCCCCCGGCCCGGCTGTCGGTGGACGGGGGGCCGTGGACGGCGGTGACCGGGTGGGCCGGGCCCTGGCCCTCCGACGAGCGGTGGTGGTCGGTCCGGGGCCGGCGCCGCCAAGCCCGCATGCAGGTCGTCACCGCCGGCGGCACACGCCCACCTGCTCACGCGGGAGCGGGGCGGCTGGTGGCTGGAGGGGACCTACGACTGACGCCGGTCACCACCCATGACCGCGTACGCCGAGCTGCACTGCCACTCCAACTTCAGCTTCCTCGACGGGGCCTCGCACCCCGAGGAGCTGGCCGCCGAGGCCGCCCGGCTCGGCCTCGGCGCCCTGGCCCTCACCGACCACGACGGCCTGTACGGGGTGGTCCGCTTCGCCGAGACGGCCCGGGCCGCTGGGCCTGCCCTCGGTCTTCGGGGCCGAGCTCACCCTGGTGCGCACGGCGGCCGGCGCGGCGCACGGGGCGCACCGGCGACCCCGATCCGGCCGGCACCCACCTGGTGGTCCTGGCCCGCGACCCCGAGGGATACGCCCGCCTGAGCCGGGCCATCACCGAGGCCCACCTGGCCGGGGGGACAAGGGCGGCCCACCTGCACCCTCGAGGACCTGGCCCGCCACCGGTCGACGGGGGCGGGCACTGGCTCGTCCTCACCGGGTGCCGCAAGGGGGCGGTCCCCGCCGCTCTCACCGCCGCCGGCCCGGCCGCCGCCGGCCGCGAGCTCGACCGGTTGACCGACGCCTTCGGCCGGGACAACGTGGCCGTGGAGCTGTGGGACCACGGCGACCCGCTCGACACGGCCCGCAACGACGCCCTGGCCCGCCTGGCCGTCGCACCGGGGCGTGGACCTGGTGGCCACCAACAACGTCCACTACGCCACCGCCGGCCCGGCGGCCGTCTGGCCACCACCCTGGCCGCCGTGCGGGCCCGGCGGCCCCTGGCCGAGCTCGACGGCTGGCTCCCGGCCGCCGCCACCGCCCATCTCCGCAGCCCGGGGCCGAGCAGGAGCGCCGCTTCGCCCGGTGGCCCGGGGCGGTGGCCCGGGCCGGCGGAGCTCGGCCGGGAGTGCGCCTTCGACCTCCGGCTGGTGGCGCCGCGGCCTCCCCGACTTCCCGGTGCCCGCCGGCCACGACGAGCAGAGCTGGCTGGTGGAGCTGGCGCGACGGGGGGCCACCGCCCGCTACGGCCCGCGCAGCGACGAGCGGATGCCGGGGGCCTGGGCCCAGATCGACCACGAGCTCGAGGTGATCGGCACCCTCGGGTTACGCCGGCTACTTCCTCATCGTGTGGGACATCGTGGAGTTCTGCCGCCGCACACGACATCTACTGCCAGGGCCGGGGCTCGGCCGCCAACTCCGCCGTCTGCTTCGCCCTGGGCATCACCCGCGCCGACGCCGTGGCCCTGGGGCTGCTGTTCGAGCGCTTCCTCTCCCCCGAGCGCGACGGGCCGCCCGACATCGACGTCGACATCGAGTCGGGCCGGCGCGAAGAGGTCATCGCCTACGTCTACGAGCGCTACGGCCGCCACTGCGCCGCCCAGGTGGCCAACGTCATCACCTACCGGGCCCGCTCGGCCATCCGCGACGTGGGCAAGGCCCTCGGGTCACTGCCCCGAGGAGGTCGACGGCTGGGCCAAGGCGGTCGACCACGGCGAGCCGCTCGACCGCGGCGGGCCCCTGCCGCCGCTCGTGTGGCCGGCCTGGCCGGGCAGGTCCTCGACTTCCCCCGTCACCTGGGACTGCACTCGGGGGGCATGGTGCTCTGCGACCGGCCCGTGGTCGAGGTGTGCCCGGTGGAGTGGGCCCGGCATCCCGGGCGCAGCGCCCTGCAGTGGGACAAGGACGACTGCGCCGCGGCCGGGCTGGTCAAGTTCGATCTGCTCGGCCTGGGCATGCTCGAGGCCGTGCACCGCACCGTGGACCTGATCGCACGACGCCCACGGCGTGGAGATCGACCTGGCCATGCTGCCCCAGGAGGACGCCGTCTACGACATGCTGTGCCGGGCCGACACCGTGGGGGTGTTCCAGGTGGAGAGCCGGGCCCAGATGGCCACCCTCCCCCGCATCCGGCCCCGCTGCTTCTCCGACCTCGTGATGGAGGTGGCCATCATCCGCCCCGGTCCCATCCAGGGAGGGTCGGTCCACCCCTACATCCGCCGGCGCCAGGGCACTCGAAGCACCCGACCCCCCCCATCCCCTGCTGCAGCAGGCCCTCGACAAGACCCTCGGGGTGCCGCTGTTCCAGGAGCAGCTCATGCAGATCGCCATCGACGCCGCCGGGTTCACGCCGGCCGAGGCCGACGAGCTGCGCCAGGCCATGAGCGCCAAGCGCTCCGGGGCGCGGATGGCGCGCCTGTCGGACCGGCTCTATCGCCGGGATGGCCGAGCGGGGCATCACCGGGGCGGTGGCCGAGGAGATCGTCGGCAAGTTGGCCGCCTTCGCCAACTTCGGCTTCCCCGAGAGCCACGCCGTGTCCTTCGCCTATCTCGTGTACTCGAGCGCCTGGCTGAAGCTGCACTACCCCGCCGCCTTGTGCGCCGGGCTGCTCAACGCGCAGCCCATGGGCTTCTGGTCCCCCCAGTCGCTGGTGGCCGACGCCCGGCGCCACGGCGTGACCGTGCACCGGCCGCACGTCGACCACTCCGGCGCCGATGCCACCTTGGTGTGGGACCTCGACGGGCCCGACGACGCACCCGGGGGCGCGCCGGGCCGCCGAGCCCGCCGTCCGGCTGGGCCTCCTGTCGGTGCGCGGGTGGGCGAGGCGTGGCCCGGCGGGTGGCCGACCACCGCCCCTACGCCTCGATGGAGGACCTGGTGCGCCGGACGGGGCAGGCCGTCCCCAGCTCGAGGCGCTCGCCACGGCCGGCGCTCTCGACGGCCTGCCCGCCCGCGACGGCGCACCCCGAGATCCGCGACGCCGACGCCGGCGCCCTGTGGGCGGCCGGGGCGCTGGCGCACGCCACCGCCGAGCGGCTCCCGGGCCTCGTGTCGGGGAGGAGGCCCCCGCCCTCCCCGATCTGGCGCCCTCGAGGAGGTGGAGGCCGACATGTGGGCCACCGGCCTCACCGTGGGGCCGAGCGCCGTCGAGCTCGCCCGGCCCCGGCTCGACGCCCTGGGGGTGATCCCCGCCGGGCGGCTGGTCGGGTGCCGAGACCGACGGCAAGGTACTCGTGGGTGGGGTGGTCACCCACCGCCAGCGACCCGAGAGCGCCAAGGGCACCGTGTTCCTCAACCTGGAGGACGAGACCGGCATGGTGAACGTCATCTGCTCCCCGGGCGCCTGGGAGCGCTGGCGCCACGCGGCCCGGCGGTCACCGGCCCTGCTGGTGCGCGGCCGCCTGGAGCGGGTGGACGGGGTGGTGAGCGTGGTGGCCGAGAAGATCACCCCTCTCGACCTCGGTTCCCTCGCCCTGCAGCCGTCTCGTGCGACTTCCGGTAGCGGCATTGGGGCAGATGTTGCGAAAATCCTCAAGGGGCCCACGCACAGCGCCGATATGTGAGGCAGGTCCCGCAGCGGGTCCTGCGGGAACGGGGTAGTCGCCCGGCGGGTACGCCTTCCCCCGGGCGAGCAGGAGGAGCAGGGTACGATGAGCAGCTGTCAGGACAGCTGGTGGTGCATCGCGACGGCACGGTGGCCTACTGCACCGAGGAGACCGGCGGCGGCACGTGCGCGGGCGAGGACCATCCGCATCGCGGGCGGATTCTTCGCCTGCCGTCTCGGTCGACGGCGACACACTGCCGCGTACTGCACCCTCGCCCCCGCCACCTCGCTGTCGAGCTGAGCGAGGGTCCGAGTGGCGTTGACGCCCTCGGGCGCCCGCGGACGAGCGTCCAGGGCAGGGCGAGACGTCCTCGAGCTGCCGATCACGATGCCGTTCCGTCACGCGCCGCACGCATCGACACGCCGATCACCACGCCGCGTGGCGAGCCCGTTGTGCATCACTTGTTCCACCTCTCGCGTCCAGGGGCCGATCCACTAGGTGACATCGGGACCAGGCGGAACCCCGGGGCAGAGGAGCCGGCACCAACCGAGTGCGGGCCGGAGCGGAGCGAGGTGAGCGTGAGTGCAGATCTGCGACGGCTGCCTCGTGTCTGCATCGCGACGGAGAGATCGCCTACTGCTCCGAGGAGCTCGACGGCAGGCAGCTGCGCGGGCTACGACATGCCGCACCTGGCCGGCGTGATGGCCTGCCGCATCACGCCCCGGGGCACGCGCTGCCGTCACTGCGACGAGGTCATGCGCCTCCGGCTCATCATGGCTCCCGACTTCGTCCCCGACGCGTCTGCGCACCGTCGTCAACTGAAACGACGGCGCCGGCGAAAACGCCGGTGACCCCGCCGATCGGCGGACCTGCACCGGGGCGGGGCCACACAGCCGGCACCGGCCCGACGGCACGAACTGCCGGCACGTGATCGAGCCCGGGTGGTTCATGCGCAGGTAGTTGCCGTTGCACCTGCGTCCGCACACCTCCTCCGTGCACCCCACGACGGAACCGTCGTCATGGATCACGAGCTGACCGGAACAGCGGAGCATGTGCGTTCCTCCTGCCTCCCACCACCGCATGGGTGGTGCCTCTGTTGAGGAAACGGCGCTGCGGTCCCCGTATTGCGGGCGACGTCGTCGACCACCGGTGCCCGGCGCAGGTGCCCACCCCCCGTGGGTCGGGAGGCGGGCACCTGCCGGGTCACGTACAGCCGCACCCGCTGTGCCGGGCACGGCGCGCCGCCGTTCAGCTCACGCCGTCGGGACGACGCCGCCGGCCAGCCCCGGCACGGGGGAGGTGACGTTCGCCACAGGGGCGGAGGTGCCGCTCCCGCCCGTGGTGGCCGACGACGCCGGCGCCGAGCCCGTCTCCACCGGCACCACCGCGTTCACGACGGTGCCCGTCGTTCCCGAGCCCTCGGGGTTGCCCGAGGCGGCCGGACCCTGGACGGGCGCTGTCCACGTTCACCAGCGGCTCGGTGGTGGCGGTGGTGTCACCGCTCCCCGTCGGACCGGACGTTGCCGGTCCTGCCGAAGCGCTCCCGGTGTCGATCGGCACCGCCACGTTGGCGATGGTGCCCGTGGTGTCGGGGTCCTCGGGGCTACCTGTTGCTCCCGATCCCGCCACGGGGGCGTCGACGTTCACGACCGGCTGCACGGCGCCACCGTTGGAAGTGGTCCCCGCCGGGACGATCTGCGGCGGGACCGGGGTGCCCGACGGCAGAGCCGGGACAGTGGTGCCCGACGGCAGAGCCGGAGCCGTGCCGGAGGGAACCGACCCGCTCTGCACCGGCGCGTCGGCGTTCACGATCGACCCACTGGCCGGTGCCGTCTCGACCTGCGAGGCGCCCGGCCCCGTGATCGGGGCGAACAGGCTGATCCACGGCGCCGTGGTGGTGCCCGTCCCTGACGACCCGCCGCCGCCGTTCCCGGTCGTCGTGGTGCCGGTCGTCGTCGTGCCCGTCGGCGCCGTGGTGGTCGTGGTGCTGCTCGTGCCCGTCGGCAGGGTGGTGGTGGTCGTGGTGCTCGACCCCCCGTTCGACGACACCGTGCCACCGGAGCCTGTCGACGTGTTGCCGGTGCCGGTGGACACCGACCCCGATCCGTTGGCGGTCGGTCCCGC
>CAWIWK010000073.1:0-4844 GCA_963839605.1 uncultured Acidimicrobiales bacterium | reverse complement strand
CTCGTCGGGCCCCGTGCCGCCCACGCTCCAGCCGAACAGCGAGGAGTAGAAGGCCTGGGCCGAGGTCACCTCGGACGTGGACAGATCGACCCACGACGGCGTCCCCGGGAGGTAGGAGGTGAACTCGGGCAACGGGGTCGTCTCCTGGGCTCGGCGCGCCACCGCCGCGGAGGAGCCGAGCGTACCGAGCCCGCCACGGCCGCGCCCGCACGCCGGCGCCCGCCCCGGGACCCCGTCACGCCGGGCTGCCGGCGTGGCAGAGCCGACTCTGCTCACAGGGTGGCGGGGTGACCCCGTTGCGCGGAAGTTGGCGAACCGATGGGAGTCGGTTGATCCCCGTCGCGCACACTCCTGGCGTCGTCGGAACGAGCGGTTCAGCGACGGCACGGCCCGACGTCATGGGCTCGGCACCGGTCGTCCCATGCCGGTGCCGAGCCGACTCGGGCCGCGGCGGCGTGCCCGTACCCCGGACTGCGTCAGTACGCGGCGCCGTGGTCGAGGATGCGCCGGGGGTTTCCCACCAGCATGGCGTCGATGTGCTCGGCGCGCACGCCCCGCTCGCGGAGCGCCGGCAGGACGTCGTGGCTGATGTGCAGGAAGTGCCAATTGGGCTGGGCGGCACGGAGGAAGTCGTCGTCGAACCAGTCCATGTGGCAGCCCGCGTCGTGTGACAGCACGAGAGCGCCGGCCCAGCCCTGCTCGCACAGGCGGGCCACCGTCTCGACGCGCTCTCGGGTGGGGCAGTACGCGTCGACGCCGAAGCGGTCCATCCCGAGGGTGGACCCCGCCTCCAGGAGCGTGCCGAGGTAGGCGAGGTCGGTGCTGTCCCCGCTGTGGCCGATCACCACCCGGCTGAGATCCACGCCCTCCTCGGGAACACGCGTTGCTGGTCGAGGCCCCGGTGGGTGCCGACGTGGGTGTGGGTCGAGATGGGCACGCCCGTCAGGCGGTGCACCCGGGCCACGGCGCGCAGCACCCGTTCCACACCGGGGGTGAGCCCGGGCTCGTCGGTGGCGCACTTCAAGATGCCGGGGCGCACACCGGTCCCGGCGATCCCCTCCTCGATGTCGTGGAGGAAGAACTCGTCGAGCAGGTCGACATTGGTGGGCCGGAACGCGGCGCCGCGGTAGTCGAAGTAATGGGGCAGGTCGTTGTAGGTGTAGAGGCCGGTGGCCACGACGATGTGCAGGTCGACCTGGTCCGCCACCTCCTGGACGACCTCGATGTCGCGGCCCAGGCCCACCACGGTGAGGTCGACGATGGTGTCGATGCCCGCCGCCTTGAGCTCGTGCAGGCGGTCGACGGCCCGTGCCACCTGGGTGGCGCGGTCCCATCCCGTGGGCCAGTTGGCGGCCACCTCGGGGGAGCGCACGAAGACGTGCTCGTGCATGAGCGTGGCCCCGAGGGCCGACGCGTCGACCGGACCCCGGACCGTGTTGACCTGTCCCACGTGCCCTCCCTCTCCGCCCGTGCGCCGCATGGCACGGGGCGCGCCGCCATGGACGGGCGTACCCTACCGGCGCGCCGGGGGTTCGGCCCGCCTGCGGTGCTCAGCCCGCCCGGTCGGGTCCGGCCCGTTCCACCGTGATGCGCAGCAGCACCCGCCGCTCGCGCTCCATGGCGGCCCGGTAGTCGTCCCAGTCGGGGTGCTCGCCCCCGACCTGGCGGTAGTAGGCCACGAGCCCCTCCATGGCCTCGGGCAGCGACACGACCTCGACGGGGCCCTCCACCTGTACCCAGTCGCCGTAGAAGCCGTCGGTGAACACGAGCAGCGCGGCGCGTGGCCGGCGGCGGAGGTTCTTCGTCTTGAGCGCCGTCTCGCGTGTGCTCACGATCACGGTGTCGCCCTCCACCGCCGCCGCCACCGGCGACAGCTGCGGGCCCCCGTCGGCCCGGGTGGTGGCGAGCACGGCGCGGTGGTTGGTGGTTATGAATTCGAGTGCTTCGGTGCGGTCCATGGTCCGAGGGTATTGCCTCTGCGCAGGCCGCGCCCCGTCGCAGCCGGGATCGGGCCGGGTGCGCCGGTATGCTCCGCCCATGCAGAGCACGATGCAGGACGGCCCCCTCCTGGTGAGCGGCATCCTCAGGCGGGGCGTATCGGTGTACGGCGACAGCAGGGTGGTCACGGCCGAAGGTGCGGGGTACCGGGAGTCCACCTTCGCCGAGGTGGGGGCGAGGGCCGAGCGCCTGGCGCGGGCCCTGCGGCGGCTGGGCGTGGGAGCCGACGACCGGGTGGGGACCTTCGCCTGGAACGACCAGGAGCACCTCGAGGCCTATCTGGCGGTGCCCTCCATGGGGGCCGTGCTCCACACCCTCAACATCCGGCTCTTCCCCGAGCAGCTCGCCTACGTCGTCAACCACGGCGAGGACAAGGTCGTCATCGTCGACGCCTCGGTGGCACCGCTGTTGGCCCGGGTGCGCGCCGAGTGCAAGACGGTCAGCACGTCATCGTGGTGGGGGAGGGGGACACCGTCGGCGCTGGGCGACACGCTCTCCTACGAGGAGCTCCTCGGGGCGGAGGAGCCGGGGTTCGACTGGCCCGACATCGACGAACGCCAGGCGGCGTCGATGTGCTACACGAGCGGCACGACGGGCAACCCCAAGGGTGTGGTCTACAGCCACCGCTCGACCTGGCTGCACGCCTACGCCGGCATGACCGTCAACTGCGTGGGTGCGAGCGAGCCGACAGCGCCCTCGTCATCGTCCCCATGTTCCACGCCAACGCCTGGGGCATGCCCTACACGGCCTTCTTCGCCGGCACCGACCTCGTCCTGCCCGAGCGCTACCTCCAGGCCGAGCCGCTCGCCCGCATGATCCGCGAGCAGCGCGTCCCACGCTTGTCACTCGGCGTGCCCACCATCTGGAACGACCTGCTGCACTACAGCCAGAACCACGAGGTCGACCTGTCCTCGTTGCGGCTGGTGACGGCCGGGGGGCTCGGCCGTGCCGCCGCGCCCTTATGGAGGCGTACCAGGACCGCTTCGGCGTCACCATGATCCAGGGCTGGGGGATGACCGAGACGAGCCCGGTGTGCGCCTTGGCCGGCCTCCGAAGGGCATCGCACCGAGGAGGAGATGGACTGGCGGGCGAAGACCGGGCGCATCGTGGCCGGGGTCGAGATCCGCGTTGTCGACGAGGAGGGCGCGATCGTGCCCAACGACGGCACCTCGGTGGGGGAGTTCGAGGTCCGCGGACCGTGGATCACGGCCTCCTACTACGGCGACCCCTCGCCCGACCGCTTCCACGACGGGTGGCTGCGCACCGGCGACGTGGGGTCGCTCGACGACCGGGGATACATGCAGATCTCCGACCGGACCAAGGACGTCATCAAGTCCGGGGGGGAGTGGATCTCGTCGGTCGAGCTCGAGAACGCGGTGATGGCGCACCCCGGGGTGTACGAGGCCGCGGTGATCGGCGTGCCCGACGAGCGATGGGACGAGCGGCCGCTCGTGGTGGTGGTGGCGGCCGAGGGCGCCGAGCCCCAGGCGGCGGAGATCCTCGCCTTCCTGTCGGACCGGGTGGCCCGGCTGGTGGTTGCCCGAGCGCTGGAGCTTCGCCTCGGAGATCCCCAAGACCTCGGTGGGCAAGTTCGACAAGAAGGTGCTCCGGGCGAGGGCAGCCGACGGTGTCCTCGACATCCTCGAGGTGGACCTGCCGGCCAAGGGCGCCTGAGGGCGTGGGCCGCGCTCCCGTGGTGGCGCCGGGGACGATGCTGTGAGCGTCGACGAGGTGGCGGACCGGCTGGCGTCCATCGCCGAGGAGCTGGCCGATCTGGCCATCGACCGGCTGTCGGCCGCGTCGGGGGCCACCCGGCGCGGGAGGAGCCCGATCCCGCCCTCATGGCCGAGGAGCGACGCCTCACCCGCGCCCGGCGGGCGGTGGAGAAGGCGGTGGTGCTCCTGCGCCCGGCCGGAGCCGGCGACCACGAGGACGACGACGGCGCAGGCTGAACCCGGGCACCGTCCCCGGCGCCGGCCACGATCGCTGATCGGGGGCCGGGGGCCGGGAACCGGGGCCCGTGGACCCTCGGGGCGCCGTCCGGTACGGTCCGTGGCCGAGCGTGCACGAGAGCCGGGCGCGTGCGCACCACGGAGGGGGAGTCCCATGAGATCGAGAGCGTTCCGTCGTCACCCCGTGCGGGCCCTGGTCGGATCCGGATTGCTCGTGGCCTCGACGTGCGCCGCACTCGGCCTCGCCGTCCCCGCCGCGCACGCCGGGACGGCGATCCGCTACGTCGCCCTGGGCGACTCCTACTCGGCGGGCCCGCTGGACGGGCCGACGACGGGCAACCTCCTGTGCCTGCAGTCGTCGGCGAGCTACCCCTACGACACGGCGTCGTACCTCGGCGCCTCGCTCGACGACGTGTCGTGCTCGGGGGCCACCTCGGCCGACCTGACGTCCACGTCGCAGTACCCGGGCGTGTCGCCCCAGGTCGGCGCCCTGTCGTCGTCGACCCAGCTCGTGACCCTGACCGACGGCGGAAACGACAACGGCCTGTTCGTCTCGGCCCTGGTGGACTGCGGCGTCATCGACATCTTCGACGTGTTCAACATCGGGAGCCCGTGCAAGGCCGTGTACGGGAGCACCTTCACCAACGACGTGGCCTCGGACGCGGCGACGGTCGAGCACACCTTCGCCACCATCAAGGCGGACGCCCCCGACGCGCAGGTCTACGTCCTCGGCTACCCCGACATCCTCCCGTCGAGCGGCGGGTGCTACCCGACCATGCCCCTCAGCAACGGGGACACCTCCTATCTGAACTCCCTGGAGCTGGACCTCGACGCCATGATCCAGACCGAAGCGACGGCAGCCGGGGTGCACTACGTCTCGACCTACTCGCAATT
>CAWIWK010000072.1:0-149354 GCA_963839605.1 uncultured Acidimicrobiales bacterium | reverse complement strand
GCCGACTTCGCTTTACAGTCGGACTCTATGGCGAAGGGCAAGAACCGCAACCGCAAACCCGATATGACTGTTGTACCTCCGGGACAAAAATATCAAGTCACATGGCAATACTGGTTGACGGCTCATGCTCTCATCCACGGAATGGCGGTATGGCTCATTACGGGACGCATCTCTTTTAGGGATCGCTGAAACTTGTTGCCATTGGATCATCGACTTCGGAAAATGTGAGTCATAGGATAAGGCATCCATCAAGATCAAACCGCGCACATCGTCTGTAAAATAGTCTGGTGCTTGCTATGACCCCCCCCGCGAAAGGTGAGGGCGTGCCCGAGTATGACGGCGGGGCTTGACAACTTTACGCATTAGTTCCATACTCCATTTATGGTACCCGCTAGAATCCAAACATCCCATTTCCCCGTCAGGCATGGAACCTTAGCGGGTATCACTATGTCCTGGCGGGGTCTATTGCAGGAGGGGCGAATGAATGACGTCAAATCATACCGCCGTAAAGCTTTCGCCGTCCGTATCCTAGCCAACACTCAGGGCCGGAGTCGAAATGCCGCAAATGCTGTTCGAGGCTAAGAGGATCAGGACTCAGATGTTGGCAGACAAGACGTGGCTGTCCGCATGAACCTCCAATCCTACGTTGACTTGGGCTGGTCAGTCTTTCCCGTCAAAGGCCCGAACTACAGCAAAGACGCGAACGACGCAAAGCGGCCCCTCCTCGAAACATGGAAGCCTTACCAATCCCGCAAACCCACCCCTGAAGAAGTTACCGACTGGCTCAACGATTCCCAAAATGTCTCTCGCGGCTCCCACTGGACCGATCAATGGTTTCTTTGTCATCGACATTGACTCTAACGATTGGGTCAAGGCGTTCCCGAACGCCGATTTCGGGACGCACTTGGAAAGCCCATTCCCGGCGCGGCTGTCATTACTTCTACAAGTGGGAAGATTCGATGTTCAAGATCCGACGACGGGATCTGAGATAGGAAAGATCAAGGGATTCGACATTCGCGGGCTGGGTGGGTATGTCGTCATCCCGAACGCTTCCGAACCCGCTCGCGGCTGGGATTTCGGGCCGGATCAAGGGCCGATTGAAACCCTGCCGGAATGGTGCAAACAATTTCCTGATTCCGACCTTTCCACTAATGGGACCGTTACAGAAATCATCAGCCGTCTTCGTCATTTCCGAAATCACCGAAGGAAACCGTCACGCATCGTTCCTGTCTTTAACTGGCAAACTGCACAAGATCGCACAAATGAATCCCGTTGAAATTCTCCAGATTCTTTCGCCACTCGCTGAAAAAACCGGGTTCATGAATGAACTGCCCGGATTAGTCGCTGACGTTGTAGCGCGGTATCCGATCAATCGCCGCGAAGCTCTACGGCCTGAATCCATGGAAGCTCTCTTATCTGAACCTGAACCGCCTTTGGAATGGATGATTGAAGGGCTGTGGACAGACAAGTCACGCGGATTTATTGCGGGTCATCCCGGCGTGGGGAAAACATCGATCGCATTGGATATGCTCTTGTCCGTCACGACGGGCGGCTTGTGTATGGGAAGTACAAGCCTGCCTACCGAGCTCCCTGTCTTTTGATTGAAGAAGAAGCATCACGGCACAATCTCCAGCGTCGTATTCATGCGTTGGCACGGAGTCGCGGGATTGCGCCTGCCGATCTTAAGCCGCTCCTGCATATCACCCGCCAGTTTGCAAAGATCCCAGACCATGCCGCCCAGATTGTAGACATCATCCGATCAAACGGGATCAAGTTTGTGGTGTTTGATTCACTGCGGCGATTTCATTCAGCGAATGAGAATTCATCGAATGAAATGCAGGCCGTTTTGGATTCATTCGCCATGATCGGAAACATGGGCGAATGTTCCGTCCTTCTTATTCATCATCTGTCAAAAGGCGGGAAAGACAATGCCGGTAAATCCATCTTTGAACGGATGCGCGGCACCGACGCCACCTTCCTCCCCTTCATGGTCCTGGCCGTGTGGCGCTGGGACCGCTACGGCCTCGGCCGCGACGCCGGCGTGGCGCGGTGGATGCGGGGCCGGTCGCCCTCGGTCTGGCGTGCTCGATCAAACAGCTGCCGTGGTTCTGCGTGCCCGTGCTGGCGGCGGGGGTCGCCATCGAGGCCCACCGCGGCGGACGCCGCGTCCTTCCCACCATCGCACGCTACGCGGGGGTGGTGGCGGGCGTGTTCGCCGTCGTGAACCTCCCCTTCGTGGTGTGGAGCCCCGCGGCCTGGTACCACGGCGCCTTCACCCCCTTCATCGATCCGCTCGTGGCCGACGGACAGGGGCTCGTCACCCTCGCCACCCACGGCGTGACCGGCGGCGTGAACCTGAGCCTCATCACCGTGGCCGGCGCCCTCGCCTACGTCGCCATCGTGGCGTCCTTCGTCGTGTGGTACCGGTCGCTCAAGCGGGCCTGGCCGCTGCTGCTCCCGGTGGTGTTCTTCTTCTCCGCCCGCAGCCTGTCGAGCTACCTCGTCGACCTCTTCCCCGTGGCCGTGCTCGGCCTCCTCACCGTGGCGCCGGCCCCGCCCGGCCCGGGGCACGCCGCCGCCGGCGGCGCCGACGTGGGCGTCGTCACCCTCGGCTGCGACCCGGGTGGCCACGGTATGGGGAGCGGTGCGCGCCCGGACCTGGCTGTGGGTGGCCGTCCCCGTGGCCGGCGTCGTGGTGGCGTCCGGCCTCGCCCTGTCGGGCGCTCCCCTGCAGCTGGTGGTGCGGTCGGTGGGGACGACGGGGCACGACCGTCTCGTCGACGCCGTCACCGTGACCGTCGACAACCGAACCGGTCGCACCCTGACGCCGCACTTCCTGGTGAACACCGGGGACAACCCCGACGGCTTCTGGCACCGGGCCAAGGGCGCCGCCCTCGAGCTCGGCCCGCACGCCTCGGACACCGTCACCCTCTACCCACCCGTGGTCGACACCGCGCCCCAACCCGGGGCGCGGTGGTTGGTGGAGGCCTACACCGCCAGCCCCCGCGCCCTCAGCACCTCCTCGCTCGTGCTCTGGCGGGGGCGCAGGTAGCCTCGGGCCCGGTCGAGCCAAGGAGGACCGGGCGATGCCCTGGGAACCGGTCACCATCACCAGCAAGGACGCCGTCGACGTGGACGGCGACCAGGTGCAGGTGGTGTGGTCGCTCAACAAGCGCCCGAGCAGTGACTGGGCCCGCGAGTTCCGGGACACGGCGGCACCCCGGCACGGCTCGCCCGCCTTCCTGGCCACGCCCGATCCCGACGTGCGCCTGGGCGGCACCATCCACTGGACGGTGCCCGCCGCCGATCTGCGGGGGGCGGTGGAGCACGTGCGGATGTGCGTGGACGGCGCCAACGCAGCCGAGCGCGACCTCCTCACCCGGCGCGAGGAGGAGATCCGGCGCCGGATCGAGGAGGAGACGGTCAAAGCCGAGCGTCTCCGCGCCGCGCAGCAGGCGCTCAACGCTCTGGACTGAGCCGGAGTGCGCCGGAGTGAGCGGGGCTGCGCCGCCGGCGCCGGTCTCAGCCGACGCCGCAGCGCTGGCGGTCGGCCTCGGGCACCGAGCCCAGACCGGGGCCGCACAAATTCGGATTGGACGCCCGGCGGTCCTCGGCGGGCAGGGCGCTGGTGCGGTAGGCCTTGTCCAGCACGTCCGCGTCGCTGTGCACGAGGCTGAAGGTGTCCCCCACCGCCTGGGCATCGGCCGGATCGGGATCGGTGATGGTGCCCGAGGCCTCGGCGTCGGTGATCCGGCGGATGGTGCCGACGAGCATCTGCCCGCCGTCTTGGACGACGAAGGTGACGGTGTCGGTCTCGCCGAAGGTGCCCGAGGAGAAGACCTGGGTGCCGTTGCCGTCGGCGTCGATGGTCATGACCCCGCCGTGCACGTACCACGTCCCGACGAAGTCGGTGGGCACGCTGTGGTCGGCGGAGCCCGACCCCGGTGGTGCGGTGCTCGGTGGCGCGGTGCTCGACCGGGTGCCCGCCGGGGAGGGCGCCGCGCCGCCACACGCCCCGGCGGTGGCGCCGAACGCGAGCACGGCACCGAGGCACAGCACGGCGCGGCGCACGTCAGCCACCGGCCAGCAGGGCCTGGGCGTCGCCGCCCACAGCGTCGACCAGCTCCGTGAGAAGCGCCAGCCGTTCGCCCGCCCCCGGCGCCTCGAGGAGGCGCTGGCGGTCGAGCGGGTTGACGGGAGCGAGGGCGCACAGGCGCCAGGCGACCTCGTCGGGGGTGGCGCCCAGGGGGTCGTCGGTGACGAGGGCGGGCCCCTCCCCGAGCTCAGACAGAAGGGCCCGGACCCGGCGCAGCGCCGCCTCGGCGGCGCGCAGGGCGGCGCCGTCGGTGGCGGGCGCACATCCCCAGGGCTCGACCAGCGCCCGGGGGTAGGGGGCGTCGTCGAGCCACCGCAGCACCCGCACGCGCTCGATGCCCCGGGCGACCACCATGACCCGCTCCTGGGGCAGGGAGTGCGTCACCTCGATGGCGGCCATGGTGCCCACGCCCAGGCGCCGGTCCCCACCCCCGACCTCCGAGCCGTGGGAGATGAGCACGACCCCGAAGCGGCCGTCGCCGGCGAGGCAGTCGGCCACGAGGGCCCGGTAGCGGGGCTCGAACACGTGCAGGGGAAGGCGGACGTGGGGGAAGAGCACGGTCGACAGGGGGAACATGGGCGAGGGCGAGGGCGCGGGCTCGGGCGGCACCGTCCCAGCCTGCCCCCTGGCGGGCACGGCGGCCGGGACCCGCTCCGGCCACCCCCGGCACCCGCTGGGCACGGTGTGTGGCCGCAGGCCCCTCCGTGTTGACCCACGGTTGTGTGTAGGTTGGGCCGCGTGTGAGCCTGGTGGCCCAGGCTCACGAGAAGTGGGACGCAGGGGACGGGGAGTGTTCTCCCCAGGGAACGGGGGCAGCCCGGGCCCGGTCGAATGCCGGGCGGCCGGGGTCCGATGCCCGACGGCGCGCTGAGGGCGGAGACGTGGCAGCGGACGACGGAGACGATGCACAGGTCGATGAGGAGCGCAACGACCTGCGGCGCGAGGTGCGCGAACTGCGGGACCGGCTCACCTCCACCGAGGCCCACTTCCGGGGGGTCGTCGACAACAGCACCGACGGGGTGGTGGTGGTCAACCGCGACGGCATCGTCGTCTTCGTGAATGCCGCCGCCGCCCAGATGATGGGCGAGACGCGCTCCCAGCTGGTGGGCAAGGTGGCGAGCTTCCCCGTCGTGTCCACCACCCGGCGCCAGGACCACGAGCCCTTCCTGGCCGACATGCGCGTCCTGTCCACCGACTGGGACGGCGAGCCCGCCGTGCTGGCGCTCATGCGTGACGTCACCGAACGGTCGGTGGCCGACGCCGAGATGGCGTTCCGGGCCACACACGATCCCGTCACGGGGCTCCCCAACCGCTACCTCCTCGACGACCGCCTGCGCCAGGCGCTCGCCCGCGACCGCCGCGAGCCGCGCACCCTGGCGGTGCTGTTCTGCGACGTCGACGGCTTGAAGGGCATCAACGACCGCATGGGCCACGCCGTCGGGGACCAGGTCCTGGTGGAGGTGGCCCGGCGCATCGAGGCGGTGATCCGCCCGGCCGACACCGCCGCCCATCTGGGCGGCGACGAGTTCGTGGTGCTGTGCGAGGGGATCGACGAGGACGCCGCCGCCGCGCTGTCGGGCCGGGTGGCGAGCGCCTTCGACACGCCCATGGCCCTCGAGAGCGCCGAGGTCACGGTGGGCGTGAGCGTCGGTCTGGCCATCACCGGCGACCCCGACACCCTGCCGGCCGAGCTGCTGGCCGAGGCGGACCACGCCATGTACCGCGTCAAGCAACGACGGCGTCGTCAGGCGTCCTCGTAGTCCCGGAACGATGCGCGGCGCGGTGCGCGGCGCGGTGCCGGCGGCGTGCGGCTCCGGCGCGCCACCGGTCCCCGTCCCCCAGCGCGTACAGCGCCAGGACCACCACGGCGACGGCGCTCACGGCGAAGAGCTCGGGGTAGAGCCCGAAGCCGCCGTAGCGGAACGTGACGACATGGGGCCCCGGGCCGACCTGCACGGCGGGCAGCGCGGGGGCGAGCATGACGACCCGGGCGCGGTGCCCGTCGACGAGCACGGTCCACCCCGGGTCGTAGGAGGCGCTCAGGACGACGTCGGCGCGCCGGCGCGCCACCACGGTGGCGGTGACCGTGCCGTCGGGGAGATCGTCGTCCTCGGTGCGCACCACCCCGGCCGGACCGCTGAGCGCGGCCACGTCGCCGGCGCTCAGCGGGGCGGGGGCGGCGTCCCCGTAGGCGACGCTCAGGTAGAAGCCCTGTCCGGGAAGGCCCGAGCGTAGGTACGGGACGCTCATCCTCCCCACGTCGCTGCGATCGGCGCTGAGCACGCCCACCGTGTCCACCACCCGCACGTAGCCGCGGCCGGGCAGCACCCACAGCAGGTACGGCCCGGCCCGCCGGACGAGGCGGGCGGGCACGGGGGGCGGATGGCCGTCGGGCAGGATCATGTAGCGCACGGCGAAGAGGGCGAAGTCGCCGGGGTCGGCCTCGTCGAAGAAGTACTCCGGGTCGGTCATGAGCGAGGCGGTGCGCAGTGTGTAGCCCACCTCGTCGACGTCACGGTCCTCCAGGTACTTGAACACCGGCACCGACCCCACGTAGAAGGCCGAGCCCCAGTTCGACGGCATGCCGGCGTAGACGCGCCCGCCCCCGTGGCCCCGCACGTAGGCGACGAGGGCGTCGACCCGCGCGCCCTGCACGGCATCGGCGCCGCGCTGGGCGCCGACGTCGTGGGCGTTGTCGGCGGCGTAGGTGTCGAGCTGGGTCCACGCCGGCGCCAGGGCGGCCACCGTCACCACGGCGGCGACCACCACGAGGGCGGGTCGCAGCCCGGGCCGGGCGAGGCGCCCCTCCCACGCCGGACGCAGGCGCGCCACGGCGGCGTGCCCCGCCCCGACGATCGCCACCGCACCCACACCGGCGAGGAACAGCGCGCTCGAGCTGCGCGCCCATCATGAAGCGGCGCATGAAGACGTCCTTGCTCCCCGGGAGCAGGACCGTGAGCGACCCGAACGTGGTGCGGCCGAACGACAGGACGAGGCTCATGGCCCCGAGCGTCACGAGCGCCCGGCCCGCCGGGCGGGCGCGCCAGCGCCGCACGCACGCCACCAGGCCCACGGCGGCGAGCACGGTGACGACGGGGAGTCGGTAGTCGTCGAGGAACCGTCCCCCGACGAGCCACCCCGTCACCTGCTTGGCCCCGTAGCCGTTCTCGAGGGGACCGTCGGCCAGGATCTCGTTGGTGGCGGCCCATCGGCCCTCCACCAGGAGCGGGATCACGGCCCAGGCGGCGACGAGCAGCCCCCCCGCCCCCACGGCCAGGGCGCGGCGCAGGCGCGGCCACCACGAGCCGGGCACGAGGAAGGGGAAGAAGGCGAGGGGGATCACGGCCAGGTAGCCGGTCTCGAAGTGGAAGGCCATGGTGAGCGCCACCAGGACGGCGGCGGGCAGCACGGCGCGACGCGACGTCATGGCCCGCCACGAGCACGCCCACGCCAGGGGGAGCGTCCACGACGCCCACAGCTGGGCCCACACGCCGTAGCCGATCCACACGTACGCCTTGGGCTCGTATCCGATGCCCGCCGCGCTCACGAGGAAGGGGGCGCACGCCGCGCTGCAGCGCGGCTGCTCCCCGGCCCAGGCCGAACAGCCGCGCCGCCACGAAGACCGGCACGGGCCACAGCGCCAGCAGCCCGTAGAGCGTGATGCGGAAGGCGGTGTCGGCACCCGTGGCGAGGCCGAGGGCACCGGTCAGCATGGAGGGAAGGCTCTGGTAGTGCAAGAACTGCGGCGAGCCCAGGCCGAGGTAGGGGAACCAGCTCGTCAGGGGGAGGTGGCCCCCCTGCAGGCGCGTCGTGGCGAACCGCACCATCTGCTCGTGCACCGAGCTGTCGTCGAGATAGGGCACGGCGTCGAGCTCGGCCCGCCACGCCCAGCATCCCCACGCCACCGCCCCCACGAGCGCCAGCCACGGGGCGAAGCGCGCCGTGAGGCCCGCAGGCGGCGGCTCCGGTGCCAAAGGCGCCAGAGGTGCCAAAGGCGCCGATGCCGCCGATGACGACGCATCCCCGCCCGCGTCGGGAAGGTCGGCACGTTCTTCCGCTGCGGTGCGCACATCGGCGTCGGAGATGGTCGTCGTCTCCCTAGAGCTTCTTCTTCACCTTGGGCTTCTTCGGCTTCTTGGGCTTCTTCACCTTGGGCTTCTTCGGCTTCTTGACGTGATGGCGGGGGTGGTGCTTCGGTGCCGGGCCCGAACCGTGCCCGTCCCGGTGCCGGTCCCTGTTCCCGTCCCGGTCCCGGTGCCGGTTCCCGTCCCTGTCCCGGTTCCCGTCCCGGTGCCGGTCCCCGTTCCGGTCCCCGTGCCCGTTCCGCCCACCGTGGTGCTCACCCCGCCCGCCCCCGGCGCGAACTTCCCCACGTTCCAGCGCAAGGTGGGATGCACGAGCAGCTCCAGGCGGGCCGGCGTGGTGCCGGCGGGATCTTGAAGTACTCGCACCCGGTCCGGGTCTCGCCCGGCGCCACGGGCGTGGCGAATCCGGTACCGCCGCACTGGCCCACGAGGATGTCGGGATCGGCGTCGGGGCCGTGCGATCCCCCTCCGAGTCGCTCATGAGGGCGACCACACCGAGCATCTGGAACGACGCCGGGGATCCCGAGATGTTGTGGACCGACAGCACGGCCGCCACCACGTCCTCGCCCGGATGGTCGACCACCGCCAGCAAGGTGCATTGGGTGGCGGCGGTGTCGAGGGTGGCGCCCAGGCCGCCCACCGTCGTGCTGCCGGAGCCACCACCGCCGGGACGACCCCGAGCACGCCCCGAGCGCCAGGCACACGGCGAGCAGGAGGCGACCACGGGCACGGCCCGCAGGGGCGCGGACGCGACCCGGCCACGGTGCTGTGCGTGGGGCCGGAGCACGGTGCACCCGCGGCTCGTCACGGCCCCCGGTGCGCCCCGATGACGGGGGCCGGCCCTGGCACCATCCACGCTCCCACCGCCCCCCGGTGATCCACCTTCGCCCATCGAGATTACCCCTCCAGCCTGGGCTTCGGTGGTGCGCGAGGGGGATCCGTGGTCCCCGGGTGCCGTGGGGTGCAGGGCCCTGCATGGCATACTCTCCCGTTCCCAGTTGGCACCACGCCCGGAGAGGGGGACGGCGCGTTGAGCCTGATGGCACCCAGCCTACGAACGCGGTCGGGTCCCGGAGCCGGCTGCGTGGGCTACCTCGAATACCTGGCCCTCGTGCTGGTGGCCTACGTCCCGCAGCTGTGGGCCCGGCCCGGGCTGGTCGACGCCGACATCAAGACCTACCTCTACCTCGACCCGGGGCGCTTCCTGCGCCAGTCGGTGTCGATGTGGGACCCCGGCGTCGGGGCTCGGCACCGTCACCCACGAGCAGATCGGCTACCTGTGGCCCGTCGGCCCGTTCTACCTCGCGGTGCACGCCCTGGGCATCCCGATCTGGGTGGGCGAGCGGCTGTGGACGGGGTCGCTGCTGCTCGGGGCGGGGCGGGGGTGCTCTACCTGTGCCGCACCCTGGGGCTCGACCGGCCGGGGCGGACGGTGGCCGCCTTCGCCTACATGCTGTCTCCGTACTTCCTCCAGGACGTGGGCCGGATCTCCTCGCCGCTGCTGCCCTGGGCCGGCCTCGGATGGCTGCTCGCCTTCACCATCAAGGCGGTGCGCGACGGGGTTCGGCGCTTCCCGGCGCTGTTCGCCCTGGTGTGGCTGAGCATCAGCGCCCTCAACGCCAGCGGGCCGGTGCACGCGGCGGTGGCCCCCGCCTTGTGGCTCTTGTACGCGGTCTTCGTGTCCAAGGAGTACCCGCTCGGCCGGGCGTGGGCGGCCACGTGGCGCATCGTGGTGCTGACAGGGGCCGTGTCGCTGTGGTGGGCGTGGTCGCTGCTCATCGAGGGCCACTACGGGCTCAACATCCTGGGCTACACCGAGACGGTGGCCGCCGTGGCCAAGACGTCGACGGCGGCCGAGATCCTGCGCGGCCTCGGCTACTGGTTCTTCTACGGCGCCGACTCGGCGGTCCGTGGCCGCCCCGCTGACCGGTTTCACCCAGGAGCTGTGGTTGGTGGCGCTCACCTTCACCGTGCCGCTGCTGGCCCTGGCCGGCGCCGCCTTCGTGCGCTGGCGTCACCGCGCCACTTCGTCTTCCTCATCGTCGTCGGCCTCGTGCTGGCCGTGGGCTCGCACCCCTACGCCGGACCGTCGGGGTGGGGTCGCTCATCAAGTCCTTCATGACCAAGACCACCGCCGGTCTCGCCCTCCGGTCCTCGGACCGCGCCACCCCCATGGTGCTGTTGGGCCTGACGGTGCTCCTCGGGGCGGCGCTCACGGCCCTCGACGCGGCGCCGCCGGCGCCTCGGGCTCGGGGTGAGCGTGCTCGTGCTGGCGCTCGTGGCGGGCGCCAACCCTGCGGTGTGGAACGGCAGCACGGTGCTCGCCCGCTACAAGGTGGCCACACCCCTCCCCCGCTACGACACCCAGGCGGCGACGGCCCTCGACGCCACCGACACGGCCACGCGTGTGCTCGCCATCCCCGCCGACAACACCGCCGTGTACCGCTTCGGCGACACCGTCGACCCCATCTGGCCGGGCGTGCTCACGCGGCCGTTCGTGTCGGGCCAGCAGGCCCCCCAGGGGGCGCTGTCCAGCTACGACCTGCTCTACGGGTTGGACGAGCCCCTGCAGAGCAACACCGCCAACCCCGCCGCCCTCGCCCCCATGGCGCGGCTCATGGACGCCGGTGACGTGCTCGTGCAGAACGACATCGCCTACTGGCTCTACGACCGGCCCTCGCCCCAGGACTCGTGGCCCGCTCTCGATCTCCCCCAGGCCGGGCTCGGCACCCCCGTCGGCTACGGCACGCCCGGGCCCAACATCCCCCGCGACCCGGTGGTGAACGAGTCGGTCCTGGCCGGCAACCCCGCCGCCCCGTGGCCGGCGCCGGTCGAGGTCCTGCCCGTGTCCGACCCCCGCCCCGTGGTGCGGGGGGAGGCCACGTCGGGGGCGGTGGTGGTGGCCGGCGACGGCGCCGGGCTCGAGGCGGCGGCGGGGCTGGGCCTGCTCGACACCGACGCCCCCGTCCTCTACGCCGGCACCCTCGACGACCACCGCCAGGCGCGGTCGAGCGCGCTGGCGGGCGGGGCCACGCTCGTGCTGACCGACACCAACCGCAAGGAGCTGTTCGCCTGGAACGCGGTGACGGGCAGCGCCGGCCCCACGCTCCCGCGCAAGGCCCCCGAGCCCCCCGACACCCTCGACATCTTCCCCACGGCACCGCACACGGCCCAGTCGGTGGCGGCCGACACCGGCATCGCGGCGGTGTCGAGCCTGCCCGCGGCGGGCGACCACTCGGCCGTGCTCGCCATCGACGGCGACGACGACACGTCGTGGCAGACCAACATCGGATCCCCCGCCAGCGGCAAGTGGTGGCAGGTGACGTTCACCAACGCCGTGACCACCGACCACATCCGCATCGTGCAGGCCAAGCCCGGGGACTACCAGCACCAGCGCTGGATCACGCAGGCCAACCTGAGCTTCGACGGCGGGGCGCCGGTGCCGGTGACGCTCGGAGCGGCGTCGCACAGCGCCCCGGGGCAGATCGTGTCGTTCCAGCGCCAGAACTTCACCACCCTGCGCATCACCATCACCGGGACCAACCCACCAACGCCTCCACCAAGGCGAAGCAACGACTCCTCGCCGTGGGCCTGGCCGAGGTGGGGGTGAACGGCATCAGGGCCCGCCAGGTGGTGGCCATGCCCACCGACCTCCTGTCGGAGACGGGGTGCGGCGTCGCAGTCGCACCGGCTGGCGGTGCTCATGACGGTGAGCGCGATGCTCCCGTGCCGCCGCAGTCGGACCCCGAGCCCGTGCTGGACCGCTCCTTCGTGCTCCCCACCACGCGCACCTTCTCGCTGGCGGGCGAGGCGCAGCATCAGCACCGAGGCGCCCGACAACGTCGTCGACGGCGGCGGTGGACGCGCCGGCGCGGTGACGGCGACGTCCTCGAGCCGCCTGCCCGGCGACCCCGCCGCCACGGCGTCGGCGGCCCTCGACGGCAACCGTTCGACCATGTGGATGCCGGGCATGGGGGCGCCCAACGTCCTCGGCTCGTGGATCGCCCTCGACACCGCCCATCCCCTCACCGTGGACTCCCTCGACCTGGCGGTGGCGGCGACGCCGATCACTCCGTGCCCACCCGCCTGCGGATCCAGGCCTGTGACACCCAGGGCTCCGGCGGCCGCCGCCCGGCGGCGGGGTCGCAGACGACGACGGTGACGTTGCCGGCGGTGACCCCGGGCCCGCTCGGGACGGTGCGCGACGTGCCGGTGCACTTCCCGGCCGTGCACGGGCGCGACATCACCGTCACCTTCACCGGCGTGCGGGCCCGCAACACCAAGGCGTCGTCGTCGGTGACCGAGCCCATCGGCATCGCCGAGCTCGGCATCCCCGGCGTGGACGCCCCCGCCCCGCCCGCCGCGCTCCCCGGGACGTGCCGCAGCGACCTGCTGTCGGTGGACGGCACCCCGGTCCCGGTGGCGGTGACCGGCTCGACCGCCGCCGCCCTGGCCGGCAAGGAGGCCACGGTGCACCTGTGCGGCCCCGACGCGGCGGGCCTCACGCTGGGGCGGGCCGGCACCTCGTCACCACCACGGCCGGCGCCGCCACCGGCTTCGAGCTGGACCAGCTGGCGCTCGACTCCGCCCCGGGCGGGGGCGCCATGGCGCTCGGCACGTCGGGCACGTCGGGCACGTCGGAGACCGCCCTCGAGGCCCCGGCCGGAGCCCGCCCCGCCCCCAAGGTCCAGGTGGTGTCGGACGGGACCACCCAGATCCACCTGCGCGTGAGCGGGGCCACGCCGGGCCGGCCCTTCTGGCTGGTGCTGGGCCAGAGCATCAACAACGGCTGGAAGGCCACGGTGGACGGCACCGGCGCCTCGCTCGGCCCGCCCACCCTGGTGGACGGGTTCGCCAACGGGTGGCTGGTCGATCCGGGCAAGAGCGCCATGACGGTGTCGCTGCGCTGGACACCCCAGGGCGACCAGGACCTGGCCCTGCTCGTGTCGGCGCTGGCGGCGGTGGTGTGCCTGGCCCTGGTGCTGTGGCCAAGGCGGCGACGGGCCGGGCCCGGTACCACCCCCGACGAGCCCGACGGCGACACCCTGGCCGTGCCCGCCCTGGGCGACCCCTTCGCCCCCGCCACGCCGACCCCGCCGTGGGTGGCTCTGCCCGTTGGGGTCATCTGTGCCCTGGTGGGCGCGGTCCTCGTCCGCCGGTGCCTTCCCTTCGTCTTCTTGGGGGTGGGCGCGGCCGTGACCTTCGCCCTTTTGTCCCCGCCCGCCCGCGGCGTGCTGCCGGTGGCGTCGCTGGGCCTGGCGGTGGGATCGGTGGGCTACATCCTGGTCCAGCAGGCCGGCCAGCACTTCGCCGGCAACGGCAGCTGGCCCGCCGCCTTCGAGACGGTCAACGCCGTGGTGTGGGCGGCGGTGCTCCTGCTCGCCGCCGACGCCGTGGTGGGGGTGCTGCGGCGAAGACCCTGAGGAGGCGGCCCGGCTGCGCCCGGCCGGCAGCGGCCGAGGCCGGCGTGCGTCCTCGTGCGGGGCGTGCGCCCTAGCGCCGGTGGGTGGCGTCGCGGCGGGCCTCGGCCTCGTCGACGAGCGCCCCGAGCACGGTGGCGGCGGTGGCCTCCCACGTGAGGGTGCGGGCCCGGGCCACCGCCCCGCGCCAGGCTGTCGCGCAGCGCCGTGTCGGTGAGCACCCGCACCAGCGCGTCGACGAACTCGTCACCGGGGTCGACGAGCAGGCCGCTCACCCCGTGGGTCAGGGCGTCGCGGTGCCCGGCGATGTCGGACACCACCGCCGGCGTGCCGCACGCGCCGGCCTCGGTGATGGTCATGTTCCAGCCCTCGGCGCAGCGACGTGCTGGCCAACACCCACGACGTGCGGTAGGCGTCGGCCAGGTCGTCGTCGGACACGTGGCCGACCAGGTCGATCCACGACGTGCCCCCGACGGCCTCGATCTTGGCCTCGAGGCGGGGGCGCTCGTAGCCCTCGCCCACCACCACGGCGCGCAGCCCGGGCACGGCCTGGCGGGTGCGGGCGAGCGCGTCCACGAGCAGCTCGAGACGCTTGACGGGGACGAGGCGCCCCACGGCCAGGACCGTCGGCACCGGCGCCTTCTCCCCGCCGGGGACGTAGCGGGCGTCGACCCCGGGCGGCACCACGGTGACGCGGGCGGGGTCGAGGCCGAGCATGTCCAGGATCTCGCGGCGACGACGGCGAGGGGGTGAGGACCCGGCTGTGGCGGTACACCGGGGGATGCCACGCGCAGCTCGATGGTCTCGCCGATGCGGGCCAGGCGGGGTGAGGACCATGCGCCACATGGCCGCATGCACGTGGTGGAGGAACACGATCCGCGGGCAGCGCGCCCACAGGGGGCTGAAGAACGGCATGCCGTTCCAGATCTCGATGAGGCCGTCGGGCCGGCCGCGCCGGCCCACCGCCCCGCTCAGGGCGCTGCGCGGGAACACGCCGTAGCGACCCGACTTGCGGATGACGCGGTAGCCGTCGCGCATGGACACGGCCTCGGTGCCGGGCACGGCCGAGGTGCGCATGGAGATGTCGATCCCGGTGCGGGCCCAGGCTTGGGCCATGCGGTGGGCGTGCAGCTCCGATCCCCCCGCCTCGGGGTCCTCGAAGTCGCGCCAGGCGAGCACCTGCACCCGGCGCAAGCCCACGTCAAGGGCGCGGGCCACCACGCTGTCGAGCTGGGCCACGGCCACGTCGTCGGTGCGGTAGGCGAGCTCGGGCACGAGGTCGGCGGCAACTGGGGGGAGGACGGCGGGATTCAGGGAGGTGATGTCAGGGGCGAGCTCCCGGACGAGGGCGTCGTCTGCGACGTCCCCCGCTCGTCACCCTGGACAGCCAGGACCCCCCATTGACGATCGACCTCGGTCACCCCATCCCCCCCCGGTGGACGACAGTCCTGGCACGCGACGGGCACGCCGAAAACGCCCCGGCCCGTGCCATGCCCCTTCACCGACCGACTCTATGGAACCACGTCCCGGATTCTCATCGTCACATCTGACGAATTCAACGCTCGGTCCCTGGTGAGAGGCAGGTGGCGCGCCGGCCCTGGGGAGCGATCCCGACCCAGGTGGCGAGGGTCCGGGGACCCTGTGGGTGCCGGACGGGGTCAGGGGGCGGTGGCCGAGGCGAGGAGGATCGAGGACAGGCTCGGGGTCCGGCACAGAAGCCGGTCCACGGGTCGCAGGGGCCGGGGCACGTCGTGGTAGGGCGCCCCGGTGATGGTGACGTCCAGGAATCCATGGGCCTCGAGCATCGCCGCCAGCGCCCGGCGGGTGAAGACCCGCAGGTGGCCCACCACCTCGTGGCCGGGACGGCCGTAGATGCCCTGCAGGCTGACCTCGGTGAACATGGGCTGGACGCCGAGCAGGAGCAGGCCCCGGTTGTACCAGGCGGCCAGGTTGGGGGTCGACAGCAGCAGCCTGCCCCCCGGCACGAGCACCCGGCGGGCCTCCCGCAGGGCGGTGTCGGGGTCGACCAGGTGCTCGATGATCTCGCTCACGATGACGATGTCCACGCTGTCGGTGCCGAAGGGGATGCCGGGGTACTCCACCGATCCCCGCACCACGGGAAGGCCCCGCCCCCGGGCCTGGTCCAGGGCGGCCAGGGACCAGTCGAAGCCCACGATGGTGATGTCGATCCCGGCCCGGCGGGCCGTGGTGGCGGCCATGGCCGTCCACGTGCCCTCGCCGCAGCCCAGGTCGACGGCCCGAAGCGGGTGGGTGGCACCGCCACACACGGCCACCAGCATCTGGGCCTGGGCCATGCGGCGCGCGGCGACCCCGAGATGAGCGGCGTGGCCGGGTCCTCGTACAGCTGCTGCAGGGAGTGCGTCGTCGCGCCCTGGCCCCCCCCGTCCCCCGGCACGGCACGAGTGTAGCCGTGGGTGATGCGCTTCCCCGGGTGCGGGGACCTCGTCTGTCGTCAGGGCGGACGGCCCCCGGGGCCGTCGCTCAGGCGTCGGGGCCCGTGTCCTCGGCGGGCTCCTCCCAGGCGGTCAGGTCGATGCCGAGGCCCTCGGCGCACGGCGCGGTCGGCGGCGAACAGGTCGCCGTACTCGCGCCGTACCCGCACGCCGTGGGTGCCCGCCGTCGCCTGGGATCGCATGCCCCTGCGCACCGCCTCGCGCGCCAGGCGGCGCACGGGGCGGGGCGCGAGCGGGCGGGCCCGCTGGCCCTGCTCGAACAGCACCTCCAGGGCGCGGCTGCGGCGGTCCACGGGCTTGTACATGGTCTGGTTGAGCCGGATCATCTCGAGCGGGGCCCCGAGCGGGTCGAGGCCGAGGAAGGAGAACACCCCCGCCACCGCCGCGTCGGCGTCCTCGGCCAGGTCCTCGGCCAGCAGCACCTTCACCCACGAGGGGGGGAAGACCTCGAACAGGCGGGTGAGCTGCTCGCCGTAGAGGCCGAGGTCCCGGTACTGCCAGAACGGTTCCCAGTCGAGCTCGCGCCGCTCCGCCTCGGCGGCCAGCGCCGAGGCGAAGTCGAGCTTCTCGCGCCCCTGCTCGCGCAGGTCGGCCCAGTTGGAATAGGCGCGCATGGTCGGTTCGCGCAGCACCGCCACCAGCCGGGCGTCGGGCACGAGGGCGCGAATGCGTCCGCGGCGTGGCGGTCCCACAGGTAGTAGGGCGTGGACTCGCCGGCGTAGGTGTGCGACCCCGGGGGATAGTCGAACAGCGCCTGGTAGGCCTGGCGGTCCACGACGTAGGCGCAACAGGCGCGCTCGTCACCGGGTCCCCGGTGTCGGGGCCGCACCCCCCGTCGGTCAGGAAGAACTTGGGCTCCTTCACCGCCGACATGGCGACCATGGGGTGCTGGCCCAGGTAGCGGTGCAGCGAGGTCGTGCCGCACTTGGGCACGCCCACCACGAACAGGTTGGGAAGGGCCCCCCTCACCGGCGCATCGTACCGAGCCACCGCCCCCGTCCGGCGCCGGCGGCCACCGGTAGCCTGCCTGGCGTGCCCAGGAGGATGCGACGGGGAGCGGGGTGGGCCCGGCACACGGCCGAGGGCGCGCCGGGCCATGGACCCGCTGCCGCCGGGGCTCGGGGGGAGGGGCGGCGTGTGGGCCGTGGGCATGGTGCGCGACGAGGCCGACGTGATCGGCACGGTGGTGGCCAACCTGCTGGCCCAGGGGGTGGAGCGCGTGGTGGTGGCCGACAACCTGTCGAACGACGGCACCACCGCCATCCTCGAGCGCCTGGCCACGTCGCACCCCGTGACCGTGGTGCGCGACCGCCTCCCCGCCTACTACCAGGCCGAGAAGACGACACTGCTGGCCCGGGCGGCGGCGCGGGCCGGGGCGGGGTGGGTGCTTCCCTTCGACGCCGACGAGATCTGGACGGCGCCGGGCACCACCGTGGCCGCCTGGCTGGCGTCGTGTGACGCGGCGGTGGTGCAGGTGCCGGTGTACAACCACGTGCCCACCGACACCGACGACGGCGGCGAGCCCGATCCCTTCGTGCGCCTGCGGTGGCGCAAGGAGGAGCCCAACCGGCTCCACAAGGTGGTGTTCCGGGCCCATCCCCGGGCCCGGCTCCATCAGGGCAACCACGGCGTGGTGCGGCGGGGGCGGCGCCGGCGCGGCCTCGAGATCCGTCACTTCCCCAACCGCTCCGAGGAGCAGTTCGTGCGCAAGCTGCGCCAGGGTCACGCCGCCCTGTCGGTGTCGGACGTCGACCCCGAGCTGGGCAAGCACTGGCGGGGTCTCGGGGCCGGGGACGACACCACGCTGCGGGCACGGTGGCGCGACCTGGTCGACACCCACAACCTGCCCGGCGAGTGGTGGGTGCCGCGCCACGGGCTGGTCGAGGACCCGGCTCAGGTGCGCGGCCTCACCCCGGAGCGCTGAGCGGGTCGGCGAGGCGCCGGCGCCGGCGCCGGGCGCCCCCCGCCACCACGCAGGGACGTGCCGGCCAGGCCCAGCGCCGCCGCTCCGGCCAGGACGAGTCCCTCGGTGAAGGTCTCGGGCCAGTAGCGCACCACGACGGTGTGGCGTCCCGGTGGCACCCGGGCCTCGAGCAGGACGCCGGCGTAGCGCTTCAGGGCCAGGGGGCGGCCGTCGATGGTGGCGTGCCACCCGGGCACGTCCCGACAGCCGCAGGCGCAGCACCGCCGGGCCCGACGAGTGGGTCACGACGTGCCAGGTGGCCAGGTCGGGATGCGACACGGCCACGGGTGGCCCGGGCGCGTCGAGGCCCGGCTCCCCCACCCCGCCGGCTCGGGGACCAGGGTGGCCGCCGCCACCCCCGGCACCCGGTAGAGGCGCTCGTCGCCCACGTCGGCCACGAGCACGGTGCCGGGCGGCCCCCGGTGCCGGCGGGCCTCGAGGACGAAGCCGATCCCGTGACGCCGCGCCACGGCGGCCGAGGGCACGGCCGGGGCAGAACAGCGAGAAGGGCACCGCCGGCAGGCGCTTGGGCGCGCCCGTCTCCCCCGTGGCCTGGAGCCAGGCGTCGGAATAGGCCTGAGGGAGCAGGGGGTCGTACACCGCCAGCTCGCGCACCCCGAAGGCCACGTTCACGTCGGGGACGATGCCGAGCTCCCCCGAGGTGAAGCAGGCGTTGTCGCCGAAGCCCACGAGCGACGTGCCCACCAACCGGGCGAGGGTGCGCTCGGCGGCCGTGGGGACGAGCGGGACCGGGCTCGACGAGGGCAGCGGGGCGCCGGCGGCCAGGAGCATGGCCGTCTCCGCCGCCACGAGGGCCACCGCCACCGCTCGGCCGAGGCGGGGACCGGGAACGGCGTCGGGGGAGAGGTGACGGGCGGCGGGGGCGCGTCCCGCCTCGAGCCGGCCCGCCGCGGCGGTGACGATCAGCCCGGCGGCGGCGGCCACCCCCGGCCAGAACAGGCTGCGGGCCCGGATGGAGGCCTCGGGACCCGGGAGGTGCCCGCGCCCGACCGCCCACACCAGGAGCAGGACCACCCCGAGGAGGGCGAACCCCCCCTGCACCACGCGCCGGACGGTGCGGTCACTCCACGAGCGGGCCACCAGGTCGGCGCCCGCTCCGGCCAGCACGGCCAGGGCGAAGGCGAGGGGCAGCAACGTGCGGTTCCAGGTCACGGGCACCCACCGACGGCAAGGCGTCCATGCCCGACATGACCGGCCCCACATAGACCACGGCGGCGGTGGCGAGGGCCACGGCGCACAGCGCCACCAGCCCGGGGCGACGGCGCCGGTCGCGCACGGCGGCGAGCACGCCCACCGCCACCAGGACCACGCCCACCACGCCCACGTAGGCGGCGGTGCGGGTGTAGAAGGAGTTGCCGAACCAGTGGCTGCCCGCCACCGGAAGCCCGTCGTAGCCCTGCACGACCACGTGCACCAGGTCGGAGAGCGGGAGCGCCTGGCTGCTCCCCTTGGCCCTGCGCACCGAGGCCCGGGTCAGCTGCAGGGCCGGCAGCAACAGGGGGGAGGCGAGCGCCGCACCGCAGATCCCCGCCACCGCCATGTCGCCGAGGGGCCGCAGCACCGGACCGCCCTCTCCCCCGCCCCAGGCCCGCAGGACCAGATGGGCGGCCACGAAGACCACGAAGGCGAGCAGCAGCAGGGCGGCGGTGTCGGGCTGGCCGGCGTAGACGACGCACGCCGCCGCCACCGACAGCACCACGATGCCGGCCATGCGGTGGCGTCCTCGCAGGACGATCACCGCCGCCGCCAGCAGCCACCCCACCCAGGCCATGACCGTGGCCACGGGCCACCCCAGCCACCCCACCATGGGGCCGCTCAGCTCGAAGACCGTGGCGGCGGTGGCGCAGCCCAGCACGCCGAGCCCGAGCATCCGCCCGAGCACGTAGACGCCCGTCCCCGCCAGGGCCAGGGTCACGAGCACCTGCACGGTGAAGGCGAGGTGCAGCGGCGCCAGGTAGCCGGCCAGGACGGGCACGCTGAAGGGCGCCGCCTGCCAGGAGAAGGCGAGGGGCAGGCCCCAACCGCTGTAGGGGTTCCACAGCGGGAGGTGCCCGGCGTGCACCTGCTGCCACCCCAGGCTCGTCCAGGGGATCAGCTCCGTCACCTGGTCGAAGGTCTGGTGGTTGTGGATGACCACCCCACCGTGGGCGGAGAGACCCGAGCCCGACACCCAGTCGATGGGGCCGAGGTAGGCGCCGTGGGCGAGGGCGGGCGCGATCAGCGCCGCGGCCGCGGCCAGCACCCACGCCACGCCCAGGACGTCGGCGATGCGCCGTGGCCGCCCCCCCGGTCCCGTCATGGCCGTCCAGCGTAGGGAGGAAACCGCCGGCTCCCGGGGACGCCGGCGCCCGCCGCCGTCACGGTGCGCGGGGGGCCCGCCCCCGGCTCAGCTGCTGTGCCCGCCGGCCTTGCCGTTGCGCCCGACGGACGCCGTGTCCTGCTCCCGCGACGCGCTGGCCGTCTTGCGCCACTGCACCGTGGGGTTGATGGCCACGGGGTCGACGCGGTCACGGTGACGGTCGACGACGGCCAGCAGTGACTGCAGGGTGCTCGCCTGCAGCAGGTGCGGCACGAGACCGAGGTCGAGGAGCTTCGTGTGGGCGGCGCGGTAGTAGTGCTCCTCCTTCTCCACCCGGGGGTCGTCGTAGTGCTCGATGGTCACCGCCCCGGGGTAGCACTCGGCCACCATCTCGGCCATCTGCTGCACGGAGAAGGACTCGGTGAACTGGTTGAACACCCGGTACTCGCCGGGGGAGGCGGGGTTCAAGCAGGGCGAGCTCCACACAGGCCAGGGTGTCTCTGATGTCGAGCATGCCCCGGGTCTGTCCCCCCTTGCCGTAGACGGTGAGGGGGTGGCCCACCACGGCCTGGACGCAGAAGCGGTTGAGCACGGTGCCGAACACGGCGTCGTAGTCGAAACGCGTGGCCAGGTCGGGGTGCATGGTGGTCTCGTCGGTCTCCTGGCCGTAGACCACGCCCTGGTTGAGATCCGTGGCCCGCAGGCCCCAGATGCGGCAGGCGAACTGGATGTTGTGGCTGTCGTGCACCTTGGACAGGTGGTAGAAGCTGCCCGGGCTCTTCGGATAGGGCAGCACGTCGGTGCGGCCCTTGTGGGTGATCTCGATGAACCCCTCTTCGATGTCGATGTTGGGGGTGCCGTACTCCCCCATGGTGCCGAGCTTCACCAGGTGGATGTCGGGATTGCGCTCGGCGATGGCGTAGAGCAGGTTGAGCGTGCCCACCACGTTGTTCACCTGGGTGTACACGCAGTGCTGGCGGTCGATCATGGAGTAGGGGGCGCTGCGCTGCTCGGCGAAGTGCACCACCGCCTCGGGGGCGAACTCCGAGATGATCCGGTCGCAGAACCCGTGGTCGGTGAGGTCGCCCACGTACGCCTCGACACGGAGGCCCGACACCTGCTCCCACACCCGCACCCGGTGCTGGAGATGGGCGATGGGGACGAGGCTGTCCACCCCCATCTCGAAGTCGTACTGGCGGCGCACGAAGTTGTCCACCACCGCCACCTCGTGGCCCCGGCGCGACAGGTGCAACGCCGTCGGCCATCCCAGGTACCCGTCGCCCCCCAACACGAGGATCCGCACCCGTGCCTCCCCTTCCGATCATGTGGGCGGCACGAACGAGCCCCCCGACGAAGGCCCCAGCTCGGCCCCCGAAACCCAGTATGGAACGGGCTGTCGCCGCCACGCACCGTCAGATTTGACGCCTCGTCAGCCTAGGGGAGATGGGCGAGCACGAACCAACCCGCCTCGTCACGGGCCACGTCCACCACCAGCCCGGCCTCCTCGAACCAGGGGGCGAGCTCGTCCCACAGGTAGCGGTACTCGACGGGGGCGCTCAGCCGGTCGAAGGTGTCGAGCAGCAGGCTGCGGAAGGGCTTGCCGCGGTAGCTGGCCATGGGCAGCGCCGACAGCGCCCGCCAGCCCCGCCGATCGCCCCAGGCGCCGGGGCGCACCACGCCGAGGTAGAGCGCACCGGCCACGGGGGCGCTCACCACCCGCAGGATCGGTGGGGGAGGCGCACGGTGACGGTGCGCAGCCAGCGGGCCGCCGTCAAGGCGGCGCGCGGCGCCCCGGCCCGGGCCGGGCGGCTGTAGAGGTAGACGAGGATCCGCCCGCCCGGGGCGAGCAGCCCGACGAGGGTGCGGAAACCCTGGCGGGGGTCGGCCAGATGGTGCAGCACCCCGAGGCACAGCACCAGGTCCATGCTGCGGGGCTGCACGGGGGGACGCCGCAGGTCGGCTTTCACCACGACGACGCCGGGGAAGGCGGCGAGGTTGCGCGCCGCCGCCTCCACCGCGCTCGACCCGTCCAGGGCGACCAACCCGGCCAGATGGGGGGCCACGAAGCGCGTGTAGCGCCCCTTGCCGCAGCCGGCGTCGAGCCCGACCTTGCCCGCCAGCGACGCCATGTCGAGGTCGCGGAAGTACACCTGGGCGAACTCGGCGTCCTCGGTGCGCACGTCGTCGAAGGTGTTCCACTCGTAGCCGAAGCTCTCGAAGGTGCGGGCCGTGGTGGCGTCCGCCGCCCCCTCGCCCGACAGGTCGGCGTATCCCCGCTGCACCGGGTGGCGGTGCCCCCGGGGGCACACCAGTGCCTCCTCGCCCACGGCCGACAGCGCCTCGCCGCACACGGGGCACGCCAGGAGCTCGAGCAGTCGACGCTGCACCACCAAACCCTCCGCGCCGGGACCGTCCGATCAGGGCGCCGACACCCTAGTGCCACCCGGCCACCGCCCCGACCGGGCCCATCTATCCTGCCGGTGCGTGCGCATCCTGACGGTGGCCAATCATCTGGGTGCCCGCGGGGGCCTCGAGCGGACACAGCTCACCAACTGCGCGGCGCTGGCCGCCCGGGGCCACCGCGTCGACCTCGTCTACGTCAGCGCCGGTGACTTCGCCGCCGAGTGGGAGCGCTTCTGCGGCACCATGGTCCAGGTGCAAGGGACGCTCCCCCGGCGCCGCCGCCCCGTCTCCTCGGCCCGGGGGGTGGTGTCGGCCGTGCTGGCGGGACGCCGGCTGCGCCCCGACGCCCTGTACGTGTACCGCTACTGGGACCTGCCCTACGCCGCGGCCGTGGGCCGGCTCACGGGGGCGCCCGTCGTGCTGCACCTGTGCCTGCCGCCGCCCACCACCGTGCCCTGGTGGCTGCGGCCGTTCCTGCGCTCGGTGACGAGCGTGCTGTCGGTGTCGGCCGACACGGTGTCGCACTGGCGGGGGACGGGCCTGCCGCTCGACCGCGCCTCGGTCGTGCTCACCGGCATCGACCTGGCCCACTACACCCCGGCCGGCGACGACGCCCGCCGGGCCACGCGCCGGGACCTCGGCCTGCCCGAGGACGCCTTCGTGGTGCTCTACGCCGGACGCATCGGGCGCGAGAAGGGCGTCGACGTCCTGGTGCGGGCCTTCACCTCGACCCTGGCCGAGGACCCCGCCGCCCGCCTCGTGGTGGTGGGGTCACCGTCGCTCGGCGCCGACCCGGCGGACTCCGAGCGCTACCAGGCCGAGCTGCGCGCCCTGGCCGGGTCGGCCGCGGTGACGTGGGTGGCGGCCCGGCCCGACGTGCTCGGTCTCATCCAGGCCGCCGACGTGGCCGTGGCCCCGAGCCTGTGGCCCGAGCCGCTGTCGCGCTCGGTCATGGAGCCGCTCGCCTGCGGCGTGCCGGTGGTGGCCACCCGGGTGGGCGGCAACCCCGAGATCCTCACGGGGTGGCTGGCCGAGTTCCTGGTGGAGCCCCACGACGTCGAGGGCCTGGGCCGGCGCGTGACGTCGTTGCGCCACTGGCGCCGGGACCAGCCCGACCTCGGACGCCGTTGCCGGCACGAGGCGGAGGCGCGTCTGTCGCTCGAGCGCGAGGTGGACGAGGTCGAGGCCGCCATGGCCGGGGCCGTGCGCGGCGCTCAGGCCTCGCGCCGGCGCAGCAGCACGTCGCCCACCGACGCCACGTCGTGCGGGTAGATGCCGTGATAGGGGTGGAAGAGGCGCCGGCCGCCGGGGCGCGCCGCCTCGTAGAGCATGACGGGGAGGCGCACCGGCGTGGCCCAGGCGTGCACGAGCGTCTGGGTGCGCGACGCCCCCGACGTGGCGGGCTCCTCGGGCCACCACGGCCGGAAGCACGTGTCGCGGACGAGGGGCGTGCCGAAGACCTGGGAGTAGACCGGGATCGTGTACTCGAGGAAGCCGAGCTCGGGCTCGTCGATCCCGGCGTAGCGGGCCATGAACGAGCGCGGTGCCACCAGGCCGATGAACTGGCAGCACAGCGGGTCGTCGACGGGGCCGTAGCGCGCCGCCACGTGGCCGAGGAAGGCGTCGTACTCGCCGCGCGCCTCGCCGCGCACCCACTGCCACCAGTCCTCGACCTCGCGCACGGGACGGACACCGGAGATGAGCATGTCGCCCACCGCCATGGGCGGCAGCAGCGAGCGCAGGGGCGCCACGGCCACGAGATCCCACTGGGCCAGGAAGACGGAGTCCCACTCCAAGCGCCTCGCCGCGGCCGGTGAACCAGCGGCTCAGCATGATGTCGCCGTGGCGCCACTTGTAGCGCTCGTCGCGGTCGTCGGGAAAGGCCCAGAAGTCGTCGAGGAGCGGTCCGAGGACAGCGCGGAAGTGCGCGGCGTCGCCGGGCGGTCCGCCGTAGAGCCCGTACACCGGCGTGTGCGGGTTGCGACGGCGCAAGAGGCGCAGGCGGTTCCGGCACAGTGCGACGTCGCGGTAGAACCAGAACAGGATCGCCGAGCTGCACCGCCGGAGCATATCGGCCGCCTCCGTCGGGCCGACCCGATGAGCGATGCCGCCACCACCGCGGTGTGGGCCTATTGGGAGGACGGCAAGCGTCAGAGCCGTCCTGTCTATCTCGACCTGTGCCTCGAGACCATCGCCCGTCACTCGCGGCCAGCTCGAGCTGCGGGTGCTGTCGCGCCGACGACGCCCTCGGGTGGCTCCCCGACCTCGACGTCGAGCGGTGGGAGGCGCTGCCGTCGCCCAATTACCGCTCCGACTACGTCCGGTCGCGTCTCATGCAGCGCTACGGCGGGGTGTGGATCGACGTCGACACCGTGGCCATGGCGCCGCTGTCGCGCCTCGCTCGACGAGATCGACGACAGCGGGGTGGTGTGCTTCGGGCGGGAGTTCGGCCGGTTCTTCGGCGGGTTGTGCGCGGCCGCACCGGGCACCGCCTTCGCCGACGCCTGGGCCGAGGGCCAGGACCGCATCCTCGACCGCTACCGCGAACTGGTCCGAGCTCCCCTACGCCGCGCTGGCCCAGGACGTCACGTGGGAGGTCGCGCGCCGCCTGCCGTGGAAGTCGCTGCCCGTGGACGCGTCGCCCCCGTGCCGTGGTACCAGTGGCGCAAGTTCTTCTCGCGTACCGAGTCGCCGCGCGCGGTTCCTCGAGGGCGATCCCGTCACCGTGGTGCTGTGGAACGCCGTCATGGCACCGCGCCTGCGACCGTGGACGGTGCGAGGCGTTGCTGTCGAGCCACATGCTCCTGAGCCGCTTGCTGCGCATCGGCCTCGGCGATGTCGAGCGTCGAGGACGAGGAGGACGCCTGGACGCGTGCCTGGCGTGGGCGTCGCAGGTGCGCTTCTCGCTGCCGGGCCAGCGGGTGGAGACCGGGGTCCGCCGCGTCGTGCGGCGCCGGAGCGGGTCGTGAGCGCCGGTGCGCCGGTGCGTGGCACAAGCGCCGGTGCGCCGGTGCGGGTGGCGGCCATGGTGTCGGGACGGACGGCGCCGTCGAGCCGCTTCCGTGTGCTCCAGCACGTCGAGCCCCTCCGACACCTGGGCGTCGACGGTGTCGGCCGTGCCGCCGCGGATCTCCAAGTACGCGGCGGTGCCCGGGGGCTGGGCCCGGCGCCGGCCGATCGCCCCGCCGCCGAGGCCGCCCTGCGGGGCGCCAAGTTGGCGGTGCGGGTGCCCGGTGCGGTCCGGACGTGGCGCGCCGACGTCACCTGGCTCGAGCGCGAGGTCACCCCGGGACGGCTCACCCTCGAGCCCTTCCTGCACCGCCCGCTGCTGTTCGACGTGGACGACGCCGATCTGGCCCTCCTGTCCCCCGGCCACGCAGCGCGCCGCCGTGCCGTCGCCGCCCGGGCGGCGTGCGTGCTGGCGGGGAACGACTTCCTGGCCGAGTGGTTCTCGTCGGTGGCACCGGCGGTGGAGCGGCGTGTGGACCGCCATCGACACCGAGCGCTTCGCCCCCACGACACGCCGGGCGGGCCCTTCGTGGTGGGCTGGACCGGGTCGGGATCGAGCATCCGTTCCTGGCCGCCATCGCCCCAGCCATCGGCCGGTTCCTCGCCGAAGCTCCCGACGCCCGCCTGGTGGTCGTGTCCGACGTCTTCGTCCCCCTCCCCGGGGTGCCCTGCCGACCGGGTGGACCTGGTGCGGTGGAGCCCGGCGGTGGAGGCCACGGCGATCGCCGACTTCGACGTCGGCCTCATGCCCCTCGGCAACGGCACCTGGGCCCGGGGCAAGTGCGCCTTCAAGATGCTGCAGTACCTGGCCTGCGGCGTCCCCGCCGTGGTGTCGCCGGTGGGCATGAACGCCCAGATCCTGGCCATGGACGACGTGGGCCTGGCCGCACCCGACGAGGACGGCTGGGTGGACGCCCTGCTGGCGCTGCAGCGCGACCCGGGACGCGCCGCGAGCGCTGGGGCGGGCCGGTCGGTTGCTCGTGGAGCGAAGCTTCTCCGTGCCCGTCATCGCCGCCCAGCTGGCCGAGACCATGCGCCGCTACCGATGAGCGCGCCCGTGCACGTGGTGGTGGTGGCCTACGGCGACGCCGAGCCGCTCGGGCGGTGCCTGGGCGCCCTGGGGGGCCGGTTCCCCGTGGTGGTGGTGGACAACTCGTCGTCGCCGGCCACCCACGCAGTGGTGGCCGCCGCCGGCGCGTCGTACGTCGACCCCGGCGCCAATCTCGGGTTCGCGGCGGCGGTGAACCGCGCCCTGTCGACGATGGCGCTGCACGACAGCGACGTGCTGCTGCTCAACCCCGACGCCGTGGTGGCGCCCGACGTCGTCGAGCATCTGGGTCGAGCGCTGCACGACGGACCCGCGTGGCGTGCGCCGCCCCCGCCCAGCGCCGCCCGGGCTCGGAGCGGCCCTCGCCCGTGGTGTGGCCCTTCCCCACCGCCACCCGGGCCTGGGTCGAGGCCCTCGGCCTCGGACGCCGGCTGCGGGGATGGGGGTACGTCATCGCTTCGGTGCTGCTGGTCCGCGGCACCGCCCTCCTCGACGTGGGTGGCTTCGACGAGGGCTTCTTCCTGTACGCAGAGGAAGCCGACTGGGAGCGCCGTGCCACGCGCCGCGGCTGGACGGTGGCGTACTGCCCCGAGGTGTCGGCCCTCCACGTGGGAGCGGGCACCGACCCCGATCCGGGGCGGCGCGAGATGCGCTTCCATGCCGGGGTGGAGACCTACATGCGCAAGTGGCACGGGCCGCTCGGCTGGCACTCCTACCGCCTGGCGACGGTCCTCACCGCCCTGCGCCGGGCCGTGCCGGCCCGGGGCGGGCAGCGCCGCGCCTCGCTCCGCCTCGCCCGGCTGTACAGCGCCGGGCCGTGCCGGCTGGCCCGGCGCCACGCCGAGGTGCCCGTGCGCCACCACCACGTGCCCGCCCTCGACGGCGCAGAGGGCACCCCCACGTGACCGGGCCCGGCGCCGGCGCCGCCGGCCGTGCACCGGCCCACGTCCTGCTGGTCGACAGCTCCGGCTACGAGGATCTGGGCGGCGCCTCCACCGTGCTCGACGAGCTCATCGACCGCGTGCAGCGCGCCGCGTCGTCCCGCCCTGGCCTGTTTGTCACCGGGCCGGTGGCCGGAGCTCGTGCGGGCCCGGGGCACCGCCGCCTACAGCCTCCCCCGCACCCGACTGCGCTCGCCCGCCAACGTGGCCAAGCTCGTGCTCGGCCTGCGGGGCGTGGCGCGCCACGAGCGCTCCGACCTCATCCACGCCAGCGAGAACACGGCGCTGCTGTACGCATCGCTGGCGGGACGCCTGGCCGGCATTCCCGTGGTGTGGCACATCCACTCCCCGCTTCGCCCCCGGGGCCGCACCGAGCGCGCCGTGGAGCGGGTGCTGCGGGCCCTTCCACCCGCCCACGTCGTCTTCACCTCAGACGGTGCGCGCCGGCGCAGCGTGGCGTTCCCCGACGTGCCGTGGTCGGTGATCACGCCCGGGGTGGACCTGGCCGAGTGCGCCGGCGGCGACGCCGCCCGGGGACGGCGCGCCTTCGGCATCCCCGACGACGCCCGCCTCGTCTCGATGTTCGCCCGCATCGAGCCCATGAAGGGACCGGTCGACTTCGTGCGATGCCTGGGGCACCTGGCCGCCACCCGGCCCGATGTGTACGGCGTCATGTGCGGCCCTCCCGACCGGGGGTCGCCGTACTGGGCCCGCATCCAGTCGCTCGTGCGCGAGCTGCACCTCGAGGAGCGCCTCGTCATCCCCGGTGACGTGCGGCCCCCCCTCTCAAGCACGACGTCGTGGCCGCCTCCGACGTCGTGGTGCACCCCTCGCACGCCGAGTCCTTCGGCCTGGCCGTGCTCGAAGCCATGGCGGGGGGGAAGGCGGTGGTGGCGGCGGACACCGACGGCCCCCGTCTCATGATCGAGGACGGCGTGGACGGGGTCCTCGTCGAACCCGGTGACACCGAGGCCATGAGCACGGCCGTGGGGCGCCTGCTCGACGACGACGCCACGCGGCTCGCCCTCGGGGCCGCGGCGGCGCGCGCCGCGGCGCGCTACGACATCGGGGACATGGTGCGCCGCTTCGAGGACCTGTGGGACGCCGTGCTGGCCGAGGCCGCCCCTCAGGGTGCCACGGCGCGTCGCAGGAAGGGGATCCGGCGCCGCAGGCGCACGTAGCGCATGTAGCGGGCATAGAGCGCCTCGTACTCGCGGCGCTGGGTGATGGCGTCCTCCATCCACCGCGGCACGTCACCCATGGCCACGTCGGGCAGGTGGTCGTGGCCGCCGGCCAGGGACCCGAGCGTGGTCGCGGCGTCGGCCACCACCCCGGGCAGCTCGCCCTCGGCCGTGCTCGTGGCGAGGGTCGCCGACACCGAGGCCGCCGCCCCGTCGAGGGCGGCGGCGGTGGCGGTGCACGCCACGCCGTGCGACCCCAGCCACGACGCCATCCCCGCCACCGAGGCGGTGGTGTCGCGGAGGAGGTCCTCGTAGCGAAGCACGTAGGCGGGCCCTCCCGACAAGGCGGCGAGGGCGTGTCTCGTGTAGCGCTCCCACAGCGCCAGGCCGAGGCTCAGGGGGAACCCCTGCCGGGCCCGCAGCGACCGGGCCACGGCGTACGGGGCGCGCCACACGAGGATGGGCGCCACCGGCTCCGGCAGCACCGCCCTCCACAGGGGCAGGAGGAGGCACAGACGGGGGTCCTTCCACACCACGGGGCCGTCACGAGGGCCGTGGTGGGAACCGTCGTGGGGAAAGGCGTGGCGGCGCTCCGCGCCCGGCGTGCCACGCAGGAGGTCGGCGGCACCGGCGCCGCGCTCCCACCCCGCCACGAGGTCGGGGGGTGCGCTCCACGTGCCCCCGAGCGCCTGCAGGCACGGTGTCGTTCAGGTCGGTGAGGGCGCCGCTCTCGTTGTGCACGGGATTGTCGTATCGCCCCTCCACGAGGTCGCCCCCCGCCGGCAGCGCCAGGCCGAGCGCGCCCAGTGCGCCCGCCACGGCCGAGGTGCCGCTTCTGTGCATGCCGAGCACGAGCACCCACGGTCCCCGGGGCAGTCCTCGTTCGACGTCTCCGGCCAACGACCCCTCGCAGCTCCGCGCCGCCGCTCGCCGGCCGCGCCACACGGCGCCACCGGGCCGCACGATGTCGTGGCTCCGCACGGTGTCACCGCGCCGCAGAGCGGCGCCCGGCCAACGCTATAGGACCGTGTCAGACGGGCGGATGCCATTAGCCTCGACGGGGTGGCACCAGGGGGTGGCGAGGGGGGCGATCAGAGCGACGGGCGCGGCCAGGACGCCGCGTCCACCCGGCGCCTGGTCGCCACGGTGCCCCCCTCGGCCCGGACGGTTGTGCAGATCGGGGCGGGCCGGGGATGGCTGGCTGCCGAGCTGAAGGAGCGCCGTCCGCCACCCGCCGTGTACGGCGTGGAGGCCGCCGGTGCGGGCGGGCCGGCACCGTCGGTCCCCCTCGACGGCTACTTCGAGATCGATCTCGACCGTGACGGCGTGCCCCTGGCGCCGGGCTCGGTCGACTGCGTGGTCTACGCCGACGTGCTCCCCCGCCTGGCCGACCCGCTCGCCACCTTGCGCCGGCACCGGGCCCTTCTGTCGCCCACGGGCACGGTGTCGTGCTCGGTGCCGAACCTGCAGCACCACCGGGTGGTGCGCGGCCTCGTGCGCGGCGTCTTCCCCTACGCCGAGGGCACCCTCCTCGATCCGGCCTACCGCCACCTCTTCACCTCCGCCGCCGTCATGCAGCTGCTGCTCGACGCCGGGTACGCGCCCGACACCGTCGACCGCCTCGAGGAAGATGCCACCGCGACCGCCGCCGACGCCGCCGTGCCCGACGGCGGGCCTGTGCCCGACAGCGCGGCGCAGACGGCGGCGGCGGGGGCACCGCTGTTCGAGATGCTCGGCGTGGGCGCCACCGACGCCGAGCGCGACCTGCGCACCACCCGGCTGCTCGTGCGGGGGCTGCCCATCCCCGAGATCGACCCCGCCGGTGACGACCGCCCCGGGGGCGACGGCCCGCAGGACGTGGCGCTCACCTTCGTGGCGTGCGTCAACGACGACGAGCAGCTCGGTGCCAACCTGGCCCGCTCCCCGTGCCTTCGCCCCGGCAGCCCCCACGAGCTGCTCGTGTTCCGCGGCGCCGCCAGCGCCGCCGACGGCCTGAACGCGGGGCTCGAGCGCGCCCGGGGCGCGTTCGTGGTCTTCGTGCACCAGGACGTCTACATCCCCGAGGGGTGGCCGGCCCGCATGGTGGCCCAGTGGCGCCGGGCCGAGCGCGGCGGCGGGCCGGTGGGGATCGCCGGGGTGTTCGGTGTGCTCGACCGCACCGTCGCCTTCGACGCCATCGGGCGCGTCGTGCACCGCGACCGGCTGCTCGCCCACCGCTCGCTGCCCGCCGACGCGGACGGCCTCGACGAGCTGCTGATGGTGGTGCCCCGCGACACCCCGCTGCGCGTCGACCCCGAGCTCGGCTGGCACCTGTACGGCACCGACCTGGCACTGCAGGCCCAGCAGCGGGCCCTGCGCGTGGTGGTGCTCGACGCGCCGTGTCACCACAACTCGCTCACGGGGCGCGTTCCCTCGCACTACCGCCACAGCGAGCGGGTCATGGCCCGGAAGTGGGAGAAGATGCTCCCGATCCACACCAACCTGTCCTCGATCGACGCCTGGCTCCTGGACGACACCCAGGCAGCGCCCGAGGACGGACCTCCGGCGGGCGGCTCCCCGACGGACGGGTCGGCGGTCGCTGCGCCTGCATCGGCCGGGGCCATGGCGGACCTGGTGGCCCGGCTGCGACTCGAGCAGAGCGCGCTCAACCGCGAGCTCGAGCAGGCCCGGCTGCGGGTGGCGTCGATGCAGGCGAGCCCGTTTCTGGCGCGCCCGCACGGCCTATGTGGCGCTGCGCGACCGGCTGCGCCGGCGTCCCTGACGGCGCGGCGGCGGCGATCACGACATGGCGGCGCCACTGGTGAGCGTGGTCATGCCGACGCGTGGCCGGCCCCGGGAGCTGCTCGCTGCGGCGGCGTCGGTCCTGTCGCAGGACGTCGACGCTCTGGAGCTCGTCGTCGTGGACGACAGCGCAGCCGACGAGGACACGGCGCGTGCGCTCGAGCGGCTCGTGGACGAGGACGGGCGCGTGCACGTGGTGCGCACCGAGGGCGGCGTGGGCCCGTGCGTGGCCCGCAACCGGGGCCTGGCCGTGGCCGGGGGCGACCTCGTGGCGTTCTGCGACGACGACGACGCGTGGCTGCCGGGCGTGGGCCGGGTGGTCGTCGACTTCCTGGCATCGCACCCCGACGTGGTGGCGGCGTCGTCGTGGCACGTGGTGCACCACACCGGCAGCGGGCGCGAGGTCGTCTTCCGGGGGCCGCTGCGCTACGGCAGCGCCCAGCTGCTGTGGCAGAACTTCGTGGCCCTGCCCTTTGCCGTGGTGCGCCGCGCCGCGCTCAGCTTCGACGTCGGCTTCGACCCCGACCTTCCCACCGGGGAGGACTGGGACCTGTGGCTGCGCTGCTCGCGCGACGGTCCGGTGCGCACCGTCCCCCACGTCGGCTACCGTTACACCCAACACGGCGGGGCACGCGTCACGCGCGCCACGGACGCCCAGGCGACGGGACGGCGCAACTTCGTGGCCAAGCACGGCGCCGAGATGACGGCGGCGTGCCGGCGCTATCACGAGGCCGTGCTGGCCGGGTACGACGGCGGGCGGGGGGCCATGGCGCGCCGGCTGGCGCCGGGCCGGGCCCGTCCCGTCGGGGCCGGGGCGGCGGCGGCGCTCTTCCTCGCCGCGAGCTACGCCGCGGCCCGGGCCGGGCTCCGGCGGGGTGACCCCGGGCTCCAGGCGCGCCTCATGGCCACCCTTCTGGCACGGGGCCGGACGTAGACTTCGGCGTGGCACGGGGCGCGACCTGGCTCCGCGGATCGTGGGGAGAGGGGCGGCGATGCGTGGCAGCGATGCGGGTCCCGCTCCGGGCGGGACCGGCGGCGCCCTGAGCGCGGTCCGCGCCGGGCGACGCCCCGACGCCGCCGCCGCCGCCGCGCTGCACGCCTCGCTCATCTCCGAGGGATTCCTGGCGAGCCTGGGACCGCGCTTCTTGCGCCGCCTGTACCTGCGCATCACCGCCGAGGAGGGGTCGTTCCTGCTCGTGGCGGAGGGCGACGGCGACGCCGTGGGGTTCCTGGCCGGGTCGATGGCGGTGGGACGGCTCTACCGCAGCTTCCTCCTGCGCGACGGTGTGGGCGCGGTGGGACGCGCCCCTCTGCGCCTGCTGCGGGCCGCGCCCACGGCGCTCGAGACCCTCCGCCACGGACGCGACACCGCCGGCGGCGAAGGCGCCCACCAGGGCGGCCCCGAGGGCGAGCTGCTGTCTGTGGCCGTGGACCCGCGCTGGCGGGGCCGGCACGTGGGCGCCCATCTGGTCGACGCCTTCCTCGACGAGGTCCGGCGCCGGGGCGGGCGCTCGGCCCGGGTGGTGGTGGGGGCGTCCAACGCCCCGGCCATCGCCATGTACCGCCGGGCCGGCTTCGCCCCGGCCCGCACCTTCGAGTTCCACCGGGGCGTGGCCTCGGTGCTCATGGAGACCGCCGTCGCCCCCGCACCCCCGCAACGGCACGGACCGTGAGCGGTGTCGTGGTGGCCGGGGTCGCCGCCGTGGCGCTGGCCGTCGTGCTCACGCCGCTGGCCATGGTCGTCGCCACCCGCGCCGGCGTCGTCGACCGCCCCGGGCCCCTCAAGCCCCAGGGCAGTGCCGTCCCCTACCTGGGCGGGGCGGCCGTGTTCGCCGCACTCGTCACGGGGGCGGCGCTCGGGCGTCCCACCGTGGTGGCGCCCCTCGGCGGGGCCACGCTCCTGGGCGTCCTCGACGACCGCTTCGGCCTCTCCCCCTCGGTCCGCCTGGCCGGGCAGGTGGCGGTGGGTGGCGGGGTGGCGGCGTGCGTGGCCACCCGCGTGGGCGGCGTGGGCGGGGGCGTCGTGGTGGCCCTCGTGGCCGTGGTGCTCATGAACGGCGTCAACTTCATCGACGGGCTCGACGCCCTGGCGTCGGGGGTGGTGGGCGTGGCGTGCATCGCCTTCGCCGTGGTGCTGCACGGCGGCGGGCGCGACCTGGCCGTGGCCGGGGCCGGGGCGCTCGCCGGCTTCCTCGTCTACAACCGGCCCCCGGCCCGCATCTACCTGGGTGACGGGGGCGCGTACCTCCTCGGGGCGCTGGCCGCCACGCTGCTCGCCCTGGCCTGGGCCCCCGGGACGCGCACCTCGGTGAGCGTGGCCGCCCTCGTGTTCGTGGCCGTGCCCGTGGCCGAGGTGGCCTTCGCCGTCGTGCGCCGCCTCCGGACCCGCCAGTCGATCACCACCGGGGACCGCCGCCACCCCTACGACCTGGCCGTGGGACGGGGATGGGGCCGGGGCAGGGCCGCCCTCGGCTACGTGGCGGTCGAGGCCGTGGTGTCGGGGGCCGCCCTCGCGGCCTCCACCGCCCGCTCCCTCCCCGCCCCCGTGACCGTGGCCGGCGCCGTGGCCCTCGCCCTGGTGGTGGCGGCGGGGGCCATGGGTGCGCTGTCGGGTGGCCCCCGGGTGCCGGCGTGAGCCGCGTCTACCTGTCGCCGCCCGACGTGGGCGAGGAGGAGCGCCGCCTCGTCCTCGAAGCCCTCGACTCGGGGTGGATCGCCCCCCTCGGGCCGCACGTCGACGCCTTCGAGGCCGAGCTGGCGAAGCGGGTGGGCGTGCCCCACGCCGTGGCCCTGTCGAGCGGGACGGCCGCGCTGCACCTGGCCCTCATGCTCGTGGGGGTGGGTCCCGGCGACGACGTGCTCGTCCCCACCTTCACCTTCGTGGCCACCGCCAACGCCGCCCTCTACGCCGGCGCCCGGCCCGTGCTCGTGGACTGCGACGCCGACACGTGGCAGATGGCGCCGTCGCTCGTGGCCGAGGAGCTGGCCGCCCGGGCCAGGAGCGGCACACTGCCCAAGGCCGTCGTGTCGGTCGACCTGTACGGGCAGGCGGCGGACTACGACCGCATCGTGCCGGTGTGCGAGGAGTACGGGGTGGCCCTGGTGGAGGACGCGGCCGAGGCGCTCGGTGCCACGTACCGCGGCGCGGCGGCGGGCTCGTTCGGCGACGCCGGCGTGTTCTCGTTCAACGGCAACAAGATCATCACCACCAGCGGGGGCGGCATGCTCGTGTCGCGCCATGCCGAGCTGGCGGCGCGTGCCCGTCACCTCGCCACCCAGGCGCGCGAGCCCGAGGCGCACTACGAGCACGTCGACATGGGGTTCAACTACCGCATGAGCAACCTCCTGGCCGCCCTCGGGGTGGCGCAGCTGCACGGTCTCGACCGGCGCATGGCGCGGCGCCACGCCGTCAACGCCGCCTACCGGGAGGCCCTCGGGGACCTGCCCGGCATCCGCTTCATGCCCCGCGCCCCCTACGGCGAGCCCAACGACTGGCTCACGTGCGTGCTCATCGACCCCGACCAGTTCGGGGCGGGACGCGAGGACGTGCGCCTGGCGCTCGAGGCGCACGACATCGAGGCCCGCCCGACGTGGAAGCCGCTGCACCTCCAGCCGCTGTTCGCCGACACGCCCACCGTGGGCGGCGACGTGGCGGCGCGCATCTTCGACCACGGACTGTGTCTGCCGAGCGGGTCGAACCTCTCCGACGACGATCTCGGACGGGTGATCGGGCTCATCGGGGACATGGCTCGGGCCATCTAGACTCCCGGCGTGCGCCAGGGGGGGGTGGGCCACGACGTGGCCGCGGAGCCTTCGGGCGTGTCCGACGACGAGCGCGCCGGCGACGGGGGCGCCGAGGACGAACGCTCCGGCCACGAGCGCGCCGGCGTAGGCGCGGCGGGGCCGCTGCGCCGCCGCCTTCCCGACGTCCTCGGCGTGGTGTGGACGGTGGCGGCGGCGGTGGTGGTGCTCCTGCCGGCGCTTCGCCCGGGGATCTCGCTCGGGCCCTTCGACCTGCTGTCGCGCTTCGGCCTCACCAGCCAGGCGGGGGTGACGGTCCACAACTCGGTCCAGGCCGACCAGATCCAGCAGTTCGTGCCGTGGACCGACCTCGCCTGGCACCAGGTGCGCAGCGGCCACCTTCCGCTGTGGAACCCCTACAACGTGCTCGGCATGCCGCTCGCCTTCAACTGGCAGTCGGGCGTCTTCAGCGTGCCCGCCCTCGTGTCGTACCTGTTCCCGCTGCGCTACGCCTACGCCGTGGTGGTGCTGATCAAGATCATCGCCGCCGGTACCGGCGTCTACGCCCTGAGCCGCCTTGTCGGGCTGGGGGCCATGGCGGCCGCCTTCGGGGGGACGGCCTTCGAGCTGTCGGGTCCCATGATCGACCACGCCGGGTGGCCCCACACCGCGGTGACGTGCTGGGCGGGGTGGATCCTGGCCGCGGTGGTGGCGTTGCTGCTCGGGAGGCGGCGCTTCGCATCCGTCACGGTGCTGGCGCTGGCCGTGGCCTTCGCCGTGTACGGGGGCCACCCCGAGAGCCTCGTCGTCAGCGCCGTGTCGGTGGTGCTGTTCGTGCTCGTGTACCTCGTGGCGCGGTCGGTGACCGGCGGGGGGGCGCTCGCCCGCCCCGTGCGCGACATCGTCGTGGGCGCGGTGTGCGGCGTCGGCCTCTCGGCGCCGCTCTTGTTCCCCGGCGTGCAGCTCGCCCTGGGGTCGTCGCGCCGCAGCGCCACGGGGGCGCCCGCCTTCCCGCTGTCGCACGCCGCGAACCTGCTCGCCTCGGGGTTCCAGGGCGGTGACTTCAAGACCGCCGCCTACGTGGGCGTGGTCGTGCTCGCCCTGGCCGTGGTGGCCCTGCGCACGGCGTGGACGCGTCCGCACGTGCCGGCGCTGGCCGTGGTGGTGGTGGTGACCGGCCTCCTCACCTTCTTCTCCCCCCTGGACGGGCTGCTGCACCGCCTGCCGGGCGCCAAGACGGTGGCCTGGAGCCGGGCCGTCATGCTCCTCGCCCTGGCCCTGGCCGTGCTCGCCGCCGTCGGGATCGAGGCCCTGGTGGCCGCGGCACGGCGCGCCGGCGGCGGGGGGGGCGGCACCGGACGGCTGGCCGTGGGCTGGGCGGCGGGGGCGTTCGGCGTGCTCGGGCTGATGGTGCTCGGCCTCGAGGTGGCCGCCCAGGTGGGTCTGGCCAGTGCCGTGTCACGCCACCAGAGCAGCCTGGTGTGGCCGGCGGTGCAGGCCGTGGTGGGCGGGGGCGTCACCTGGGGGTGGTGGTGGTCGCTGCGGCCGTCGGCGGCACGCCCCGCCCACGCCGCACCCCGCCCGGCCCGGCTGTGGAAGGCCGTGCCCGCCCTGCTGCTGGCGCTCGAGACGGGGTTCCTCCTCGAGCGTGGGCATCCCCAGCTGGTCGGCGAGCTCCACCGTACTTCGCCACCACGCCCGCCATCACCGAGGTGCAGCAGACCGTGGGGACGTCGCTCGTGGGCTACGGGCGCTGCAGCGCGCCTGCAGTTCAACACGGCGTCGAAGGCCGAGGTCGGCATCCGCCCCAACGCCAACATCGGCTACGGCGTGCACGAGATGACGGTGTACGACCCCATCGTCCCCTTCGACTACTACCACGCCTGGTACGCGCTCATGGGCCAGCACTCGCTGCCGTCGCTCGCCGCCCTCGGAATCTTCTGCCCCCGCATCAACACCGTGACCGAGGCGCGGGTGTTCGGCGTGCAGTACGTGCTCGAGCCCATCGGCCGTCTGGGGCCGCGCGGGAGCGTGTTCGTGCGCAACGTGCCGGGCGAGTCGCTGTGGTCGATCCCGGGCTCGGCCCCGGCCACGGCCAGCCCCGTGCCGGCGGGGCGCGGTCCTTCCCACCACGGCGTCGGGATCGCCGCTCGCCCTCACCACCACCGGTCCGTCGTCGGTGCAGCTGACGGTGGACGAGACGGTGCCGAGCATCGTGCGGCTGCGCCTCACCGACGTGCCCGGGTGGCACGCCAGCATCGACGGCAAGCCCCTCACCCTCGAGCCGTGGGCGAGCGGTGCCATGCTCGAGGCGCAGGTGCCGGCGGGCAGCCATGTCATCGTGCTGCACTACTGGCCCGACGCCTTCAGCGCCGGCCTGGCGGTGGGGGCGGTGGTGGCGCTGAGCCTGGTGGCGTGCGGCCTGGTCCCGGCCGTGGTGCGCGCCCGGCGACGGCGGGCGGCCCCCGGTCCGTGAGCGCGCCGGGGGCGGACGGGCTCGACGTGGTGGTCGTGGCCTACGGCCCGGCCGACAGCCTGGCCGCATGCCTCGCCGCCCTGGGTCGGGGACCGGAGGTGGTGGTGGTGGACAACGCCTCCTCCCCCGCCGCCGCGGCGGTGGCCCGGGACCACGGGGCGCGCTACCTCGACCCCGGCGCCAACCTCGGGTTCGCGGCGGCGGTGAACCTGGCCCTCGAGCACCGCAGCGCGGCGGGGCGCCACCACCGTGACGTGCTCCTGCTCAACCCCGACGCCCGCATCGGGCCCGGGGCGCTGGCCGGCTTGCGGGCCGTGCTCGAGGCCCACGCCGACGTGGCCTGCGCCGCGCCCGCCCAGCACGCGCCGGGCTCCGACGTGGTGATGCGGGCCCGGTGGCCGTGGCACACCCCGGCCGGGGCGTGGGCCAGGCCGTCGGCTTCTCCCGGCGCCGCCTGGCCTCGCCGCGCTACTTCGTGGGGGGTGCGGTGCTGCTCGTGCGGGGGGCGGCCCTCGACGACGTGGGCCGCTTCGACGAGCGCTTCTTCCTCTACAGCGAGGACGAGGACTGGAGCGCCGTGCCGTGCGCCGGGGCTGGACCGTGCGCTACTGCCCCGACATCGCCGCCGAGCACGGGGGCGGGGGCACCGACGCCGATCGCAGCCGGGTGCGGCTGCGCCTGCACGCCGCCATCGAGCGCTACGTCCGCAAGTGGTACGGGCCGGTGGGGTGGGCGCTGTTCCGTGCCGGCACGCTCGTGGGGCTGGTGCCGCGCATGGCGCGGCGCGGCGCCACCCGCCGCCGCAGCGCCGTGGCGCTGGCCCGCATCTACCTCGAGGGACCCGACCGCGCCGCCGGCGCGCCGGGGCTGTGCCCGAGCGCCTCAGCGCGCCGTGAAGTTGGGCCACAGCGCCGTGTCGAGATCGGGGACGAGCCCGGCCAGCTCGGCCACGTCCTCGGCGTAGAGCTCCACCAGGCGGCGCCGGGCGTCGTCGTCGAGGGTGGCCTTCGGTCGAAGCGTCGGGCTGGCGGGGCGGCGCAGCCCGCCCGGCAGGAAGCCGTCGTCGAGGTCGAGGAACCGGTAGGTGCGGGCGATCTGCGCCGCGGGGTCGGCCACGCACTGCTCGTACTGGAGCACGAGCACCCGCCCCTCCGAGAGCGGCCCGTGCCAGGGGTGCAGGGCGGCGGCGTAGAAGCCGCGTTCGACGGCCTCCGCCTCGACCGTCCCGAGGTGGGTGGCGGGCACCACGCCTGTGTGGGCCAGCCCCGACACGAAGCGCTCGACGGGGTCGCGCACCATGACCAGGAGCCGGGCCCCGGGGGCGGCCCGCTCCAGCAGGGGCGGCACCCAGCGCTGGTAGAGGTAGTCCGGCGTCCACTCCCCCGCCTTGGCCCCGGACGGGCGGGGGAACCAGCTGGCGTAGGCGCGCTCGTCCTCGGGCCCGAAGGCGGCGGTGGCGTAGGGGGCGAAGAAGTGGCGCTCTTTGTGGACCTCGGGCCGGCGCGCCACGCCGGGGTGGGCGCAGACGAGGTCGAACCACCACGTGGTGCCGGCCTTCTGCACGCCGATGCCCACGAAGTCCGGCGGCGCCGTCACCTCGCCGGGCCGGGGGACGGGAGGGTCCCCGGCATAGGCCGCCTCCCACGGGGCGAAGGGGCCGACCCGTCTGCGCATGGCGTCGCGCACCGGTTGGGGCAGCCGCCGGCGCAGCGCCTCGGGGGCCCGGAACAGCGCTTTTCCGAGCGCCGTGCGCGAGCCCACGGGCAGAGGCTCCCACACCCCGCCATTTCGCGACAACCGGCGTGTTCGCGACAACCGGCGTGGGCTGCCTATGGTGGGCGGCCATGCCCGACACCCGGCGCACCCTCCCCCCCGACGGCCGCGCCGGCGACGGCGCCCGGCCGGGGCGCTGCTGGTCCTGGGCCGGCCGGCGGTGATCCACGTCGCCACCGTGCACGTGGCCACGGCGCGCTGGATCGACGTCCAGCTCGGCTTCCTCCGGCGCAACCTGCCCGAGCCCTACAAGGTGTACGCCAACCTCCAGGACGTGCCCGAGGGCCACGCCCACAAGTTCGACCGGGTCGTGCCCATGCTGGGCGAGCACGCCGGCAAGCTCAACCTCCTGGCGGCCGAGATCGCCGCCACGGCGCAGCCCGACGACCTCCTCGTCTTCCTCGACGGCGACGCCTTCCCCGTGGCCGATCCCCTGCCCGTCGTGCGCCGGGGCCTCGAGACGAGCGCCCTGGTGGCGGTGCGCCGGGACGAGAACGCCACCGACCGCCAGCCCCACCCGTCGTTCTGCGCCCTGCGGGTGCGGGACTGGGAGCGCCTGCACGGCGACTGGTCACCGGGCTATCCGTGGGGGATCGCGGGCGGGACGCTCGCCACCGACGTGGGCGGCAACCTGCTGCGCGCCCTCGAGCTGCGGGGCGAGACGTGGACCCCCCTGCTGCGCAGCAACCGGGTCGACATCCATCCCCTGTGGTTCGGCGTCTACGGCGACGTCGTGTACCACCACGGCGCGGGCTTCCGGTGGGCCGTGGGCCGCGTCGACCTCGTCAACCCGCCCAAGCTCACCACGCGGGCCAAGCGCGTGCCGGGCCTCGGCCGGCTCCTGCGCCGGCGCAACCGGGCCCGGGCCCAGCGCTTCCACGCCCGCACCGCCGCCGACGCCCAGCACATGAGCGACGAGATGTTCGAGCGGATCGTGGCCGACCCGGAGTTCTACCGGGCGCTGCTGTAGCGCCGGGGGTGGGTCAGGGAACCTGCCACTGCCCGTAGTCGGTGGCCGTCCCCGCCGCCGGGGAGAACTGCACCTGGGCCACCGTCACGGACTTCTTGAGCAGGAACGCCACGCAGCTCTTGCCCGTGCCGTTGCCGGCGATGTGGTAGCCCACGGTGGCGTTGGCGCACTCCTTCACGCTGTCGTGGGAGGGCACGTACAGCTTGTCGTTCGAGCCCACGATGTTGGCGTCGGAGTTGCTGTCGCCCGACAGGCCGTGCGACGAGGTGTTGGTGAAATCGAAGAGCACCGCCACGTAGCGCTTGTTGCTCTTGGGCGAGCCGCTCACGGGCGTGGCCGGGTCGACGACCTGGGTGAGGGTGAGCTGGAAGCTCCGCCCCGCCGCGGTCTTCAGGTCGAGGGTGGCGCCCACGTGGGCCACCCCGCTCGATCCCGACGCGTGGTCGATGACCGTCGTCGACGTCGAGCACGCGGCCGACAGGCCGGCCAACGCCAACGATCCTGCTGCGATGAGAGCCTTCCGCACGTGGTCCCCCTGGATGGACGGGCGCCCATGTTAGGCCGCTGGCGGCGGACCGCACCAGGATGGCCCCCCTTCAGAATTGCACTGCCCGGGATGCGCCACGGGGGGGTAGCCCGCAGAAGGCTGCCCGACGTGCTGGGCGTGGCGTGGACGGTGCTGGCCGTGGTGGCGGTCATGGCTCCGGTGCTCCGACCCGGCGTCCACCTCGGTTCCTTCGACCTGCTGTCTCGCATCGGGCTCACCCGGGCGGGCGGGGTGCGGGTCCACAGCCAGTTCCCCGCCGACCAGGCCCTGTACTTCGTGCCCCTCACCAACCTGGCCTGGACCCAGGTGCACCAGGGCCACCTGCCGCTGTGGAACCCCTACAACGTGGGAGGCGTGCCCCTCGCCTTCACGTGGCAGTCGGGCGTGTTCAGCGTGCCCATGCTGCTCAGCTATCTCGTGCCCGTCCACGCCGCCTACACCGTCGTCGTGCTGTCGAAGCTCGTCATCGCCGGCGTGGGCGCGTACACGCTGTGCCGGGTGCTCGGCACCGGACCGCTGGCGGCCGCCTTCGGCGGCACCGTGTTCGAGCTGTCGGGGCCCATGGTGCACTACGCGGGGTGGGCCATGACCAGCGTGACGTGCTGGTCGGGATGGATCTTCGCCGCCGCAGTGCTGCTCGTGCGCGGCGGGCACCGCCTGCGCCACGGCATCCTGCTGGCGCTCGCCGTCGGCGCCGCGGTGTACGGGGGCCACCCCGAGAGCCTGGTCGTCCTGGCCGTGTCGCTCGTCGTGTTCGTGGGCGTCATGCTGGGCGTGCGGGCCCATCGCGCCGGCGGGGCCCTGCGCCGTCCCATCGTGGACGTGCTCGTGGCCGGCGCGTGCGGGGTGGGCCTGGGCGCGCCGCTCGTCCTGCCCGGCCTGCAGGTGGTGCAGGCGTCGGGCCGCGCCGCGGCGTCGGGTGGCGCCGCCTTCGCCCTCACCCACGTCACGGATCTGGCCACCGGCGTCCAGGGCACCGACTTCCGCGTGCCGTCGCCCTACCTGGGCGTGCTGTCGCTCGTCCTGGCGGTGGTGGCGCTGCGCGTGCTGTGGCGGCGCGCCGTGGTGCTCGCCCTGGGGGCGGTGGCGGTGGTGGGGCTCCTGCTCGTGTTCCAGACGCCGCTGTACTCGGTGGTCCAAGCCGCGCCCGAGGTGGGCCAGGTCACCTGGAACCGCGACATCATGCTGGTGGGACTGGCGGTGGCCGTGCTCGGTGCGCTCGGCCTCGACGCCCTCGTGCGCGGCGAGCGGCCCGCCGTGGCGCGGCGGTGGTGGCGGCGCGGCCTCGGGGTGGCGGCGGTGGTGGTCGGGGCCGTGGCCCTGGCCGTGGGCACCGGGGCGCAGCACACCGGGAGCGGCAGCGCCGCGGGCCGGCTGGCGGCGGCGGGGGCGACGGTGGTGGTGGGCCTGGCCCTGCTGTCCGCCATGGGCCGGGGCGGGGCGCGGGGCACGCGGTGGGCGGCGGCGGGCCTGGTGGCCACCCAGTCGGTGGTGCTGGTGGTGGCGGGGGTGTCGTCGTGGTCGATCAGCTCCGGCACGTTCCCCGTCACCGCCGCCGTCCGCACCCTGCAGCGCACGGTGGGGGCGTCGCTCGTGTCCATCGACACCTGCCAGACCCGGGCCTTCTCACCCCCCTACGGCACCGAGGTCGGCATCCGCCCCAACGCCAACGTGGCCTACGGCGTGCACGAGTTCGCCGTGTACGAGCCCTCCCTCCCGAAGACGTACTTCGACTCGTGGGAGTCGGTGAGCGGCTCGGTGTTCAAGTCCAACGTGCGGCGGGTGGGGCTGTTCTGCCCTGACATCACCACCGCGGCGGAGGCCCGCGTCTACGGCGTGAGCTACGTGCTCGCCCCCGCCCACACCCGGGCCCCGAAGGGGGCGCAGCGGGTGGCCACGGTGGGCGGCGAGGAGCTTTTCCACGTCACCGGGGCGGCACAGGCCACGGTGTCGGCCCTGCCGGCGGCGGGCACCACACTCCCCGACACCGCCCCGGGCACGCCCGTGGCGTCGTCGCACCCGAGCCCCTCGTCGCTGCGCGTCGTCACCGACGAGCCCGCGCCGCGGCTGCTGCGCCTGCGCGTCGACGCCCTGCCGGGGTGGAGCGCCACCATCGACGGGCACCCCCTGGCGCTGCGCACGTGGGCCTCGGGGAGCATGCTCGAGGCCACGGTGCCCGCCGGCCACCACGTGGTGGAGCTGCGGTACTGGCCGAAGGCCTTCACCGAGGGCCTCGTGCTGGCCGCCCTCGTCACGCTCGGGGGGCTCGCCGCCCTGGCGTGGCGCGCCCTCGGCCTGCGCTACCGGCGCCCGAGCAGCCAGAGCGACAGGCGGCGCACGTCCACGAAGTAGAGCGTGAGCCCCACGAGCAGCAGCAGGACGCCGAAGAGCGCCGTCATGCGCCCGATGGGCCCGAAGCCGGTGAAGGCCAGGCTGGTGCTGGGCCTCGTGACCGGGGTCCGGGGCGGTGCGGTGGTGGGCGTGGGGTGGCTGACCGTGCGCACCACGGTGGTGGGCGGCGCCGCCACCGGCGGGGGGGTGGCCGAGCAGTTCTTGCCCATGGTGGCGGTGTTCCAGTAGCCGTTCTCGAACAGGCCCCACTGCACCGAGTTGTCGTTGTTGTCGAAGCTGAGCCGGTGCGGCCCGGGGGGGCTCGCCAGCCCGAGGTCGTAGGTGATGACGCAGATCTCGGCCGGCACGGCGGCGGCGTCCTTGTAGGTGTGCGTCGACGTCCAGATGCCCGTGTCGTAGCCGTCCCCGGTGCCCGGCACGTTGGTCTCGACGAAGTGCCCGCACGGCGCGCTCGTGGTGTACTGCACACCGGAGTCGTCGTTGAGCGGGTTGATGCCTTGCGAGCCCACGTGCACGGTCTGGTGGATGGGCGGCCCGGCGTTGGTGTGGTACGTCTCGGTGAACCCGGGGTCGTCGGGGTCGTTCCACACCACGCCCCATCCCACGCCCGTGCGGTTGTCGCACGGATGGCGGATGGTGGCGTCGAGGCCCTGGGTGGTGGTGCTCTCCACGCCGTAGGGCCAGATCCACGTGCCGCTGGCCGTCACGGTGACGGTGCCGTTGGCGTTGTCCACCACGCTGCCCGGTGCGAGACGGACCGGGGCGGTGGGGTTGGCGGCGTTGGCGAAGGCGGCGCTGGCGCTGCACATGCTCACCACGCCGACGGCACCGGCAACGAGGGCGCGCACCAGCCACGTGCGACGGTGCGTGCGCGTCCGTCTGACGGGGCCGAGCGCCCGTTGCCGCCGACGGCGGTTACCGAGGTCCTTCATCACCACCCCCGACGTAACCATAGGGGGGGCGCCCGCACGGATCATCGTCACAATTGATGACCGTCCATGCGTGTTTTCCCGGGGAATTCCCAGGTCCCGAGGGGTGCGCCCACCGGCACGGCCGGCGCTCAGGCCCGCCGCCGGCCCCTCTCGCGTCCGGGCAGACGGGGCGCCATGACGGTGGCGGCCGGCGCGCCGTGGTCGTCGGCGGGCGACGGGCCCCGGCGGCGGCGCAGGCCCATGGCCAGCAGCTCCCGCAGCGCCCCGGCGGCGGCGAGGACGCCGAGCTTCGAGCCGCCCACGTCGTGCCAGGCGTCGAGCGGCACCTCCAGGAAGGCGCTGGTGGCGACGGGACCGGCGCCGGGGGTGCCGTGCACCAGGCGGTGCAGCAGCTCCACGTCGAAGGCCCACGAGGACCCGAAGGGCTCGGCCAGGGCCCCCACCAGGGCATCGTTCACCCGGAAGAGCTTGGCGCCGCACTGGGTGTCGTAGACGGTGATGCCGAGCGCCCACGAGGCCACGGTGGCGTAGGTGCGCCCCAGGTAGTGGCGCAGCGCCCGTCGCTCGATGGTGCTGCCCAGCCGGGCCACCCGGGACCCGAGCACCCCGGTGAGGGCGGGGTCGGCGTCGAGGGCGCCCACCAGGCGCACGAGCTCGCCCGGCGGCGTGGCCAGGTCGGCGTCGTAGTAGCCGACGGCGCCGGCACCGCCGCGGATGGCCACGAGCATCCCCCTGCGCACGGCCTCGGCCTTGCCCTGGTTGGCGTCGAGCGAGAAGACCTCGACGCCGGCGCCCTGGGCCAGACGGGCGAGCACCGCCGCCGTGGCGTCGGTGGAGCCGTCGTCGACGAACAGGAGGCGCACCGCACCGGTGGCGGCCAGGTCGGTGAAGGCCCGCTCGTCGAGGCGGCGCTCCTCGTTGTAGCAGGGCACGACCACCACGGGCACCGCCGCCGCGCCCTGCGGCGCCGTCACGAGGTCCCGTCCACGGCGTTCCCGTCCACGGCGTTCCCGTCCACGGTGTCGGTGCTGCGCCGGCACAGGGCCCACGTGCTCAATCCGGGCAGGGCGGGCAGGTGGCGCGCCCCCAGGGCGAGCGACACCCGGGCGTCGGCGTCGAGGGCGCCCGCCATGAGGCGGGTGAGCAGCGCCCCGCCCTCCCAGGCGCCCACGCCGACCTCGGTGCGCGCCGGGGGACGGACGCGCTCGCGCAGCACCTGCAGGGCCCGCACGGGCAACAGCCCGTGGAACAGCCCGCCGTGGGCCACCACGGTGAGCCCCGCCTCTCCGAGCACGGCGGCCAGGGCGGCGGGCGAGTAGCGGCGGAAGTGGCGCAGCGCCCGGTCATGGGCGCAGTACAGCGCCTGGTAGGCGGGGACGCTCACGAGCACCCACCCCCCGGGGGCGAGCGATCCCTCCACCACGTCGCGCACGAAGGCCACGTCGTCCTCGACGTGCTCGACCACGTCGAGCATGAGGATGCCGTCGAAGGTGCCCGGCGGCCGCGTCACGCAGAACTCGAGGCCGGGCCCCGCCGGGGTGGCGCCGGGCGGGCCTTCGTCGCCGTAGTGCGAGTCCCAGCACACGAGGCGCGTGGCGGGACGGAGCACGGTGCGCAGCTGCGCCGCCAACCAGGCATCGCCCGCACCCACGTCGAGGCACGACGCCGTGCGGGCCGGCAGGTCCATGCGCTGCACCAGGCGGAGGAAGAAGCGGGCGCGGGCCAGCTCCCAGGGGTGGCGCCGCACGGCGCCCTCGGGCCGCTCGATCAGGTCCATGGCCGTCGCCTCCGTCCCGGGGCCGCCGACATCTCACCACGGCGGGCCGGGCCGGGCCGCCACGCCGCACCGGCGCCACGGCGCGGCGCGCCCGGGGCCCGCTCACGCCCGGCCCTCGGCACCGGTGGCCGTGGTGCCCGGCGGAGGGTGCCACGCCAAGGGCGCGTCGGGCCCCACGGCGTCGAGCTCGGCGCTCACCCACGCCCCTTCGGGCGCCAGCGCCGGGGGGACGAAGAGCGCCGTCGCGCCCCGCCCGTCGTGCAGGGCGTCGTAGAGGGCGACGGCCTCGGGCACGGCCTCGGCCACGTCGGCCCGGCCGTGCACGCTGTGGCGCAGCTCGGGGTCGACGACGCCGGCCGTGGCACCGCCCCCCGGCGCCAGGGCCATGCCCGAGGCGGCCAGGAACCCGGCGACGTCGGTGCTCCAGGCGGCCGGGTCGGCCACGAGGTCCTCGAAGGCCGTGACGAGCACCGGCATCCCGGCGCAGTGGGCCAGGGCCAGGCGGTTGTAGCGCTCCCACAGCGCCACCCCGAAGCGCACCGAGGTGCCGTGGCGCCGGGTGAGCGACGTCGCCACCTCGAGGGGGTTGCGGAACACCACCACGGCCACGAGACGCGGACCGAGGGCGGCGCGCCAGAAGGGCACGAGCACAGCGGCCCGGGGGTCCTTCCACACCCAGGGCTCGCTCCGGTGCACGCGCCGGAAGGCCCGCCGGGCCCGGGCGGGCGAGGTGGTGATGCGGGCCGCCACGGCGTCGTAGGCCTCCCCCGCCGGCGGCGGGTACCACCACGTCCGACCCATCTCGCTGAGCAGGGCGTTGTCGAGGTGCATGAGCGACCGGCTCTCGAAGTGGCCGTTCGGGTTCCACGGCCCGCGCACCATGTCCTGCGGGTCGCACAGGGCGGGGCCGAGCCCGTGCACCAGGCGGGTGGCGGCCGAGGTGCCGCTCCTGTGCATGCCGAGCACGAGCACCCCCCGGGGCCCGCCCCGGCGCCACGGGGCGCTCACGCGTACCCCGGCCGCAGCGGATGCCCGGCGCGCGCCCGCAGCACCCAGGGCCCGCGGTACGCCACCAGGAAGGGATGCACCCAGCGCGGCTCGCGCCAGGTCGGGGGGAAGGTCTCGCTCGTGGGGGGCAGGGCCCGCACCGTGGCCTGGGTGGCGGCGGTCAGGCGCCGCACCACCGGCGACGACGCCTCGCCGTGCACGAGGTCGTCGCGCACCGAGGCCGCGGCGGCTTCGGGGTCCCCGGGCAGCTCCACGCCGAGGTCGCCCAATTGGCGGGCCAGGCGGGCCACGGTGTCGGCGGGCGACGCCACCAGGTCCTCGAACTGCAGGCACACCACACCCAGGCCGGCGGCGCCCGCCACCGCAGCGTGCACGTAGTGCTGCCACAGGCCCACCGTGTAGAGGCGGGGGATGCCGTCGCGCCGGCGCACCGACGCCACCACCGCCCCCGGGTCCCGGAAGACGAGCAGGACGCGCCCCTCGGCACCGAGGACCCGGCGCCACAGGGGGAAGGTGAGACACGTGCGCGGGTCCTTCCACGCCCACGGCCGCTCGCCGTAGACAGCGGCGAAGGTGTCGGCCATGTCGGGCAGCAGGGCCGTGGCCCGCTCGGAGTGCTCCCAGCCAGGCGCCAACCAGGGCGGGAAGTCCCACGACCGCCCGAAGGCGGCCAGGATGCGGTCGTTGCACGCCACCAGGGTGCGGCTCTCCCAGTGGCCGGTGGGGTTGTCGTAGTCCGACAGCAGGTCGGACCCGGGCCCGAGGTCGGCGCCGAGGAGGTTCAGGATGCGGCACACCGCCGAGGTGCCGCTCCGGTGCATGCCGAGGACCACGACGCCGGGCACGCCCGCTACCCCACCCGCCGGCCGGCCGCCGACTGCCAGGCGCCCAGGTCGCGCCCGAGGAGCTTTTCGAGGCGACGCGTCTCGGGGGCGAACTCCTCCACCAGGCGGGTCCGCAGGGCGGGGTCCATGGGCGGGCGGGGCGCGCCCTTGGTGTTGAAGGTGTGCAGGCGCCGGCGCAGGGCGGCGCGGGCCCGGTCGTCGGGGACGGCCAGCCGTCCCAGGCGGCGCAGCCCCGGGGGCGCCTGGCGCAGCAGGTCGCGCATGCGGGCGCTGCGCACCACCTTGTTGGCGTTCACCACCTCGAAGGAGGGCCGGTGCCCGGCGTCGACCCCGAGGAAGGAGAGCACGCCCCGGTAGGCGGCGGGCGTGTCGGCGGACAGGTCGTCGTAGAGCACGACGCACACCCGGTCGGGGCCGAACAGCGCCAGGTAGCGCTCGAGCTGATCGGCGTAGCGGGCGATGGCCCGGTACTGCAGGCCGAAGGCCTTGAGGCACCCGGGTGGGATGCGCCGCCCCGCCCGGCGGTCGTCCTCGGCGTCGAGGGCGTCGGCGAAGGAGGCGATGTCCTCGTCGCCCTGGAACAGCATCTCGCTGTGCTGGGAGTGCATCTGGTCGACGGGGTTGCGCACCATGGCCACGATGCGCGCCTCGGGGTCGAAGGCGTGGATCTCCTCGGCGGCACGCTGCGAGTAGAGGTAGAAGACCGACCGGTCGGCGCGGTAGCGGGTGTCGCCGCTTCCCGCGAACCACTGCAGGTAGGGCTCGTAGGCGAGTCGCCACCGGCCCCCGCCCTTGGCCCCGAACACGAGGTCGCTGCCGAAGTAGCTGAGCTCCTTGTCGGCCACGAACACCTCGGGGTGGCTGGCGAGGTAGCTCGCCAGCGCCGTGGTGCCGGCTTTGGGGGCGCCCACCACGAAGAGGTTCGGGGTGGGCCGGGGCTCCTCGGAGGCGGGACGGAGCGGGATGTGCACGGCTCAGCGCCCGGGGTCGGCGGAGGACGGCTGCTCGTGCATGTCCTCGATGGGGAAGCGCAGCCCGAGACGCCCCATGGCGCCGTCGGAGAGCCCCAGGGCGATGGTGCGCAGGCACTGGCGCCGTCGCCCCCGCTCGCGCACCACGGCCCGCGCCACCAGCTTGGTCAGGTTGCGGGGGTACCACCCCACGCGGTGCATGACGTGGAGGTGGAGGTACAGCATGTTGCGGGCCTCGTAGTAGTACTTCCACAGCGGCACGCGCGCCTCCTGGCGCACGGCGTCGTGCTGCACCACCGCCCCGTCCACCAGGCGGCGCGGATACCCCGCCTGGGGGATGCGCCAGTGTGTGTACTCGTTGTCCTCGGCCCACCAGAACAGCTCGGGGCGCGGGACGCCGACCTCCTCCACGATGGGGCGCGCCACCACGAACCCGCACCACGACCCCCATTCCCCCACCGACCCGTCGGGCTGCACGGCCCGGGGGAAGCAGAACGCCGTCTTGGGATCGCGCCGGGCGTCCTCCAGAAGTGTCTCGAGGCACTCGGGGTCGGCCACCATGTCGTCGTCGAGGACCCAGGCGTGGTCGAAGGCAGAGGCGGCGAACTCCTCGAAGGCCATGGCCCACCCGCCTGCCGGCCCGAGGTTCGTGTCCGAGCGCAGCACGGTGACGGGGAGCACGCCGCCCACCGCCGCCACCACCACGCCGGCCAGCACGGGCGGCTGGGTGGCGTTGTCCACCACCAGCACCGCCGCGGGGCGAAGGGTCTGGTCGGCCATGGCCTGCACGCACCGGGCCAGGGCGCCCGGCGCGTTGTGGGTGAGGACCATGGCCAGGGTGGAGGCGGCCAGCTCGCGGGCGGAGACCGCCGGCGTGTCGTGGCCCCCCGTCGGTGCCTGCAGCGCCTCGGCCGCATCGGCCACGTCGGCGACCTCGGCGCTGGCACGCTCGCCCACCCGCCGCAGGTAGCGGGGGTCGATGCCGAGACGGCCGCGGGCCCCGTCGAGCACGCCGCGGACGATGGCGACGCGCTCGGCCCGGCTCGTGGCCAGCTGCAGGCGCCGCAGGGAGTAGAGCAGGTGCCAGGCGTACCAGCTGGAGCGGCCGTGGCGCCGGGCCAGCTCGAAGTAATTGCGGGCCAGGTAGTAGGCGCGCCACGGCTCGTCGGCGTCCGTGGGGCGCTGCCCGCGCAGCGCCGCGTCGCGTGCCGCCGTGGTCTGGCGGTGCGCCACGCGCCGCGGCGCAGGAGACGTCGACGAGCACGGCCAGGCCGGCCTGGCGCACACGGCAGAAGAAGTCGAAGTCCTCGAAGCCGAAGAACAGCTCCGGGTCGGGGAGCACGCCGGCGTCCATGACGGCGCGCGACACGAGCGTCGCCCCCCAGGTGGACACGTCCACGGGGGCGAGCTCGCCGGGCATGCCGCGCCGGGGCACGACGTTCACGGTGTGGCCCGAGCGTTCGATGAAGCGCCGCCCGAAGGCCACCACCGCCCCCGCCTCGGTCCCGGGGCCCGAGGCGGCGCGCTCCGCGATTCGCCTGCGGAGGCCCGCCACACGCGGGGCGGGAAGGTGCAGCAGGACCATGTCGTCCTCGCACAGATAGGCGAAGCGGGTGGCGGGATCGGCGAACGCCTCGCGCATGCCGGCCAGGAAGCCACCGGCCGGGCCGGTGTTGGTGGGAAGGCGCACCATGCGCACGGCCCGCTCCAGGCCGGGGTCGTCGAGGCCGCCCTCTCCGTTCACCACCACCACCACCTGCTCGGGGGCGAACCCCTCCACGTCGAGCAGCGACCGCACCGTCGCGCCCGCCAGCCGGGGGCGGAGGTGCGTGACCACGACGGCGGTGACCCCGTCGAGACCCTCGGTGGGGCTCGGGCTCAGGACAGCTCCCACTCCGTGGGCACGTACACCGGTGTGAGGACCATGACGCCGTTGGGTGCCTTGATGGCGACGGGGCCGAAGGCGTCGAACGACGCCAGGGGCTGCCACGGCAGGTGGGTGCGGATGCCGGCGTCGCGTGGTGCGCGCATCGCCCCCCACAGCGAGTAGCGCCCCTTGGGCAACGGCAGGTTCTGCATCTGGCAGCGCAGCTCGAACTGCCCGGCCGGGAAGGAGCTGGCGTAGCGGGTGACGAACACGGGCTGGGCCGTGCCCTGGGAGATGCCGAGGTGGAAGGCCCCGAACATGGGCTCCTCGGACTCGGCCACGATGCGGACGTTCACGGCCTCGCCCGACAGCACCTGGCCGGCGTCGGGGCCGGTCACCTCCACCTTGAGCAGGCGCACGCCCGTGTCCTGGGTGGTGGTCAGCTCGGCCTGCTCCCCCACCGACTGGCGGTACAGCGACACCACGTCGCGCGCCGGCCCGTCGGCGCGCACGAAGCTGTCCGACAGCCACATGGCCCGCTCGCACACGGCCTCCACGGTGGGCAGGTCGTGCGACACGTAGAACAGGGTGGTGCCGTTGGCCACGACCTCGCTGATGCGCTCCAGGCACTTCTGCTGGAAGCGGGCGTCGCCCACGGCCAGCACCTCGTCCACGAGCAGGACGTCGGGCTCGAGGAAGGCGGCGATGGCGAAGCCGAGACGGATGGCCATGCCGGTGGAATAGAACTTCACCTGGCGGTCCACGGCGTCGCCGATCTCGGCGAAGTCCACGATGTCGTCGAAGCGGGCCGCCACCTCGGCCCGCGACATGCCCATGATGTTGCCGTAGAGGTACACGTTCTGGCGTCCGGAGAGGTCGGGGTGGATGCCGCTTCGCACCTCGAGCAGCGCCCCCACCCGCCCCACGGCGGTGACCGAGCCCGCCGACGGGAACGTGGTCTGGCAGATCATCTTGAGCAATGTCGACTTGCCCGAGCCGTTGACCCCGATGAGCCCGTAGGTCTTGCCCGGGTCGACGTGGAGGTTGATGTCGCGGAGCACCCAGCGGTAGGGCCGGCGATAGCCGCGCAGCCATCGCCCGAAGAGCTGGATCTGGTCCTGGAACATGGGCAGGGTGCGGTCGGCCCGGAACCGCTTCCAGGCGTGCTCGGCCCGGACCGTCCCGGCCGGCAGCGCCTTAGCTGAGGTCGGCAAAGTTCACCTCGAGGCGCTTGAAGACCGTGTAGCCGAGGATCAGGTACCCCACCGACCCGACGGCGCCGGCGATGAGCAGCTCCCACTGGGGCCCGAAGCCGAGCAGCACCGAGTCCCGGAAGTTGCTGAGGACGGCCGCCATGGGGTTGGCCACGCAGTACAGGACCCGGAACAGCGGATCGGTGATGAACGACGGCTGCAGCTGGTGGTGCTTCTCCACCGCCAGCGGCTTGAGCACGGTGATGAGCATGAGCAGCGGCATCACGATGGGCACGAGCTGCTGCAGGTCGCGCATGGTCACGATGACCGACGACACGAGGAACGTGAGGCCCAGCATGAAGGGGATCTCCACCAGCAGGTACAGCGGCGACCACAGCGAGGCCAGCTGCGGTGGGTACTGGAACTTGTAATAGGCGAAGAGGACGAGGAGCGGGATGGTGGCGATGAGCGACGAGAACGCCGACTCGAGCACCTGCGACAGCGGGAAGCACTCCCGGGGGAAGTGGCTCTTGGCCATGAGGGCCTTGTTGGACACGAGGGAGTTGGTGCCGCCCCCGATGGAGCCCCCGAACAGGCCCCACGCCAGCAGGCCGGTGTAGGTCCACAAGGAGAACGGGACGTGGCCGCCCGAGCTGAACCCTGACGTGTGGCTGGCCAGGATGACCAGCATGAACAGGCTGACCAGCGGCACGAGCAGGGCCCACGCCACGCCCAGCACGGCCTGCTTGTACTGGGCCCGGATGTCGCGCTCGGCCAGGGTGAACATGACGTCCCAGCGCCGGAACAGCTCCCGGGCCGAGTGCCACATGTCAGGCCGGTGGCGGTACAGCTCGTCGTCGGCCGGGTCCTCGGGGACCAGGGAGACGTCGAAGATCTTGAGCCCTCCGTCTTCCTCCTCGGAGAGCTGCTCCACTGTGGTCGACACCGCGCTATCCCCCCGGTTTGCGTCCGATACTCCGCCAACCCGTCGGGCCAGCTTAGTGCGGACGGTACCGGGATAGCTACAGATCGTGCCGCTACGCCACTACCATCACCCCGTGCCACCAGGGAAAACGTCGGACGGCGGGGAGGAGGGGGGCGTGGCGCGCCGCCCGTGGGTCCTGCTCTTGATCAAGGGCCTGGGCCTCGGGGGGGCCGAGCGGCTGCTCGTCGACGTGGTGGCGGCCCGTGACGCGGGGCGCTTCGACTACGAGGTGGCCTACGTCCTCGGGGCCCAGGACGCCCTCGTCCCGGCCATGGAGGCGGCCGGGGTCCGGGTGCACTGCCTGGGCGGGACCTCGAGCTCGGACCTGCGCTGGACCCTGGCCCTGCGCCGGCTCCTCGCCGGCGGGGGCTTCGACATCGTGCACGCCCATCTCCCCTACACCGCCGCCTTCGGCCGCCTGGTGGCCCGCACGCTGCCGAGAGGGCGCCGCCCGCTCCTCGTGTACACCGAGCACAGCCTGTGGAACAAGGCAGCCGTGCTCACCAAGGCCCTCAACCGGGCCACCATCGGTGCCGACGCGGCCTTGGTGGTGGTGACGACCACGGCCCGCGACGCCCTGCCCCGGTCCCTCCGGGCCCGCGCCCGGGTGGTGGTGCACGGCATCGACCGGGGCCGGTTCACCGCCGTGGCGGGCGGCCGTCAGGCGGCGCGCGCGCGACGTGCGCCACGAGCTCGGTGTGAAAGACGACGAGGTGCTGGCGCTCACCGTGGCCAACATGCGCAGCGAGAAGGGCTACGACGTCCTGCTCGAGGCGGCGGCGGTGGTGGTGGCGTCGGGGGCGCCGGTGCGCCTGGCGGCGGTCGGGCGGGGCCCGCTCGAGGCCGAGCTCTCCGCCGAGGTGAAGGCGCGGGGCCTCGGCGACCGCCTGCACCTGCTCGGCACCCGGACCGACACGGCCCGCCTCATGGCCGGGGCGGACGTGTTCGTCCTCCCCTCGCACCAGGAGGGTCTGCCCGTGGCCCTCATGGAGGCCATGAGCAGCGGCCTGCCCGTGGTGGCCACGCGCGTGGGCGGCGTGCCCGACGTCGTGAGCGACGGGGTGGAGGGGCTGCTCGTGGAACCGGGGCATCCCGACCTCCTGGCCCGGGCGCTCGTGGCGGTGGCGGGCGACGCCGCCCTGCGGGCCCGGATGGCCGCCGCCTCGCTCGAGCGCTCCGCCCTGTTCGACGTGGCCGGGGCGGCGCGCGCCGTGGAGGCGATCTACACGGAGCTGCTCGACAAGGACGTGCCCCTCGTCCTCCACGTCATCCCCACCGCCACGGCGCGCGGTGCGCAGCGCGAGGCCCGGGCCCTCGTGACGGGGCTCGACCGCCCCGGGGTGCGCCACCACCGGCTGCTGAGCCTTTTCGCCGGGCCCGGGCAGGTCCCCGTGGACATCGCCCTCGGGCACCCCGGCGGGGATCGCCCGGCGGTGGGCTTCGACGCCCGGCTGGTGCTGCGCCTGCGGGCCGAGCTGCGTCGCCTCGATCCCGCCGTGGTGGTGGCGCACGGCGGCGACCCCCTCAAGTACGTGGTGCCCGCCGTGGCGGGACGCGGCCGGCCCCTCGCCTACTACGCCACGGGCACCTTCGAGCACCCCGGGCGCGCCGCCCGGGTGGCGCTGTGGCGGGCCCTCGTGCGCCGCGCCGACGTGGTGGCGGCCGAGGGCGACGAGGTGCTCGCCCAGTGCCGCTCCCTGTTGGGCGTGGCGGTGCAGCGCTCGGTCCTCGCCCCCAACGGGCGCGACCCCGAGGAGTTCCACCCCCCGGCCCGCCGCGGCGAGGGCCCGGTGGGGCTCGCCTTCGTGGGTGCGCTCACCACCGGCAAGCGGCCCGACGTGTTCGTCGAGGTGGTGGCGAGGCTGCGGCGCCGGGGGGCGGCGGTCGCCGCCGTGGTGTGCGGGGACGGGCCCCTCGCCGACTCGCTCGCCCCCGCCGCCGGCGGCCGGCGTGGAGCTGCTCGGGACGCGCTCGGACGTGGCCGAGGTGCTGCGCGGCGCCGAGGTGTTCGTGTTCACCAGCCTCCCGACCGGTGAGGGCATGCCCGGCGTGCTCATCGAGGCCGGCCTGAGCGCCATGGCCGTGGTGGCCACGGACGTGCCCGGCGTGCGCAGCGTGGTGCAGGACACGGTGACGGGCTTTGTGGTGGACGCCGGTGACACCGAGGCAATGGTCGACGCCGTCGCCCGCCTGGTGGACGACGGCGACCTGCGTGCCGACATGGGGGCGGCGGCGCGGCGCCGCTGCGCCGCCGACTACAGCTTCGCGGTGGTGGCGGCGTGCTGGACGGGCTTCCTGACGCCGCTCGTGGAGCGGGCCGGGCCCGGGGGGCGGGCGCTCAGGCGCCGGCGCGGGCGAAGTGCACGAGGAACCCGGCCCGGCCGAGCGGGCGCATCTCCGCCACCACCATCCCCGCCGACGACGCCAGGGCGCTGAGGTCGGCGGGGCGGTAGCCGTGGACGTGCACGCCCCGGGCCCCGTAGCGGACCTGGCGCAGGCTGCAGGCGCAGGCCGGGGGCGGGGAACGAGCCCACCACGTGGGGCGCGGCCCCGCCCATGCGCCGCAGCAGGTCGGCGGGCTCGTCCACGTAGTCGAAGACCCCGAGGGCGAGGGCGGCGTCGAAGGCGTCGCGCTCGTCCACCGTCTCCCATCCCCGCGTCTGCACCGTGACCAGCCCCGGATGGCGCGTCGCCTCGCGCTCGGCCAGGGCCACCATGGCGGGGGCCGGGATCGATGCCGGTGACGTGCACGCCCAGCTCCGCCAGGGGGGCGAAGAGCGGGCCGCTGCCACAGCCCACGTCGAGGACGCGCCGCGCCCCGAGCCGCGCGACGATGTCGACGCCGCCGCGGAGGCGGTCGAAGAGCGGGCCCCGGCCGAGGAGGCGGGCCACGGGCTCGCTTCTGTAGAAGGCCGAGAAGCGCCCGGCCCGGTCGTGGAAGTAGGTGTCGAATTCAGCCGATGGCACGGGTGCAGGTCTCGCTTCCGAATCGCTCGGTGACACGCCACACGAGGGGGGCGATGCGGCCCCGGCCGAGCAGCTGGCGGGCCAGCATGGGTGAGCGCATGGCGTTCAGGCCGGGCAGGGTGCCGTCGAAGTCATAGGAGTGGTAGTAGAGCACGGCCGGTCCCCGCGACCGCTGCGCGGCGTGCGACAGCGCGGCGAAGGGCAGGGCCCGCTGGTAGCTGCCGCCCCCGATGCGCAGGCCCCGCCACGACAGCACCGGCACCTCGCGCACCGCCGAGCGCGTCCCGAGCGCGCGACGTGTCCGACACGTACGCATATCCCGCCTCGGCCAGGGCGTCGCGGTAGGGGGCGAGCCCGGCTCCGGGGATGTCGAAGCGCGGGCGAGCGAAAGCCCCGCACCGGCACACCAGCAGGTCCTCCAGCACGAGGCGCCCCTTGCGCAGCCACTGCACCAGGCCGCTGTCGGGCAGCCGGCCGTGGTCGGGACCGTGGCTGGCGATCTCGTGCCCGGCGGCGAGGAAGGCCTCGAGGTCCGATCGCACCGACGGGCGTGGCGGGCCACCACGAACAGGGTCACCTTGGGCTTGGTGGGCTGGGCCGACAGGCGGTCGAGCATGGCCGTCAGGCCCCGGACACCCCCGGCCGGGCGGGCCAGCTCGTGGCCGAGCGACGGCCATGCCCTCGTAGAAGTCCTCCACGTCGACGGTGACGCACACCGCGTCCTTCATGGCACGTCCCTCATGGCACGTCCCTCATGGCGCGTCCCTCATGCCGCCCCCGGCAAGGTGGCGTACACGGCCCGCAGGCGGCGCACCACGTCGTCCTCGGAGAACCGCTCGAGCACCGCCGCCCGGCACGCCTCGCCCACGGCCCGGCGCCGGTCGGGATCGTCGAGGCAGGCGCTCCACCGCCACCCGCAGGGCCCCGGTGTCGCCCGGGGGACGAGCAGGTCCCCGGCCGGGGCGAGCACCTCGCGGACGCCGCGCACGTCGTAGGCCACCACGGGCCGGCCGATGGCGGCGGCCTCCATGGCCACGCGGGGGATGCCCTCGCGATACGAGGCTGGCACCACCACGTCGGCGGCGGCGAGCCAGGGCCGCACGTCGGCCACCGCCCCCACGAACGACCACGTCGTCGGTGGCGGCGGCCATCTCCGCGCTCGGTGATGGCGTCGCGGGTCGTGCTCCACCGGGCCGACGTGGACGAACTCGGCCCGGCCGTGCAGCGCCCGGGCCAGGGCCAGGAAGTCGGCGCACCCCTTTTCGCGCACCAGGCGGCTGACCATGACCACGATGGGAAGCGCCGAGCGCCGGGCCGGGGCCACCGGCGCGGTGAAGCGGTCGAGTTCGACGCCGTTTCCCACGTAGCGGATCTTGGCGTGCCGGGCACACGTGCGCCCTGGGCAGCACCTCCTCGTCCTCGCGGACTGCACCAGCACGATGTGGGCCCAGGCGCAGCACCAGCGCTCGAACAGCCACCCGGCACGTTGGCCAGCCCGCCCGTTGTCGCGGAAGTACAGCGCCCCGTGGATGGTGTAGATGGCCGTGGTCCCGGCCAGGCGGGCGGCCGGCAACCCCAGGAACGACGCCTTCGGGGTGTGGGTCTGCACGAAATCGAAGCGCCGGCGCCGGAAGTAGCCGCACCAGTCGGACGAAGGCCACCACGTCCGACAGGGCGAACTGGCGCCGGATGGGCACCACCGCCACCGCACAGCGCAGCGGGGGCGTCGTCGAAGGCGTCGCCGCTCACCACGCTCCACGACACGTCGTCGATGGCCGCGCAGCTGATGGCCCAGCAGCAACCGGGCCGTCATGGCCGTGGTCACCACCCGGCACCCCCGCAGGGCGACCGAGACCCCGCTCGCTTCGTCCACCCGTCCCCCCACCCGTCGGGCGGCCGGCGGGGTCGCCCGGCCCCCCGGCCCTGGCCCGTCTCGTCGCTCGAATCCAGGCGCCTATCCTACAAAGCGTGGGGGTGCACGGACCAGACGCCCACCCCAAGCCACCTCGTGCTCCGGCCCGGCACCATGTGCGGCATAACGGGCTCCTGGGAGCGGGCCCCGGGCGGCGGCGACAGCCGCGGCCCCGGCTGCTGTCCGATGACCGACGCCCTGCGGCACCGGGGGCCCGACGACGCGGGGAGTTCGTGGACGAAGACGCTCGGACGTCGCCCTCGGGTCACGGCGCCTGGCCATCGTCGACCTGTCGCCGACGGGCCACCAGCCCATGGCCTCGGCCGACGGGCGCTACGTCGTCGCCTTCAACGGCGAGGTCTACAACTTCGCCGAGCTGCGCGCGCGAGCTCGAAGCCGGCCGGCCACGTTTCGCCGGCACCTCCGACACCGAGGTGCTGGTGGCGGCGGTGCAGCACTGGGGGCTGCGAGGACACCCTCGGCGCGCTGCAACGGCATGTTCGCCCTCGCGCTGTGGGACCGCCGCGCCGGACGCTGCACCTGGCGCGCGACCGGTTCGGGGAGAAGCCGCTCTACTACGGCTGGGCCGGCACCACCTTCGCTGTTCGGGTCCGAGCTGAAGGCGCTGCAGGCCCATCCCGCCTTCGACGGCGAGCATCGACCGCGACGCGCTGGCGCTGTACCTCCGGCACAACTGCGTCCCCGCGCCGTACTCGATCTTCCGTGGGCATGGCCAAGCTGCCCCCGGCGACATCGTCACCCTCGGCGCCGCCGACGGGCCGGGGACCATGCCCGTGCCCACGCCCTACTGGTCCCTCGCCGACGTGGCCGGCGCCGGCGCGGCGCGAGCGCTTCGCCGGGACCGGCGACGACGCCATCGACGCCCTCGACGACGTCCTCGGCCGCGCCGTCGCAGATGCGCATGCACGCCGACGTGGCGCTCGGCGCCTTCCTCTCGGGGGGCATCGACTCGTCGCTCGTGGTGGCGCTCATGCAGCAGCCGGGGCGACGGAAGGTGAAGACCTTCACCATCGCCTTCGACGACCCGGCTACGACGAGGCGGCCGAGGCCCGGGCGGTGGCCGAGCACCTGGGCACCGAGCACCCGAGCTGCTCGTCACCCCCGCCGACGCCCTGGAGGTCGTCCCCGGCTCCCCGCCATCTACGACGAGCCGTTCTCCGACTCCTCGCAGATCCCCACGCTTGCTCGTCCCGCGCTCACCCGGCGCCACGTCACGGTGGCGCTGTCGGGCGACGGCGGCGACGAGCTGTTCGGCGGCTACAACCGCTACGCCTGGGCGTCGCGTTCTGGCGACCGCGTCGAGCCCGTCCCGCCGGCGCCCGGCTCGGCCGCGGCGGCCGATCGACGCCGTCCCCCCGCCGTGGTGGGACCGGCCCCTTCGCCGCCGCCGGCCGGGTGGTGCCGCCGCCGGCGTGCGCATGCCGGCCACCAAGATGGCCAAGATCGCCCGGGTCCTTCCCGCCGCCGATCTCCACCGGACCCTACATGGCCCTGGCCTCGCACAGCCGAGGACCCCGCCCGGCTGGTCCCCGGCGCCGCCGAGCCCCCCACCGTCCTCACCACGCCCGACCATTGGCCCGCGCTCGCCGACCCGGTGGAGCGCATGATGTACCTCGACACCATGACGTTCCTGCCCGACGACATCCTCACCAAGGTGGACCGGGCCACCATGGCGTACAGCCTCGAGGGCCGCATGCCCTTCCTCGACCCCGCCGTGGCCGCCCTGGCCTGGCGACTCCCCCCCGACATGAAGGTCCGGGGCGCCACCGGCAAGTGGCTGGTGCGCCGCCTGCTGCACCGCTACGTCCCCCCGCCCTGGTCGAGCGGCCCAAGGCCGGCTTCGGCGTGCCGCTCGGCTCGTGGTTGCGCGGTCCCTTGCGGCCCTGGGCCGAGGACCTGCTCTCCCCCGCCCGCCTGCGCGGCGAAGGCCTGCTCGACGCCGACGCCGGTGGCGGCGCCTGTGGGCCGAGCACCTGTCGGGGCGCCGTGACCGTCAGTACGAGCTGTGGGACGTCCTCATGTTCGAGGCGTGGCGCGAGGCGCCAGGGTCCGGCCCGGACCGCCACGGCGGCCGCCGGCTGAGGAGCGCGCCGGCGCCGGGGATCCCCAGCGGCCCTGTTTGGCTTTTTCCTTCCGCCGTCGCTCGCTGAACTCCCACTGAAAGCGCGGTGGGGTCCCCTTGGGCGACACCGGGATGGCCAGGGGGACGATGAGGAAGGGCAGCAACAGCACCCGCTCGCGGTCGATCAGGCCCAGGTTGTTGAGGGCGGCGAAGGCGTAGGGGAAGGCGATCGAGTAGATCACGGACATCATGACGTAGGGCCGCACGAAGGCGGCACGGATCAGATGTCGGAGCCGGCGCAGCGACGTCAGGATCAAGATGGCGATGACGAGGTTCTCGAAGGCGGCCAAGCGCTGGGTGTTGCCGTGCGCGCTCCACGGCAAGGGGTCGAAGATGACGGTGTAGACGTCCTTCGGGTACCCCGACGGCCCGGGGTGGTAATTGAGGCTGCTGGCCTGGCCCACGTTGTTCCGGGCCAGCTGGTTCAGGTTGAAGATGGGCGCGTGCTTGCCGAGCTCCTGCGACAGCGACACCGCCACCAGGAGCAGCGCCCCCTGCAGGAGCATCACACCGATGCGCCGCAGCCCCCGCAGCTTCCTGTCCGCGGCCCGGCGCCGGAAGAGCCCGGCGATGGCGAAGGCGGACATGAACAGCAGCAATTCCTGGGGTCGGACGTAGATCCCGACGACGGTGCCCACCACGAGCAGCACCGCCCCACCGCGCTTGTGCTGCAGGACGCGCGCCGCGCCGAGGGCCATCATGCCCATCGACAGGTACATCATGGTCTCCTTGCTGGGCCCCGCCGTCCAGAACAGCAGCGAGGGCAGGAAGAAGACCATCCAGGCGTAGCGCTTGCGGTCCCCCTCGGGGAAGGTGACGGCGAACGCCTTGTAGAAGCCCAAGGTGGCCAGGAAGGCGAACCAGCTGAACACGAAGAACAGCGCCAGCTTGTTCACGCCCACGATGGCCATGACCACCCCGGCGGCGATGGACACCGCGCCCTGACCCAGGATCTGCACGGGGGGGTTGATGCCGGCGGTGGAGAAGTCGAAGCGGTCGTAGCGCCGGGCCAGGATGGCGCCCTGGTTGATGTAGCGGGTGTAGTCGGTGACCCCGTGGTAGATGTGGTCGACCACCCAGATCTGCACCGAGCTGAACAGCAGGTGGGTGATGACGGCGGCCATGAGCAGCCGGTACAGCGCCGGGTCCTTTTCCGTGGCCGCCACGCGGCGGGCGATGGGGACGCTCACGAGGGCCAGGAAGACCGCCAGCGGCAGCGCCACGGCGCCGTTGGAGTGGACGCCGACGGCGAGCAGGACAGAGGGGTGGATCATGACGGCGGGACCCGGTCCTGCCGCGGCGCGGCTCGAGCCAGAGCCGGCCCGTGGGCGCCGACTCGGCGGGGCGGGATGTCGTAGTCCTCGACGACGACGCTCGCCGGCGGACCCTGGGGCATGGGCTCCATGCCCCGACCCTGGGGACTGCGCTCCTTGCGGGGCACGTTGGTGAAGGCGACGCCGAGCACCGGGGCCCGGAAGCGCGGCAGCATGTCCCCCACCTCGCGCGCCTCGTCGGAGCGCGTCACGGCGTACTGGGCCACCACCAGCACCACGTCCACGGCGGGGAGAAGGGCGATGGCGTCGTGCGCCTGCAGCAGGGCGGGGGCGTCGATGAGCACGGCGTCGGCCACCTGGCGCGCCGCCTGCACGATGGCCGGGCCCTGGGTGACCACCTGCCCGCGGTTGGCGAGCAGCTGGTCGAACTGCAACCGCGACACGCCCTCCACCGCCGAGGGCCGCGACAGGGGGGCGAGCTCGTCGGGGTCGATCTCGCTGTCGGGGTCGAAGGCGGGCGGGCCCGCCACCGAGGAGCGGCCGAAGGTGAGGTTGCCCATGGTCACCACGAGGGCCTGCGCCCCGGCTTCGGCGTAGACCGCCGCCAGGTTGGCGACCACCGCCGAGCGGGTGCCCTCGGCCCCCGGGGACACCACCATGACCACCTGGCGCCGGACCTTGCGGCCGTTGCCGTACCCGTTGCCGTTCCCGTGGCCGTTGCCGTGGCCGTTGGCGGGGTCGAGGAGCTCCCCGCCGTTGGCCGGATCGGCACCGTACCCGGCCGGCAGGGCGGCGGCGCCCGCCGGCAGGCTGTACCCGTTGCCGTTCCCGTACCCGTTGCCGTTGGCATAGCCGTTGCCGTTCCCGTTGTAGCCGTTGCCCGCGGCGAGGAGGGCGATCTCCGACGCCAGGGGCTCGAGCATCACGGCCGTGTGCAGGCGGCGGTAGGCCTCGGCCGCGGCGGAGCCCGGTGCCACCACCACCTCGAGACGGTGTCGGCCATCGACCGCTGCATCGACGGGCGCCGCGCCCCGTGCGCGGGATCTCGGCCACCACGGGGAGGTCGAAGGACTCCTCGGTGGCGCGCACGGTGCGCAGGCTCTTGTCGAGCAGCTCGACCAGGAGGATGATGCCGACGCCGATGAGCACGCCCACCACGAGCCCGCCGAGCAGCCGGGTCGACTTGTGGTTGACGACGGTGGCCACCGTGATCTTGCCCAGGACGACGGGGGCCGACGCCTTGGCCGCGCTGAGGACGGTGTAGCCCGGGATGCGCGCCCCCTCGATCTGCAGGCTCACCTGGCTGCGCACGGCCTGGTCGAGCTCCTCGCCGAGGACGCGCCGCTGCGTCGAGCAGCTCGGCCGTCGAGCCGGCCGAGATCTCGGCGTTGACGGCGTTCAGCTGCGTCTCGAGATTGCTGACGCTCTGGCTGGCGTGCCTGGTGTCGTTGGCGTAGGTGATCTCCGCCTGCTCGTCGAGATACGACTCGACCGCCTTGGCCAGCGAGTTGGCCAGGGCCACGGGCGCGGCGGGGTTGACCCACTGCACGGTGATGCCGAGCGCCTTGATCTTGAGGTTGCGGTGTCACCTTGCCGAGCCCGAAGGCGGCACGGGCGTTCTCCACGCCGATCTCGGCGCCGAGCTGCGCCGGGGTGACACCCACGTTGGCAGCGGTGGCCGCCTCGGTGAGGACGGTGTCCTCCTCGTGGCGAGGAAGATTCGGGCCAGGCTGACGGTGTTGCGGCCTTCGCTCGGGGCCACGATCGTGGTGGCCTTGTACAGACCCGAGGCGGAGCCGGCCTTGGTGGGCTTGACGGGGGCAGAGAGGTACCCGACGAGGGCCCCCACGATGCCCAACAAGACAAGGAGGCGCCAGCCGCGAAGCCACTGCCCCCCGAATGTCCATCGCCGCAATCTCCCCGACCGACCCGTTTCCTGGCCTGATGGGCCGGCCTACTCACACTACCCCGTAGCAGCGCATTCTTCTCCCCGAGCGGGCAAGTTCGCGCCGACGGAAGTCAGCGTATTCGCGCTAGCGCGACGGGAAAGCCCGAATCTCGCCTCGGGGGGAATAGTCAATCCTGACGATGCCTATCCTGAGGAAGGTCTCATAACGTGGTCCGAGGGGACACCGGGGCGCACTCGCGCGTGGCGCTACGGGCCTGAGCCAGGGGGCACTGCGCATGGCGATGGCGGTTCGGCAACGGGACCATTCCGGGGGACGTCGGTCCCTGCGACGTGGCGCGTTCCGGGGCGACCGCCTGGCCAGTCGTGCCTCCCACGTCCGGGCCCGTGCCCTGTTCATGGTGCTCGACGCCCTGGCCGTGGCCCTCGCCTACGGGGTGGCCGAGGTCACCTACTTCCGTGACCGGCCCCCGGCCGGCTACTGGCAGCACTTCTCGTTGTTCCTGGTCCTGGTGCTCGTCGTCCACCTGGGGGCCAACTGGCTGTTCGGCCTGTACGGGCGGATCTGGCGCTACGCCGGCATCGAGGAGGCCCGCCAGGTCGTGCTGTCGGCCCTCGCCTCCCTGGTCGTCCTGGCCGCCCTCCGGCCCCTGTGGCGCCTGCTGCGCCTGGAGCTCGTCCCCCTCCAGGTGGTCCTGGTGGGCTGCGTCTTCGTCACCATGGCCATGGGGGCGCTGCGCTTCCACAGCCGCCTCTTCGCCTGGCAGCGCGGCACCCATCGGGTGGGCCTGCGGGTGGCGGTCATCGGCAGCCGCGACGCCGGCGCCGAGGCCATCCGGGAGATGCTTCGCACCCCGGTGGCAGGCTTCGTGCCGGTGGCGGTCTTCGACGACGACGCCCGGGGCCACGGCTTGTCGCTCATCGGGGTGCCCGTGGTGGGGGGGATCGAGGACATCCCCTCGGCCGCCGCCCGCTACAGCATCCAGCAGGTGCTCCTGACCATCCCCAACCCCGCCCCCGAGCTCGTCGACCGGGCGCTGCGGGCGTCGGAGGCGGCCGGGGTGACCATGAAGATCCTCCCCTCGGCCCGGGGCATGGCCGAGGGCAAGGACCACACCGCCCCCATCCGCCAGGCCCGCGAGCCCCGCATCGAGGACCTGCTGGGCCGCACCACGGTCGCACCGATCTCCATGCCGTGCGCCGCTCGCTCGTCGGGAAGCGGGTGCTCATCACCGGCGCCGGGGGCTCGATCGGCTCCGAGATCGCCCGCCAGGTGGCGGAGTTCGAGCCCGAGACCCTCCTGCTGCTCGACCACGACGAGACGCACCTCCACGACGCCGCCGTGGTCCTGCCCGGCGCGTGCGAGCAGCTGCTCGTGGACGTGTCGGACCGCGCCGCGGTGTTCGAGGCGGTGCTGCGCCACCGGCCCGACGTGGTGTTCCACGCCGCCGCCCACAAGCACGTGCCCGTCCTCGAGTCGCACCCGGTCGAGGCCGTGAACGTGAACGTCTACGGGACGCGCAACATCGTGCAGGCGGCGGCGGCGGCGGGGCGCGGCGCTTCGTCCTCATCTCGAGCGACAAGGCCGTCCAGCCCATCAGCGTCATGGGTGCGTCCAAGCGCGTGGCCGAGGAGGTCGTGCTGGCCCACGCCCCGGGCGGGGCCGCCTACTCGGTGGTGCGCTTCGGCAACGTCCTCGGCAGCCGGGGCAGCGTCATCCCCACCTTCGCCCGCCAGATCGCCGCGGGCGGCCCCATCACCGTGACCGACCCCCGCATGACCCGGTTCTTCATGAGCGTGGAGGAGGCGGTGCAGCTCGTGCTGCAGGCCTCGGTGCTCTCCCAGGGCGGCGAGATCTTCATGCTGGAGATGGGCGAGCCGGTGCGCATCCTCGACCTGGCCCAGCGCATGATCCGCCTGTCGGGCCACGAGGAGGGCACCGAGATCCCCATCCGCATGGTCGGGCGCCGTCCGGGCGAGAAGCTGCACGAGGAGCTGCACGGTCCCGACGAGAAGGCCTTCCCCACCACCCACCCCTTCATCCGCCGCATCGCGCCGGTGCTCATGGCACCCGACCAGGTCACGGCGCGCCTGCGCACCATGCAGGACGCGGCCGTGCGCCGCGACGCCCCGCTCGTGCGGGACCTGCTGTTCGGGCTGGCGGCGCCTTCGGCGGCGGTGCCCTCGCCCGACGACGTCGACGCCGACACCGAGGGCACCCACGTCGACGACGCCCTGGCCTCCCCCCTCGGCTCCCGCCTCACGGCGGAGGCCGACCCCGATCCCGTCTCGGCGTGAGCGGGCACCCGCCCCGGCGGGTGGTGGTGACGGGCGGGGCCGGCTTCATCGGCGCCAACCTGTGCGCCGCACTGGTGCGCAGCTCCGGCGTGGAGCGCGTGGTGGTGGTGGACGACCTGTCCACCGGCCACGCCGACAACCTGGCCGGGATCGACGGCGTCGACCTGGTGGAAGGATCCATCCTCGACGAGGACCTCCTCGGCCGGGCCGTGCGGGGCGCCGGGGCCGTCGTCCACCTGGCCGCCCGGGCCTCGGTGCCGCGCTCGATCGAGGACCCCGTGGCCACCCACGAGGCCAACGCCACCGGCACGCTGCGCGTCCTCGAGGCCGCCCGGGCGGCGGGCGGGCTGCACGTGGTGGTGGCCTCGTCGTCCTCGGTGTACGGCGCCAACCGCACCCTGCCCGCCTCCGAGGACCTTGCCCCGCGCCCGCTCAGCCCGTACGCGGCCAGCAAGCTGGCCACCGAGGCCTACGCCTTGTCCTACGCCTCGTCGTTCTCGCTGCCGGTGCTCGTCTTCCGGTTCTTCAACGTCTTCGGCCCGCTCCAGCGGGCCGGGCACGCCTACGCGGCGGTGGTGCCCGCCTTCGTGTCGGCCGCCCTCGAGGGCCGCGCCCTGCCCGTGCACGGCGACGGCGGCCAGACCCGTGACTTCACCTTCGTGGGCAGCGTGGTGGGGGTGCTCGGCGACGCCCTGGCCCGCACCGTGACCGCCCCGGGCCCCGTCAACCTGGCCTTCGGGGGCCGGCACTCGCTCTTGGAGCTGGCCCGGGCGCTCGGGTCGGTGACGGGCCTCGCCCTCGCCCTCGACCACGGCCCGGTCCGGGCCGGGGACGTCCGCGACTCACAGGCCGACCAGACCCGCCTGCGGGCCCTGTTCCCCGACCAGGTACCCGTGGGCCTCGACGAGGGCCTGCGCCACACCGTGGACTGGTTCCGCAGCACCCAGGTCGTCCCCTCCCCCGGCGCGGCCCAGCCCGTCACCTGAGCGGGCCCGGGGGCAACCCCCGGCCGGCTCGTACCTGACCCCGGCGTCGCCCTCCGGGCGGCCCGTGCGCGGTGAGGCGGCGACGTACCATCTGCCATGCCGAGGACCCCGCTCACCTGCGCCCCGGCCTCCGGCGACACGCCCGCCTCCTCGCCCACCGCCGCATGCCGGTGAGCGCTCCCGACCAGCGGCGGGCGGCCCGGCTCCCCGACGTCCTGGGCCTCGTGTGGGTGGCGGCGGCGGCGGTGGCCGTCCTCCTCCCCGCCCTCGTCCACGGGGCGTCACTCGGGAACTTCGACCTCCTGAGCCGCTACGGCCTGTCCAGCCAGCCCGGCGTGACGGTGCACTACACCGGCCCCCCGGACCAGATCGAGCAGATGATCCCGTGGACCACCCTGGCCTGGCACGAGGTGCACGCCGGCCACCTGCCGCTGTGGAACCCCTACAGCGGGCTGGGCACGCCGCTGCTGTTCAACTGGCAGGCGGCCGCCTTCAGCCTCCCCACCCTCCTCGGCTACCTGTTCCCCGTCCGCCTGGCCTACACCGTGGTGCAGATCGCCACCCTCCTCATCGCCGGCTCGGGCGCCTACCTCCTGGGGCGGGTGCTGCGCCTCGGGGTCATGGGGGCCACCGCCGTGGCGAGCGTGTTCGAGCTGAGCGGGTCCATGACGGGCTGGCTGGGCTGGCCCGAGGCGGGCACCATGGCCTGGGCGGGGTGGATCTTCGCCGCCGCCGTCCTCGTGACCCGGGGCCGGCACCGGGTGGGGTCGGTCGCCCTCCTGGCCGTGACGCTCGCCGCCGCCCTGTACGGCGGCCAGCCCGAGACCGTCCTCATCGCCGGCATCGGGCTGGTGGTGTACCTCCTGGTGGACCAGGCCCTGCGCGCCCGGGGCGGCGCCGTGGCCCCGGCCCGCACGCTCCTCGACCTGGTCCTGGCGGCCGCGGCCCGGGGCGGGGTTGGCCGCTCCTCTCGTGCTCCCCGGGCTCCAGGCCGTGTCGGGGTCGGTGGTGCGCTCCGCCTCGCGCTACGGGGCCCTGCCCCCCCACGACCTCGTCCACGTCCTGGTGCCGGGCTACGAGGGCCTGCCCGTGGTCGGGAGCACCTGGTTCGGCAACTCCATCTACCCCGAGACCGCCGCCGCCGTGGGGGCGGTCGCCCTCGCCCTGGGGGTGGTGGCGGTGGTGACGCGCTCGGCGGCGCCCCGAGGTCCCCGCCTGGCTGGCCGTGGTGCTCGTCATGGCCGCCCTCGCCTACCTCCACCCCCTGGTGTCGGCGCTCGACGGGGCCACCGGCCTGTCGTACGTGGGCTGGCACCGGTCCATCATCACCATGGACCTGGCCCTGGCCGTGCTCGGGGGGATGGGCATGGACGCCGTGGTGCGGGGGTCCGAGGAGCGGGCCGTGCGGCGGTGGTGCGCCCTCGGCTTCGCCGCCGTGTCGGCGGTCCTCGGCCTTCTGTGGCTGGCGTCGCGCCACGGCCTGTCCCCCGCCGACGCCGCCATCCGCAACCGCAGCTTCCTGTGGCCCGCCGCCCTCGCCGTGGGCGGCCTGGCCGTGACGGGCGTCCTGGCGTGGTGGCGCCGGGCCCGGGGGCGCCACGGAGCGGCGACGGGGGGCGGCCGGGCCGGGTGGTGGGCGGGTGCGGTCCTGCTGGCCGGGGAGACCGCCTTCCTGGTGGCGGCGGGCGCCCCCCTCGTGTCCTCGAGCCCGGCCTTCGTGTCGGCCACACCGGCCGAGGCGGCCCTGGCCCGGGCGGCGGGCGGGGCCACGGTGGGGTTCGCCACCCGCAATTGCCTCACGCCGCCGGGGGTCGGCATCCACCAGAACGTCAACGTGATCCTGGGCGTGCACGAGCTGGCCGACTACGACCCCCTCACGCCCCTGTCGCTGTTCCGGGCCCTGCGCGCCGAACGGGCAAGCCGGCCACGGCCACGGGTGGGCCGCTCGTGCTGTGCCCCGCCGTCACCGACGCCGCCACCGCCCGTCTGTTCGGGATCGGCGACATCCTGGTGGCCGAAGGCGGGCGCCGGCCCGCCGGCACCGTCTTCGTGCGCACCGTGGCCACAGAGCGCCTCTACCGCGTCCCCGGTGCCGCCCCGGCCACGCTGACGCCGCTCGCCGCCTCGGGCGCCCTCCCCGCCGCCGAGGCGACCGGCACGCCAGTGGCGGTGTCGCATCCCGACCCGGCCTCGTGGCGCGTGGGTCACCCACGCCGGCACCAGGAGCGTTCTGCGCCTGCACCTGACCGACGTCCCCGGATGGCAGGCCACCATCGACGGCCGACCGCTCGTCCTGGAGCGCTTCGACGGGGCCATGCTCGAGGCCCGGGTGCCGGCCGGTCGCCACGTGGTGGTGCTGTCGTACTGGCCCTCGTCCTTCACCGTCGGCCTGGGCGTGGCGGGGGCGGCGGTGGTGGGGCTCGCCGCGGCGGCCGTGGTGAGCCGACGCCGGAGCAGGCGCCGGCGCAGCGGCGCGGTCGAGCCGGGGTCAGCGCCCCAGTAGCCAGGCCGCGCCCCGTGCCGACGCAGTAGCGCAGCACGTGGGCGGGAGGGCGGGCGCCGGTGTCGAAGCCCGGCGCCGTCACCGTGGCGGCGCTGCGGCCCGTGGCGGATGCGGTGCTGCGCCCACCCTCGATCTCGGCGGTCATGGTCCGGGCCGGGCGCGCCCGGGGCGGGTCGACGGTGGCGAAGACCACCACGCCGGTGGGGCGCAGGCGGGCGCCGTGCCACTGGTAGGGGGCGGGGCCCTGTCCCGTGACCGTCTCGTCGACCGTCGTCCACCGTGGCCCGCGTTCCATGGTCCACACCCCCGACTCACCCCCGGTCACGTTCTGCGGTGCCGGTGCCTGCACGAGGTATCGGAAGCGGGTGGGGGTGGGCGATAACAACGGCGGCACAACGCCGTGTCGGCCGCGAAAAACACGCGTAGGCGTCGCGACGACGCAGGAGAGCCGATGCCGGTCCGGTCGCCGGGGTGGTGCCCAGTCGACCCCCGGATGCGATGTCGTGCGGCGCGTGCGGCGCCGCTACGGCTGTGTGGCTGTTACCGGCCGAGGAGCCACTGCCCGGCACGCACGGCACGCCGCGCCGTGGTCTGGGCCAGCTCACGGCTTGCCTCCGGGAGACGGGCCATCCTGTCGCCGAGCCCGCGCCGTGGCGCCGCTGCGGTCATCCAGGCTCCGGTGTCCACCGGGGTGCCGTGGTCGACGACCGCCTCCGTCGGGGCGGCGTTGGCCACCTCGGTGGGGACGTTGGCCACGTCGGGATCCGTCAAGGTCATGTCCGAGTGCATGGTGGCCACCTCGGGCGGGCCGGCGGCTGCCTTCTTGGTGCGCATCGGGTTCAGATTAGTCAACCGGTCCCGCAGATCACCGGCCCGCACCTGACGAAGTGTGGACGGGCCCACGACCGCCAGCCGGGCCAGCGTGCGCCGCGGGCGTCGACCAGGACCAGCAGGGCGAAGCCGAGGAGGATGAGCGGACCGCCGACCACGCCGAGGACACCCATGCCGAGCCGGGGCCCGGTGAAGGCCAGGCCTGCCCGAGGGGGCCGACACCGGGGCTGGTGGAGGGGTGGCCCCGCTCCCGAACCCGTGGCCGGGGCCGGTGGCGGTGGTGACGGGCGCACGGTGGTGGTCGACTTGGTTGCCCCCGCCGGCGAATGGCGATGAACCGGGGCGATGGGCGAGCCGCTCGGGGCCGACGTCGACGATGCCCGAGGGCACCGAGTTGTCGGGGGGTAGGCGCTGGCACACGAGCGACAGGTCGGACCCAGACGACGAGGGTGAGGGCTGGCGGCGGAGTCCTCCTGGATGGTGATCGAGGGAAGCTCGAGGCGGTGAAGGTGCCCCACCGTCGAGGCCGGGGTGGGCAGCGACAGATGTCATCCCCGCGCTCGCACCGGGGGAGGGACGGGCATGTCGAATGAGCGGCCCCTCGGCGATCTGGCCGGGTGGCGCCCGTGGCGTCCACCGGGCGGTGGCCGAGCCCTGGAGGTTGCCCCGAGGCCCTGGGCCGCGGTGGCGAGCGACTGCGGGATGTTCACCATCGTCTGGTAGCCGTGATGCTGAAAGGACGGGCCGACGCTGGGGTCTGCCGGCGACAGCGTGGCCGAGGCCGATGCCCCGTTGAGGGCGATGTCACCCACGGGCTGCCCGGGAGTACAGCTCGTAGGACGCCGTGATCTGCGTGGGCGGTGCCGTGGTGGTGGTCGTGCCCCCCGACGTGGTCGTCGTGGTGGTGGGCGCCTCGGTGGTGGTGGTCGTGGTGGGGCTTCTGTCGTGGTGGTGGTGGGCGCCTCGGTGGTGGTGGTCGTCGACGCCGTGGTGGTCGTGGTCGGCGCCTCGGTGGTCGTGGTGGTGCCCTCCGACGTGGTGGTGGTCGACGCCGTGGACGTGGTGGTGGTCGGGGCCACCGTGGTGGTGGTCGAGGCCGTGGTCGATGTGGTGGCGCCCGTGGTGGTGGTGGCCTTGGTGGTGGTGGTCGCCCCCGCCTTGGTCGTGGTGGTCGAGGTGGGCAGCGTCTCGGTGCCGAACAGGATGTCGCCGACGGCGGCATCGCCGTTGATGTCGCCGATGGCGAGCACGCACACGTCACCGGCCGCCTGCTGGGCGGCGGTGGGCGGGCAGGGGTAGAGCTGGGCGTCGGCGTCACCGGTGGTGTTGGTGCACCCCTTGATGACGGTGGTGCTCGGTTCCGTGTCCGTGCACGTGTCGGCCTCTCCCGCCACGGGCGGCCCGGTGATACCGGACTTGATGACCTTGGCCTGGCTCAGCTGGCCCTTGGTCTTGCCCGTCCCGATGGAGGTGATGGCGAGCTGCGTGCAGCTCACCGGGATGTCGTTGCCGAGGAAGAAGATCTGGGGCTGGGCGGGGTCGGAGTTGCACTCCTCCACCGACGCCTCGGCGCCCGCCGCGAAGCCCGTGCCCGACACCTGCACGGTGTCGTTGGCGGCCAGGCCCGTGCAGATGGGCAGGGCCGGGTTGGTGTCGTTGCACTTCACACCAGCGGCGGTGGAGGAAAGGGAGAGGGTCACGCCCGGCGTGGTGCCGGTGGGCGCGGCCACGGCCGTGCCCAGCATCGTGGCTCCGGTCAGGAGCGTCATGACCCCGATCGTGGCCACCAACCTCGAGGACAATCGCATGCTCGAGCGCTTCACTTTCCCCCCCGTCGATGTTGCCTGGTACCCGGGTGGACATCGCCCCCCCGGGGTGACCGCCGTTGGGGCGGGGCCCGGAGGCCCCGCCCCGCTGGCGGTCTGCGTACTGCCTTTGCTGCTTACCGCTTACTGCTTACCGCTGCAACTGCTTTGCAAACGGCCGGACGAGCCGGCGTTTGGTCTAGATGGTGGCCGTGCTGTCCGCCCCGTTGATCTGGGCCGACACGACGCCGCCGCCGGTGTCGGTGAACAGGTCGTTCCCGAAGATGCCGGAGGAGTGGTCGTTACGGGTGTCACCCTTCAGGCACACCACGATGGTGGCCGTCTTGTCGTAGTAGAAGCCCTTGTCCTGGCCGTTGATCTGGAAGCCGACTTCCTTGCTGGCGCAAGGCGTGCCCGGCCCGCCGATGATCTCGTTCGACGACTTGACCTTGACGGTGTCGATGTGACCGTTGATGGTGAAGGTCACGTTCTTGAGGGTCTTCTTGAGGCCGGTGCCCGAGGCCGCGAACGAGTCCCAGGTGTCCTCGACGTACTTGACACCGGTGGTCTTGTTGTAGCGGGCGTCGGTCTTGGCCAGCTTGGCGTTCTTGCCGCCGGTGATGCTCAGCTCGGAGTTGGCCCCGTTGAGGTGGCCTCCACCGCAGTTGAACGAGCTGGGCGCAACCGTGGTGTCGCCACCGGTGTTGTTGGCGGTGGCAACGCCCTCGTTGGTCAGCGGGCCCGCGAACGTGACCACGGCTGCGAAGCCGGTGCACGCGATCGGGTTCGCTGCCGGTGCGGCCACTGCCGCCGTCTGGCTGACGGCCAGCATGCCGGCCGGTAGGGCGAGTGCGAGAGCGCCCATCAGGATCTTGCGACGCATATGTGTTGCTCCTTTGGTAAGTGTTGACAGCTGTCAGTTCCTGACACGCATTCCCCCCCGATCCCCCCGCTCCAGCCGTCCGATCCCCGCAGGGCTCGGCGACCGGGTCCTGGTCACGCCCGCAGACGTGCTCCCGGACCATGGCGGTGGAAGATCTCGACTCCCCCTTTCATCCCCCAGGCGGAGCGCCCGCACGAACCCGCCGCCGCCACCGATGTGACGCGCCACGAGACCGCCACGGTCCCCCCGCGACCTTTCCCTGGGCTCACGATACGGAGGGGCGCCCCCCGCCACATCGTCACGATTGAGGAATTCACCCTGGTCCGTCGGCCCCGCTCGCCAGGGATGCCCGCCGTTGTTACTGTCGGGTAGCGAGATGGTGACCTTGCGTGAGGTGGCGGCGCCCGCTCCCTCCTCCGGAACCCTAAGCTTGCCCGTGGTGTCGGGGGGAGCACGGAGCAGTCGGATCATCAAGCGCGTGGCCACCACCTTCGTGGCCACCGGGCTGTTGCTGCTGTCGTTCGTGGCCTACCAGCTGTGGGGCACGGCCCTGTACGAGCACAGTGCCCAGAACCACCTCCGCCACGAGCTTCAGAGCAAGCTGGGCGCCCCGCCCACCTCCATCCCCGGATCGACCATCCCCGGCTCGCCCACCACCACCCCCTCGGCCGAGGTGGTGAGCCACGTGGCCCCGCCCGTGGCCGACCCCAAGGTGGGTGCGCCCCTCGGGCTCATCTCCATCCCCCGCCTCGGCATGAGCAACACCGTCATCGTGGAGGGCACGGGGGAGAACCAGCTCCAGCAGGGACCCGGGCACTACCAGGGCACGCCGCTCCCCGGTGAGGCCGGCAACGTGGGCATCGCCGGGCACCGCACCACCTACGGGGCCCCGTTCTACGACCTGAACGAGCTCCAGCCCGGCGACCAGATCACCATCCAGACGGCCCAGGGCATCTTCGACTACCAGGTGGCGCTGTCGCACGTGGTGTCTCCGGCGGACACCGCCGTGCTGGAGGCGTCGACGGTGCCCGAGCTCACCCTGACGACGTGCAACCCCCGCTACAGCGCCGCCACCCGGCTGGTGGTGGTGGCCACCTTGAAGACCGCCATCACCCCGGCCAGCTTCGTGGGCGCCTCGTCCACGAGCACCTCGACCACCACCGTCACCACCCCGGCCCACGTGGCCCTGCCCCCCACGCTGGCGGGCGGGGACGAGGGGCTCGGCGGGGTGACCACGAGCAGCCAGGTGCGCGACGCGGTGATCTGGGGAGCCCTCACCCTCCTGGCCGCCGCCCTCGGCGTGGTGGCCTGGCGCCGCGGCCGCCGGCCGTGGTCGTGGGTCGCCTTCGGCATGGGGGTTCCCCTGGTGGTGGGGGCGCTGCTCATGTGCTTCCAGCACGTCAGCCTGGCGCTGCCCCAGAGCTTCTGAGCGCTCCCGACCGCACTGCGGGGTCGGGACGGGGAATTCATCATATTTTGCTCAAGTAGGCCGTTTCCGTTGGCCAACGACCTCACAACGAAGTATCTTGAGCGACAAGGGCCACGCTCCGTGGTGTGGCCTCAGGGGGAGCGGGGGGCGCCGAGGTGCCGAATTGACGGCGTTCGTGGAACGCATCGGGGATGGGGGGCTGGGTCGCCCCGTCGCAGCCGGGGACCAGGCCGCGCCCGGCACCGCACCGTGGCCCCCGCACAACCGGCGGGCCACCGATCGAGGACCTGGCGCGCGTCCGGGCTCGGGCACCGCGCTCATGGACGAGCGGCGTGTCGTCTCCGCCGCCTCGGGCTACAGCGTGATCGCCTGCGTCGACGTCCAGCCGAGCGCCTACGTCGAGGGGCAACCCCGCCGTGACGACCTGCTGTGGCGCCTGGCCCTGCGGCGCATGGAGCGGGCCATCCGCCCCGGCGACCAGGTGTGCATGCTGGGCGGCCCGCGCGTGGCGGTGGTGCTCGGCAACGGCGCCGAGCGCGTCGCCCCGAGCGCCCTCGGGACGAGGCTGGCCCGGGCCGTGGGCGACCACCTGGCGGTGGGCACCACCGCCCTCGACCTGCGCGTGGCCGTGGGCATCGGGGCCGGCACGAACGAGGTGGAGCCGAGCGCCCTGGCGGCGGCGGCGCTGTCGTCGATACGCACGGGCCGAGGCGGCAGCGCCGGCGCGGCCCGGGGGGCGCCGTCGGCCTTCGTGGCCGTGACGCACGTGCCGGACCACCAGGCACTGGCCGATCTCCACCTGCCGGGGACCGACACCGACGCGGCGGAGGCGTGCCGGCGCCGCTCGGTGCGCCACCCGCGGCGCCTCGACCGACGCGGTCCTCGTCCTTCTCCACGACGACACCGCCGCCGGCACGGCGCCGAGCCGCGCCCAACGGCTGGAGCGTGCTGTCCGCCGGTGACGGCCCCGCCCTCCTGGGCGGCCCGGCCCTGCGCGTGCTGCTCGTGGACCCCGAGGCCGATCCCGACCACAGCCCGCACCCCGTGCTCGAGGCGGTGGCGGCCGCGGCCCGGCGCTCGGGCGCCCGTCCGGCGCTCTCCCCCGCCACCGACGTCGACGCCATGCTCCTCGACCTCTACCTCACCAAGCCCGACGTGGTCGTGGTCGTGCTCCAGCCCGAGGCCTCCCGGCGGGGGCCGGGCGCCGACGCCGGGTGGGGCTGGGACCGCCCCGGCCGCCTGACGCGGGCCCTTGCGCGAGGCGGGGACACCGGTCATCGCCCTGAGCGTCGGGGCCAGCGCGGCGGCGCTGGCCGTGTGCGTGGAGCAGGGGGCCATCGGCCTGCTGCATCCCGAGCTGCTCGGCCAGGAGCTCGTGCGCCAGTCGTCGCGCCGTCCCGCCGCCAACGGCACGGGCTCGGCCAACGGTGACGATCCAGAGGGCCGGGACAGCTCCCGGCGCCCTACGACGCCCTCGTCCACCTCACCCCGAGCGAGCGCCGGGTGCTCTTCCACATGATGGAGGGCCGCTCGGCGGCCGAGATCGCCACCACGCTCGTGGTGTCGCTCACCACGGTCCGCTCCCACATCCGCTCCATCCTGCGCAAGCTCAACGTCAACTCCCAGCTGGCCGCCGTGGCCCTCGCCTTCGGCACCCTGCCCGACCAGGCCGTGGCGGAGTGACCGGCCCCCGGATCCAGACGGGCGCGGGGCTCGTTCGATAGAGTCCCCCGGATGACACCGATGAAATGGATCGCCGCCGTGCTGGGCGTGGTGGGCCTCGTGGCGTTGGTCGTCGCCATCATCTACTTCGCCGTGCCGGCCCACTCGCTGCCGTCGTTCCTGGGCCCGCTGCACATCCGCACCCAGGCGCACCGCAAGCGCCGGGGGAGGCGGCCATCGCCGCCGCCGTGGTGCTGTGGGTGGTGGCCGGGATCGTCTTCGCCGTGGACCGGCGCCAGCAGGCGCCCCAGACCGGCGCCTCGGGCTCCGACGCACCCTCCTCCACGCCGGCGGCGGGCTGAGGACGCCGACCGGGGAGCGGCGCCGCCGTCCCCCACACCGGGCAGAGCCTGTCGCAACAGGGTGCCCATCCCGTAGACTTCGAGCGCTGGAAGGGGGGCCATGAACCAGCCGTACCTCTCTGTCCTTATCCCTGCGTACAACGAGGAGCACACCCTCGAGCAGGTGATCGACGCCGTGCTCAAGGTGCCCGAGGACCTCGAGGTCATCCTCGTCGACGACGGCTCGAGCGACGGCACGTGGCGGATCATGGAGAGCCGCGCCGACGGCGACCGGGTCCGGGCCTTCCGCCACACCGTGAACGGGGGAAGGGCGCGGCCATCCGCACCGGGCTCTCCCACGCCCGGGGCTATCTCGCTCTCATCCAGGACGCCGATCTCGAGTACTCCCCCGACGACTACGGGGCCCTGCTCGAGCCCCTCAAGTCCGAGCGGGCCGAGGTCGTCTACGGCTCGCGGGCCTTCGCCAGCCACGCCGCCTTCAGCTTCTGGTACGTCATGGGCAACCGCCTGGTGACCCTCATGACCAACGTCCTCTACAACTGCTACCTGTCCGACATGGAGACCGGCTACAAGATCATGCCGGTGGAGGTGGCGCGCTCGTCGACCTGCGGGCCCGGGGCTTCGAGCTCGAGCCCGAGATCACCGCCAAGCTCCTGCGCCAGGGGCACCGCATCTACGAGGTGCCGATCTCCTACTCGGCCCGTTCCCGGAGGAAGGGAAGAAGCTGACCGCCATGGACGGCGTGCGCGCCGTTATGACGCTGCTTCGGTACCGCTCCTGGGAGCCCGCCCGCTAGTCGCGGACGGCGCCGGTGACGACCGAGCACGACGCCGCTGAGGCGCTCGTCACCGACCCTGGCGCCCCCGACGTCGACGACGTGCCGGACACCGCCGACCACGCCGCGGCACCGACGGGCTCGCCACCGACCGCGAGTCCCCACCCTGGCGCGTCCTCGAGGTGCTCGAGGACGCCCGTCACTACCGGGACTGGATCTTCTCCCTGGCCGCGCCCTACCTGGGGCGCCGTGTCCTGGAATTCGGCGCCGGCAGCGGCACCATGCTGGGGTGCATCACCGACCGCGAGCTGGCTGTGGCCCTCGAGATCGACGGCGACCTGGTGCGGATCCTCCGCGAGCGCTTCGGGGAGCTCTCCAACGTGTCGATCGTGCACGGCAACCTCACCAACCCGGCCACGGCCGAGGCGGTGCGGGCCGAGCGCCTCGACTCGGCCATGACGTTCAACGTGCTCGAGCACATCGAGGACGACGTGGCCGCCCTCGACTCGATCGCCTCGGTCCTCGAGCCGGGGGCACGCTGGCCGTGCTCGTGCCCGCCTTCCCGAGCATCTACGGCGCCATGGACCGCGGTGTCGGGCACGTGCGCCGCTACCGCCGCAAGGAGCTCACGGCCAAGATGCAGCAGGCGCGGCTTCAGCGTCCTGGCGGCGCGCTACGTCAACCTGCCGGGCTACTTCGCCTGGTACGTGAACGGCCGGCTGCTGCGGGCGGACTCCCCCGCCGGCGGGTCCCCGCATGGTGCGCATCTACGACAAGACGGTGGTGCCACGCCACCCGCGCCCTCGACGCGCGGCGTGCGCCCGCCGTGCGGCCAGTCGCTGTTCGTGGCCGGACGCCGGAGCTGAGCGCACGGCGCGCCGCCCGCGCCCGCCTCGCCCTCCGTCCCCGTGCCGGCATGATCCCCGCCCTGCGAACCCCTCGCCCACCGGCCGAGGCGCGCCGCCCCGGCACGGCCCGCCCGCCCGGCTCGCCCTCCCCCCACGGTCCCGGCGGCTGGCGCCGCCGGCTGGCGGCCGTGGACCGCCGCCTCCTCGCCCTGCACGGGGGGGTGATCGCCCTCTTCACGGTGCTGGCCGTGCTCATGTGGTGGCGGGTGTGGATCACCGGCGATCCCACCTCGTCGATCACGTGCCAGTGCGGCGACGTGAGCGAGGCGCTCGGCTTCCTGGCCTGGCCGCCGTGGGCGCTGCTGCACGGCCACAACCCCTTCTACCGCGCGGCGATCTACGCCGGCCAGGGCGGGGCCAACATGCTCACCAACGCGTCGTGGCTGAGCGGCGGTGTCGTGCTGTCCCCCGTCACCGTGCTGTTCGGGCCGATCGTGTCGTTCAACGTGGCCGTGACCCTGGCACCGGTCGTGACCGGGTGGGCCTTCTTCGTCGCCGTCCGCCGCATCACGACCTTCGTCCCCGGCCAGGTGATCGCCGCCGCCCTGTACGGGTTCTCCCCCGTGGTGGTGACGAGCGACCCCTTCGGGCACTTCTTCCAGATCTTCCTCTTCTATCCGCCCCTCGTCTTCGTCTGCCTCCACGACCTCTTCGTCACCCGCCGCCACCGCCCCGCCCGGGTGGGGGTCGCCCTCGGGCTGCTCACGGTGGTGCAGTTCTTCACCGGCACCGAGGTGCTCGTCATCACGCTGGTCATGGCGGGTATCGGGGCCGTGATCGCCGCCGTGCTGGCGCCGCGCGCCGCCTGGGCTCGGCGTGGCCCGATCCTCGTCGGGCTGGGGGCGGCGGTGGTGGTGGCCGTGCCCCTCCTGGCCTACCCGGTGTGGTTCGCATTGGGCGGTCCGGCCCACATCGTCGGGCCGGCCTGGCCCGGCACCGTGCTGTCGGGCCTGGCGCCGCTGTCGTTCCTCCAACCCGGCAGCTACGTGCACCACGTGTCGTCGCTGAGCCGCACCGCCGGGTACTACGGCCCCCTCGGCCCCGACCCCGGGTTCGTGGGCGCCGGGGTCCTCGTGTTCATCGGGGTGTCGGTGGTGGCGTGGTACAGGCGCCGGACGGCGTGGTTCCTCGTCCTTCTGGCCGCGGCGGCGTGGTCGCTGTCGCTCGGCAGCGTCCTCCTCCCCGTGCGCGCCGCCACCGACCACGACTGGCTGCCGTGGCGGTTCTTCGCCCACCTGCCCGTGGTGTCCCAGGTCATCCCGGGGCGGTTCAGCGCGTCGGCGATCTTCGCCGTGGCGCTGCTCGTGGGACTGTCCGCCGACAGCTGGTGGCGGCTGCTGTCGGCGCCTCGGGGCCATCACCATGCCCGCCGGCGGCGCATCACCCCCGCCGCCTGGGTCGGGGCCGTGGTGGTGAGCGGCGCGGCGGTGGCCGCCCTCGTACCCCTGGCCGCCACCTACACCTTCCCCTTCGTGCTCCGCGACTCGCCGGTGCCACCGTGGTTCCGCATCGTGGCGCCGCGCCTGGCGCCGAGCACCGTCGTGCTCGCCTATCCGTATCCGAACGGGGGACGCAACCAGGCCATGGGCTGGCAGGCCGAGAACGCCATGCACTACCGCATCGTGGGCGGGTTCGCCATCGTGCCCGGCGCCAACGGCAAGCAGAGCGCGGCCCTCTCCCCCTTCGGCGGGACCCGCCTCGTCCTCGCCGATCTCTCCAACGCCAAGAACACCCCCATCCCCCTGGTGGGCCTGCCCGTGGTGTCCGAGGTCCGCACGTCGCTGGCGCAGTGGAAGACGCAGGTGGTCGTGGTCACCGACCAGGGCCGAAACCCGGCCTACGCGGCGGGCTTCTTCACCGCCGTGCTCGGACGGCCGCCGCGCATCGAGCACGACGCCTGGGTGTGGTACGGGCTCGGGCGCGCGCCCCCCCTGCACCTGGCGCCCTTCGCGGTGGCGTCGTGCACCGACCGCTTCCCCGACGCCGTCGGGCCCGGCGTGCCGGGCTGCGTCATGGCGTCGGCCTCGCACCCCGCCTGACCGACCCCGGCACCGCTCGCCCCCGGTCGGGGGCGGTGGCAGGATCGGGCGCCATGGACGACCTCGTGGTGGTGCGCCGGGACCACCGGGTCCGTCCCCGCCACGCGCTGCGCACCCACCGGGCGTCTCCTGCGGTCGCCCGGGAGCAGGCGCCCGGCGCGCCCCCGCACCTCGGGGGGCGTCGCCTACGTGCCGGGGCTCGACGGCATCCGCGCCCTGGCCGTCCTCGCCGTCATGGCGTACCACGGCGGGCTGTCGGTGCTGCCCGCCGGGTTCTTCGGGGTCGACGCCTTCTTCGTGCTGTCAGGCTTTCTCCATCACCACGCTGCTGCTCGCCGAGGGACGGGCCACGGGGAGCATCGGTCTGGGGGCCTTCTGGGCACGACGGGCCCGGCGCCTCGTGCCGGCGCTGCTGCTCATGCTCGTGTTCGTCGTCCTCTACGCCCGATTCGTGGCCCAGCCCGGCACCTACCCGGGCCTGCGCTGGGACGTGGTGTCCACCCTCTTCGACAGCGCCAACTGGCGCTTCATCGTCGACGGCCAGAGCTACGCGGCGCAGACCGGCCCGGTCACGCCCTTGCTGCACATGTGGTCGCTCGCCATCGAGGAGCAGTTCTACATCGTGTGGCCCGTGGTGGTGCTGTGCATCGTGGCGCTGTGGCGCCACGCCCGCACCCGGGCCCTGCACGCCCTGCTGGGCCTGTCGGTGCTGGGGGCGGGTGCCTCCGCGCTCGACATGGCGCTGCGCTTTCGCGCCGGGGCCGACCCCGACGCCCTCTACTTCGGCACCGACACCCACGCCCAGTGCCTGCTCGTGGGGACCGCCCTGGCCGCCGGGGTGGCACTGTGGTGGCGCCGGGGCGGCGACCCCGCAACCTTGTCGGCGCCGGCCCGCCGCATCGTGGGCGGCGCCGGCGTGCTCGGCGTCGGCGTGTGCGCCTGGGCGTGGTCGCAGCTGCAGTACGGCCAGGCCCTCGTGTTCCGGGGCGGGTTCCTGGTGGTGGCGCTGGCCGTGGCCGCCGTGGTGGGTGCGGTGGTGCTGCGGCCGGCGGGCGTCGTGGGCCGGGCGCTGTCGCCGGCGCCGCTGCGCTTCCTCGGACGCATCTCCTACGGCATGTACCTGTGGCACTTCCCCCTCGACATCGCCATCACCGGGGCGCGCACCGGCACCACCGGTGTCCCCTTGTTCGTGCTGCGCAGCGCGGCGACGGTGGCGGTGAGCGCCCTCTCGTTCTACGCCCTGGAGCGGCCCGTGCGAAGCGGCGCCTTCCCCGCCTTCACACGGGCCCGCCTGGCGATCCCCTTGGCCGCCGCCGGGGCAGCCGCGCTCGTGGCCGTGGCCGCCCTCCCCTCCGCCGCGGCGGGGGCGTCGCTGCCGAGCGACGTCACCTCGACCACGGCGGCGGCGGGGTCGGTGGCCCTCGCCCCCGCCCTGGCGCACGCCCCGGTGCGCGTCATGGTGGTCGGGGACTCGGTGGCGCTCAGCCTCGGGGTCGGGCTCGAGGCCGAGGAGGCCGCCGACCACGTCCACATCGACGACCTCGGCATCCTGGGCTGCGGGGTGGCCATGGGCACCACGGTGTGGACCGACGTCGACGGCGAACTGCAGAGCGCGACGGTCGTGCCGCCGTGCCAGAGCGACCCGAGCACCGGCGTCCCCTGGACGGCGGCATGGACGAGCTGGCTGCACGAGGTACGGCCCAACGTGGTGGTGCTCCTGGCCGGGCGCTGGGAGGTGGTCGATCGTCTCTACAAGGGCCGGCGCAGCGACATCCTCCAGCCCGCCTTCGCCCGCTACGTGCGGGCCATGCTCGAGCGCGCCGTGGCCATCGGCACCTCCACCGGTGCGCACATGGTCCTCATGACCGCACCGTGCTTCTCCTCGGGCGAGCAGCCCGACGGGTCGGTCTTCCCCGAGGACGACCCGGCCCGGGTGAAGGCCTACAACCGCCTGGTCGAGGCGGTGGGGGCCGCCCACCGGGCCACGGTGACGGTGGAGGACCTCTACGCCATGGCGTGCCCCGGCGGGCGGTTCACGCCCGCCCTCGACGGGGTGACGCTGCGCAGCCCCGACGGCATCCACTTCGACATGGACCCGGGCACCGGCGGCGCCGTGCTGGCGCCGCTTCTGCTGCCGCAGTGGGAGACCCTGGGCCACGAGCAGGAAGCGGCCGGGGGGCACGTCGACACGGGCCTCCTGCCCACCGCTGTGTCCCCGCAGTGACCGCCGGTCGGCGGTCCCGTCCCCCGCAGCGCCGTCCCCGGCTGGTCGGCGCCAGGAGCTAGGGCCGGCCCCGGGCCGGTGGCGGCGGCGGGGGTGGGACGACCCGACGTTGAGGCGGCGGCGGCGTGGGGGCTCCCGCCGGGCGGTGCCAGGGCTGGCGGCCCGCAGGCCGGGGACCCCACCCGGGCGTGTGGGGAGCCCATCCCGTCGATCGCGGGGCCCAGTTCGTCGTGCCCGCCACCCGTGGGGGGCCGAGCGGGCCCCGGGTGCCGGAGGCGGGACCGGGCCGCCGTGGTGCGGGGGGGCGGGTCGCAGGCCGTCGCGGCGCCCCGGTGGCGCCCAGGGTGCCCGGTGTTCGGGTGGGGCTGTCCGCCCGAGGGCGGGGGCCACGTGCCCTCCCACCGGCGCGCCCGGCGCGTCGGGGCGAGGAGGGGGGCAGCACACGGCGCATGGGGCCGGCCGCCAGGTGGCGGCGGACCGCCTCCCACCCGAGGAGGCCGACGAGCAGGGCCACGAGGCCCAGCCCGGGACTGGCCCACAGGATCCAGACGACCCCGGCGGCCACTGCGACAGCGATCAGGCCCCCCGCCAGGCGAGCCCCAGAGCCGTCCACCACGCCTCCTCGTCCCGTCACGCCCCTTCCCGGGCGTGCGCCCCATCATGTCCCAGGTCGGGGGACGGTGGCGAGGACCGGGGGCGAAACCGAGCGGCGGCCCCGGTGCGGTGGCGGCGCGGCCGGCCCGGTGCCGCCCCTCACCGGAGGAGCGGCACCGGGGGCCGCAGCGCTACTGGAGCGTGGAGAACCCGATCACCGAGTTGGGCCGGTCCACGACGGGGGCGGCGTTCCCGGTGACGGTGAGCGCCCCCAGGATGCAGTTCGACACCACCGTGGTCCCGCCCGTGTTGTTCTTGACCGTGACGAGGGCGATGGCGCTGTTGTTGTCCACCACCACCTTGCCGGTGTTCGACACCACCGACACCGCCGCCAGCATGTCGGCCTTCTGCAGCGACACCCCGTTGGCGTTGCCGGTCAGGGTGAGCAGCCCGGCGACGGTGTCACCGAGGCACGACGACGTGCCGTCACCCATGACCACCTGGTTGCTCGAGTAGGCGGTGTAGAGCGCACCGAGCATCGTGCTGCTGCAGAACCGCAGCGTCGAGCCGCTGCTCGAGCTCACCGCCCCGGCCACGATGGCGCCTTCCACGTCGAGGGAACTGCCCGTCTCGACCGTGACGGCGCCGAGGACGTAGCAGCCCGGCGGGACGAGCACCGACTCCCCGCCGCTCACGACGAGGTTGCCGATGTAGTCGCACACGGTCTTGACGCTGAACGTCACCGTCAGGGTGCCGGCCACGAAGTTGAAGCTGTAGTTGGCCGACGACAGCGTCCCGAGCGAGCACGTGATCGGGTAGGCCCCGCCCGGGCTCGTGGCCGTGGCCGTGGTCGTGCACAGCGCCTGTCCCGTGACCCCCGAGGTCGACAGCGTCTGGCCGTTCACGAAGCCCGTGATGGTGGCCGTCAGGGTGGGCACGGCGGCGCCGAAGGCCTTGGACACGTTGTTGGCCGTGACCGTCAGCGTGGCCGGGGACACCGTCACCGTTCCGGGAACGTAGCTGATGCTGTAGTTGGCGTCCGAGGCCCCCGTGCAGCTCGAGGCGTAGGAGCCGACCGGGCTCGTGGCCGTGGCGGCCGAGGTGCAGGTGAGGCCGGCCCCGAGCACCGACTTGCTCTCACCGTTCACGAACCCGCTGAAGCTGGCCGTGATGGCCGGCGGCGAGCCGCCGTAGGTCATCGAGCCCGACGAGGCCGTGATGGTGAGCGGCGCCGCCCCGATGGTGACCACGCCGTTCACGTAGGTGATGGTGTAGTTCGGGTCCGACGCCCCCGAGCACGAGCTGGCGTAGTTCCCCACCGACTTCGTGGCCGACGCCGCCGTGGTGCACGTCGGGTGGTTCGTCAGCGAGGCGGCCGTGTCACCGTTCTCGAAGCCCGTGTAGGTGGGCGTGATGCTCGGCGCCGTGCCACCGTAGGTCATGGTGCCCGACGACGCCCGGATGACGAGCGAGGCCGCGCCCACGACGGTGACGCCGGGCACGTAGGTGATGGAGTAGTCCGGGTCCGACGCCCCCGAGCACGAGTCGGGGTAGTTCCCCACAACGCTGATCAGCGTGGCCGTGGTCGTGCACGTCGGGGCGGTGGACAGCGCCGAGGCGTTGTCACCGTTCACGAAGCCCGAGTACGACGCCGTGATGGCGGGCACCGGGCCCCCGTAGGTCATCGTGGGCGAGGACGCCGCGATGACGAGCGGGGCCGTCATGACCTGGACGGTGCCGTCGGTGTAGCTGACGGAGTAGTTCGGGTCCGACGCCCCCGAGCACGCGCTCGGGTACGTGCCCACGTCGCTCGACGACAGGGCCGTGGTGGAACAGCTGGGCGCGCTCGACAGCGAGCCCGGGCCGTCACTGTTCACGAAGCCCGCGTACGACGCCGAGATGGCGGGCACCGAGCCCCCGTAGGTCATCGAGGCCGACGAGGCAGACACCACGAGCGATGCCTGGCCGACGACCACCGAACCCGACACGTAGGTGGCGGTGTAGTTCGGGTCCGACGCTCCCGTGCAGGTGCTCGGGTAGCTGCCCACCGGGCTGGACGAGCCGGCCGAGGTCGAGCAGGTCAGGCCGGCGCCGAGCACCGACGCCGTCTCCCCGTTCTGGAGCCCGGCGACGCTGGCCGAGATGGCCGGCGCGCTCCCGCCGTAGGTCATGGACCCCGACGACGCCGTGACCGTGATGGATGCCGCCCCCACGAGGACCGTGCCGTCGATGTAGGTGAAGGTGTAGTTCGGGTCGACCGCCCCGGCGCACGAGCTGCCGTAGCCGCCCACCGCCGTGACCGATGTCACCGAGGTGGAGCAGGTGGGCGCGGTGGACAGCGACGATGCCGAGTCCCCGTTCTCGAAGCCGGCGTAGGCGGCGGAGATGACCGGTGCCGCCTCGCCGTAGGTGATCGAGGCCGAAGAGGCGGTCACGGCCAGTGCGGCCGGGCCCACCTGCACGGTGCCGTCGGTGTAGCTGATGGCGTAGTTGGCGTCGGCCGCCCCCGAGCACGACGTGTCGTAGTTCCCCACCGGGCTCGACGCACTGGCCGTGGTGGTGCACGTCGGCGTCGTGGTGAGCGACGAGGCGCTGTCACCGTTGACGAAGCCGAGGTAGGCGGGGGTGATGGCCGGCGGTGCCGCACCGTAGGACGTGAGCGCCGAGGACGCCGTCACCGACAGGGTGGCCGGGGTGACCACCACGGACCCTGCCACGTAGGTGATGGTGTAGTCGGCGTCGACCGCACCCGAGCACGAGCTGGCGTAGCTGCCCACGCCACTCGAGGCCTCCGCCGCCGTGGAGCAGGTGGGGGCGGTGGTGAGCGACGAGGCGTCGTCACTGTTCACGAAGCCCGAGTACGAGGCCGTGATGGAGGGCACCGAGCCGCCGTAGGTCATGGACCCCGACGACGCCGTCACCGACAGGGGTGCGGGTCCCGAGGTGACCGAGCCCGCCACGTAGGCGATGGTGTAGTTCGGGTCGCTCGCCCCGCTGCACGTGCTCGGGTAGGAGCCCACCGGGCTGGCCGGCGTGGCCGTGGTGGAGCAGGTGGGGGCGGTGGTGAGCGACGAGGCGTCGTCACCGTTCACGAAGCCCGAGTACGAGGGCGTGATGCCCGGCACGCTGCCGCCGTAGGTCATGGATCCCGACGAGGCGCTCACGACCAGGGTGGCGCTCCCCACCACCACCGAGCCCGCCACGTACGTGATGGTGTAGTTCGGGTCGCTCGCCCCGCTGCACGAGCTCGGGTAGTCGCCCACCGAGCTGGCCGAGGTGGCCGTGGTGGAGCACGACGGCGTGGTGGTGAGCGACGAGGCGTCGTCACCGTTCACGAAGCCCGAGTACGTGGGCAGGATGGCCGGCGTGGCGCCGCCGTAGGTCATCGACGCCGACTGCGCCGCCACGGTCAGGGTGCCGGGTTGACCTGCACCGACCCGTCCACGTAGCTGAAGGTGTAGTTGGGATCGGCCGCACCGGAGCACGACGTGTCGTAGCTGCCCACGGAGCTCGAGGAGCTGGCCGTGGTGGTGCAGCTCGGCGCGGTGGTGAGCGACGAGGCGTCGTCACCGTTCACGAAGCCCGAGTACGAGGGCGTGATGGAGGGCACCGAGCCGCCGTAGGTCATGGACCCCGACGACGCCGTGACGACCACCACGACCGTCGCCACCTGCACCGATCCGTCGGCGTAGGTGATGGCGTAGTTGCCGTCCACCGCCCCCGAGCACGACGTGTCGTAGCTGCCCACCGGGCTCGAGGAGCTGGCCGTGGTGGTGCAGCTCGGCGCCGTGGTGAGCGACGAGGCCGTGTCGCTGTTCACGAAGCCCGAGTACGACGCCGTGATGGTGGGCGGTGCCGTGCCGTAGGCGATGGTCGTGGACGAGGCCGTCACGAGCAGCGGCGCGGGGTTGACCGTCACCGTGCCGGGCACGTACGTGATGGTGTAGTTGGCGTCGACCGCCCCGCCACACACGCTGGCGTAGTTGCCCACCGGGCTCGACGAGCCGGCCCCGGAGGTGCACACCAGGTTGGCACCGAGGACGGCCACGGTCTCACCGTTCTGCAGGCCCGAGACGACGGCCGTGATGTCGGGCGCGACACCCCCGTAGGTCATCGAGTCGGACGAGGCGGTGACCGACAGCGCCGCCGGCGTCACGGTGATGGACCCGTCCACGTAGCTGATCGTGTAGTTGGGGTCCGACGCCCCCGAGCACGAGGTCGGGTAGCTCCCCGTGGGCTCGGTCGGGCTGGCCGTGGTGGTGCAGGTCAGGCCGGCGCCGAGCACCGAGGCGTTCTCGCCGTTCTGGAGCCCCGAGACGCCGGGCGTCACGACCGGCACGGCGTTGCCGTAGGTCATGGTGCCCGACGAGGCCGTGATGGTGAGCGGGGCCGGGATGACGGTGGTGGTGCCGTTGGCGTAGGTGATCTGGTAGTTGGCGTCGACCGCGCCCGAGCACGACGTGGCGTAGGTGCCCACGGCGCTGGCGTCACTGGCCGAGGAGGAGCACGTCAGGGCGTTGCCGAGGACCGACACCGACTCGCCGTTCTGGAGCCCCGAGACGATGGGCGACACCGTCGGCGGGTTGCTGCCGTACTGCGCCATGCCCGACGACGCCGTGATGGTGATCGGCGCCGGGGTGACGCCGATGGAACCGTCGGCGTAGGTGATGGAGTAGTTGGGGTCGACCGCACCCGAGCACGACGTCGGGTAGGACCCGACCGGGCTGGTGGCGGTGGCCGACGTCGAGCACGTGGGCTGGACGGCCAGCGACGAGGAGCTGTCACCGTTCACGAACCCGGCGTACGACGGCGTGATGGCGGGAGGACCGCTGCCGTAGGTGGCGGAACCCGACGACGCCGTGATCACGAGCGGCGCGGCGCCGACAGCCACGAGCCCGGTGGAGTAGGTGAAGGTGTAGTTGGGGTCGGCCGCACCCGAGCACGACGAGGAGTAGTTCCCCACCGGGCTGGCGGCGGTGGCCACCGTCGAGCACGTGGGCGCCGTGGTGAGCGACGAGGCGCTGTCACCGTTCACGAAGCCCGAGTACGACGCCGTGATGGTGGGCGGGCTGCCGCCGTAGGTCATCGACCCGGCCGAGGCCGTCACCGACAGGGGCGCAGCCGTGACCGTCACGCTGCCGCTCTGGTAGGTGATGGCGTAGTTGGGGTCGGCCGCGCCCGAGCACGAGGTGGGGTAGAGGCCCACTGCGCTGGCCGTCGTGGCCGTGGTGGTGCAGGTGGGCGCGGTGGTGAGGCTGCCGGCGTTGTCGCCGCTCACGAAGCCCGAGTACGACGCCGTGATGGACGGGGGGCCGCTGCCGTAGGTGGCGGACCCCGAGGAGGCCGTCACGACCAGGGGCGTGGGGCTCACCGTCAGACTGAAGATCGACGACGTGTCGGTGGCGTACAGCGTGTCGCCGCTGTAGGTGGCGGTGAGGGGATAGGTGCCGGCCGCCAGCGACGTCGAGCACTGGGACTGGTAGGTGCCGCTCACCAGGGTGAGGGGCACGGCACCGCACCCCGAGATGGTGGTGGCGCCGTTCAGGAAGTTGTAGGTGCCGCCGCCGTCGGACCGGCTCACCTTGGCGGTGAGGGTCACGGTCTGGCCGTAGGTCACCGACGTGGGCGACGAGGACAGCGTCGTCGTGGTCGGGGCCGGGGTCGGCGGGGCGATGGCGAAGGCGTGCTCGGCCGACGAGCCCGAGTACACGCCCGTCGGCGGCTTGGCCACCGGGGTCAGGCCCACCTGCACCGGGGTCAGGGCGTCGTTGGTGGACCCGTTGCCGAGCTCGTCGAGGCCGTCGTAGCCCCAGGCGTAGAGGTTACCGTTCGATGCGATGGCGAAGCTGCTGTCCTCGCTGGCGGCCAGGGCGTTGGCCGTGGCACCCGAGGGCATGTCCACCGTGACCGGGTCGTCCTCGTTGGTGGTGGTGTTGTTGCCCAGCTCGCCGTCGGCGTTGTTACCGAAGGAGTAGAGGACGTTGTTGGAGCCGAGCACGAGGCTGTGGAACAGCCCGGCGGCGAGTGCGACGGGGGTGACGCCCGCCGGCATGTCGACCTTGGCGCGGGTCGAGGCGTTGGTGAGCTTGCCGTCACCGAGCTGCCCGTCGGCGCCGTCGCCGTAGGCGTAGGCGATACCGGCCGAGATGACGAGGGTGTGGTAGCCGCCTGCCGCCATGGCGGTGACGCCGGACACGTTCACCTCGATGGGGGACAGCTGGTTCGTGACCTTGCCGTTGCCCAGCTCGCCCATGGCGCCGTCACCCCAGGCGTAGACGTTGCCGTCCGACATGAGGGCCTCGGTCATGTACTGCCCGGCGCCGACGCTCACCGGCGTCTCGCCCGCGGGGAGGGTCACCTTGACCGGGACGCTCGACTCGTTGTTGGTGCCGTTGCCGAGCTGGCCGAGGCCGTTGTAGCCCCAGTCGTAGACGTTGCCGTCCGAGCCCAGTGCCACGCCGTGGTCGGCGCCGGCGGCGATGGAGGTCGGGCTCACGCCGGCGGGGAGCGACACCACGACCGGCGTCGAGGAGTTCGTGAACGTGCCGTTGCCGAGCTCGCCGTAGGTGTTGTCACCCCAGGCGTAGAGCTTGCCGTTGGAGCCGATGGCGAAGCTCGAGTTGCCGCCCGCTGCGGCGGCGGTGGCGCTCACCCCCGAGGGCAGCGACACCTTCACCGGCGAGCCGGCGTTGGTGGTGGTGCCGTTGCCGAGCTGCCCGTCGTTGTTGTAGCCCCACGAGTACAGCTCGGTGGTGGCCGCCGACGCGTGCAGGGCGGTCGCCACGTCGACCACGGTCGAAGCGGCGAAGATCGACAGCGCCGCCGCTATGGGCAGCGTCCGGCTCCGTCGGCGACCGCCCGACTCCGACCCGGCACCCGCCGTCGCACCGATATTGCGCGCTACCCGCATCGCGCGCTCCTCTCGTAGGTCTCGCCCCCCGTGCCAAGACGCCCGCCGCGACGCGACCGCCCGCACCCCAACATGCCGTTGCCCTTCGAGAGGGCGTTGGGAGCGTACGTTTCGGTCCCGACACTGTCGTCGTCAAAACTGACGAATGCCGAGGGGGAAACGGGGAGGTGGGTGACGGAGTGCCACCCCGGTCAGCCACCGCCGCCATCCTGGCCTGCCCAGTGGTGACCGACTGTGGTCAGACCAGCGCGAGAAGCGAGAAGGCGCTGATCAGAGCCTGAGCTTCTTCAGGGAGCTCAGGGCCTGGGTCACGTTGTTCTCGCACACGAAGAGCTTGATCCTGCCGATCTTGATGGGCGCGCCGCTGAAGGCGTTGGTGACGTTGCCCGTGACCGTGCCCGACAGCACCACCTCGCTGGCGCCTCCCCGGCACCTGTCCTTGTGGCCCACCCTCGGGATGACGGAGAACGAGATCGTGGTCTGGAGACCCGTCCTGACGGGGTTGCTCACCGCGTTCCACTGGATGGTCGCAGGGGAGGTGGGGAAGGCCGCGCTCACCGCGCCCTCGTGGCCGTTGAAGTCGCCGCCGGTAATCGACGCGGGCATGCACCCGGTCAGGGTCCAGCTGCCGCCGACCGTGCCGTTGATGCCGTTGCAGGTCACGGGCTTCGGGGCCTTGTGCTTGGCCGCCGACGCCGGACCGGCGAGCACGACGCTCGACGCCAGCAGGGCGAGGGCGACGGTCGGGATCACGAGCAACCGTGTGGAACGAGGACGACGCATGGACTTCCCCCTGAGAGCTCCGCCTGGCACTTCGCACGGAGCATAAGCCTTTTCCGGCCGGAAAGCCCCCATCTTTTCCCGGCGCCGCTTCCGGGCCCGGCACGGAGCGCCGACTCATGCAGGGGGCGTGATCGCTTTCGGTGGCGATCGTGCCTGGCCGCTACGGGCCCTGAGCGCCGGCAGGAGGGCCCACCCGCCCAGCCCGATCACGGCCACGAGGGCCAGCACGATGCCCAGGGTGAAGGTCTGGGGCCAGTAGTGGAGCACGAGCACGTGCCGGCCACCTGGCACCTCGACCTGCAGCATCACCTGCGAGAAACGGGTGAGCGCCACGGGCCGGCCGTCGAGGGTGGCGTGCCAACCGGGCACGTCGGTCAACCGGAGCCTGACGACCTGTGGGCCGGATCCCTGCGTGACCACGCGCCACGACGCCGGTCCGGGATACGCGACGGCCGCACGCGTGCCCCGGCGCGTCGGCGGAGGGCAGGACCCCGGCGGGTGGGAGCGGGGTGGCGGTGGCGAGGGCGGCGCCGGGGAACCGGTAGAGGCGCTCGCCGTGCACCATGCCGACGTAGCGCGCCCCATGGGGCCCGGGACCGCCCGGCTGCTGGAGCGCGTAGCGGACACCGAAGCGCCGGGCCAAGGTGGCGTCGGACACGATCGGGCACCACTCCGCACCCACGCCGGAGCGGCCTCCGGCGTTGCCCGTCAGCCCCTTCCACACCGAGAAGTACCGGCGCGGCAGGGCGGGGTCGTAGACCTGGAGCTCGCGCACGCCGAACTGCAGGTTGATGTCGGACAGGATCCCCAGGGAGAACGGGAAGCACGACGCCGACGCGAAGCCGACGAGCGACGGCCCCACGGCGCGCTGCACCGCGGCGTCGAGGGCGGTGGGCTCCAGCAAAGGGCCCGTCACCCACATCTGCGAACCGGCCAGCACGAGGAACACGGTCTCGACGACCAGGAGCGACGCGCCGAGCCACCGCCCCCGGGCGAGCGACACCCGGGTGGCGCCTCCCGGCCGGTTCGGTCCGCGGCGCTGCACCGCCGCCGCCCACCCGAGGGCGGCCAGGCCGACGCCGATCTCGATGGCGGGCCAGATGAAGCTGCGGGCCCGCAGGGCGGCGTTGGCCGGAGGCAGGTGGCCCCGCTCGACCAGGAACACCACGCCCAGGCCGACGGCCACGACACCGAGGCCGCGCCCGACCCAACGCGGCGGGGTGCCTTGGGCGTAGCGCCGCACCAGCTGGTCCATCCCGAAGGCGGCCAGCACCCCCACGGCGAAGGTCATGACGACATCGGCACGGTCCCAGCGCACGCCCAGCCCGAGGGAGTGCAGCGCCACGAACACCGGTTGCACGAAGGCGCACAGGAACGTCAGCACGAACACGACGGCCAGGGCGCGCACCTCGGCGCGCCGGCGGCACGTCCACGCACCGAAGGCGGCCAGCACGACACCCACGATCCCGAGATAGGTGGCGGCGATGGCCACGTAGGGCGTGTGCTCCCCGAACCACGGCGAGCCGAGCGGGTTGCCGTCGAACCCCGGAAAGAAGATGCCCACCACGTGGACGGGCGTGATGGCGGCCATGCCCTGGGTGCTGCGCAGCGCACCGCTCAACAGCTGCAGTCCCGGCACGATGAGCGGCGCGCCGAGAAGTGCCCCACCCACGGCGCCGACGGCGATGTCGGCCGAGGGGCGGAAGACCGGACGCGCCTCGTCCGTGGCACCGCGTCGGTGCCAGAGCACGACGGCGCCGAAGACGACGATGGCGGCCCCGAAGACCACGAGCATGTCGGGCTGGCCCGAGTACACGGTGAGCGCCACCACCACGGCCAACAGCGCCACCGTCCACGGGCGCCTCGGTCCGCGCACGATGACGACGATGAGGGCGCACGTCCACCCCGCCCACGAGATCACCGACGCCACCGGCCACCCGAGCCATCCCACGAACGGCCCGCTCAGCTCGAACACCACGGCACCGAAGGTGCAGCCCATGACCCCGAGGCCGAGCACGCGTCCGAGCACGTAGGCGCCGGTCCCGGCCACGAACAGGGTCACGACGAGCTGGACGGTGTAGGCGAGGTGGAGGGGGAAGAGGTACCCCACCAGGCTGGGAAGGCTGAAGGCCCCGGACTGCCAGTTGAAGGCGAGCGGCATGCCGAGCACGCTGTAGGGGTTCCACAGCGGCAGGTGGCCGTGATGGACCTGGGTCCACACGAGGGTCGACCACGGGATCAGCTCGTGGGCCTGGTCCCCGCTCATGGGGTCGTAGATCGACGAACCCGACCCCAGTCCCCCGCTCACCACGGCGGGCAGGAACAGCGCCAGCGCCGCGCTCAGGACCCAGCCGACGCCGAGGACGTGGTGCCAGCCCGGCGTGCGGACCGGCGACGCCCAGGCGGGATCGGTGCCCTCGTCTCCACCGGTCATCGAGCCGCTCCGGTGCCGCGCCACGCCGTGCACCATAGAGCGACCGGCCCGCCAGGAGCTGCGTATCCCCTGGCGGGTCAGACCGCTACTTGACGACCTTCTCGATGAGGGCGGCGATGTCGCCGTAGCCGGTGGCGTTGGCGTGGATGTTGCCGAACTGGCAGTACCACGTCAGGGAGCACACCTCGTCGACCGCCTTGGGCACCGTGATGGTGCCGAGCCCGAGCGCCGGGATGTCCATGCTGACCGTCTTGGTGAGCTTGGTGTAGGCCCCGGTCTTCTTGGTCACGTCCACGAACTTGCCCTTCACCGTGGCGTACGCCGCCTTGAGCCCCGGGTTGATGAACTGCTGGAAGGCCGTCACCGACAGGTTGGCCAGGCTCTGGTTGCCGGCACTGGGCGAGGCCGTGGGCGTGTTGGCCGGGCTCCCACCGGGACCGGTGTTGACGAGCAGGCCGAGCAGCACGTCGGGGTAGGTGAGCCCGATGATCGGCACCTTCTTGCCCGCCTTGACGCCGTCTGCGCTGTCGAGGGCGGTGCGCAGGTCACCGGCGAGGGTCTTGACGTTGGTGCTGATGGGCCCGAGCGCGGCCGCAACGCAGCCGGTGGCGTTGGTCGAGCCGTTGACGGGGTTGCCCGGGGCAGCCGCCGCGCACGGCGTCACGTCGTTGCCGCCGATGGTCACGGTGATGAGGCCGATCTCGTTGGGGTGGGCGGCGATGAAGGCGTCGGCCGCCTGGACCTGGGTCTGCGAGCCCGTGAACGGGCCCACCGTGCCGGCGATGGCCGGAGGGCCGTACTCGTCGGGCATGCCGCAGTCGGCGTCGGGGAACGTCAGGATCGACGCCGTGGTGGCACCGCCGCAGCCGAAGTTCTCGAGGGTGAAGCCCCGGGCGGCGGCCACCGCACCCGTGTAGCCGGTGCTGGCGAGGCCGGTTCCCCCCGTCGTCATGTTGGGCTGGTACCCGACCGAGTACGAGTCACCGAGTGACAGGTAGTACACCGGCGTCGACGCCCCGCTCACTTGCGGCAGCGCCACCAGCCCGGCCGCCACGGCCAGGCTGGCCCCCAGCATGATGACACGCGCGACGAACGAAGAAATCCCCTCGACATGACGAGCCCCCTTGGTGCCCGGTGCGTACCCCTCGGTTGCCCGGTGCGAGCGTGACGCTACTGCGTGGACCTCGCCGTGGGAACAGCCCACTCTCATCAATAGTGACGAAATGTCGGCGCCGCGCCCATACGGCAGCTGGGCGTGGCCACGCCCGACCGATCCGAAAGGGCGCCCTCGGGGACTCAGGTGGGCGTGGGCTGGAGGTGGCTCACACCCTGCGTAGGGCTGGGACTGCACGGCAGGGATGGGGTAGGGATCGGTGATCGGGTTGGTCTCGAGGAGCTGAAGGCCGGTGCACTCCCCGGCGATGGGCGGGACCGTGAAGTCCTGCGACGTCGCCGGCAGGGTGGGCACCGTGGTCTTGGGGGTGCCGAGCATGGGGAGCGTGGAGGTGAGGTCCCCGACGACGCCCTTGCGCCAGGCCGACACGTTGGGCACCTCCACCCCGAACCGCTCGGAGATGAACTTGAGCTGCGAGGTGTGGTCGAAGGTGTCCGAGCACACCCAACCCCCGTCGCTGTTCCCGGCGCTGAAGGGCGACACCACGAGCATGGGCACCCGCACCCCCATGCCGATGGGGCCCCGGTCACCGCCGGCATCGCTCGGCAGCGGGCTCTTCGTCAGGTACTCGCCGGGCGTGCCGGGCGGGGCCGTCGGAGGGGTGGACGTGGTCGAACCAGCCGTCGTTCTCGTCGTACATGATGAAGAGCACCGTCTTGGCCCAGACCTTCGGGTTGGACATGAGCGTCGTGAGCACCTTGGCCGTGAACCACTCCCCCAGAGCGGGGGCGCGGGCGGATGCTCGTCGTAGCCGTCAGGGGGAACGATCCACGACACCAGGCCGGAAGGTTGTTGTGCAAGACGTTCTTGGCGAAGTCGTCGGGGCCGGCGGTGGTGAAGGAGAAGCCGTCCGCCACCCTGGGGCCATAGAAGTCGAACGCCTTCTTGAACAGCGGCGTGCTGCGACTCTTGAAGTTCTTGAAGTACATGAGCGGGTTCTTGCACCGCAGCATGGAGTTGACGTGCGGGGGCGAGTACTCCACGCCGTGGGGGTTGTACACCTTCCACGAGATGCCGGCGTCCTCGAGGATCTCGGGCATCGTGGACCACGAGCACGTGTTCTCCAGGTCCCTGTCGGAGTCTCGTCACCAGGATCGGCCCACCGGCCACGCCGGCCGGGTCGATGGTGCCGCTCATCTGCATGAGCCGGTTGGGATGCGTGGGCCCGAGGACCGAGCAGAAGTAGTTGTCGCAGATGGTGAAGGCCTGCGCCAGCGAGAAGTAGAAGGGGATGTCCGAGCTCTCGTAGTACCCCATGGTCATGGTGCCGAGGTCCGGTCCTTCGTAGGCGTTCGACGTGTGGGTGGCCCACGAACTTGTCCATTCCACCGCCGTTCCACGAGGCGTGCTCGGCTTGCCAGGGAGTGGTCGAGGTCGTAGGTGCACTCGGCCTGCATGGTCTGGGTGTCCAGATGGAACGGCAGCAGGGTCGAGCTCGCCCCGCCGGGCCACGACTGGGCGAAGGCGGGCGAGCTCGTGTCGAAGCCGTTCACGCCCCCGAGCGTGCCGAAGTAATGGTCGAAGGACCGGTTCTCGTGCATGAGGAACACGACGTGCTCGACTGCACCGAGATCCGAGCCCACGGCGCACGTCGACGTCGCCGCTTTGATGATGTCGTGCTGCTTGGCACGTAGGAGGGTGCGCTTCGAGGCACCCAGGGCCATCGCCGCCCCGAGCCCCCCGGCCAGCACCTGCCTGCGGTTGTAGGTCGGTCCTGTCATCGGTGCATGGTGACACGACCGGGCTCCCGACACCACGACTTTTCTGTCCCCCGCCCCCTGGCCCCCTCCGACCAGGCATTGCAGCCGACGCCGCACCAGCAGCGTCAGGGGCTCGATCCCGCTCTCTTCGTCAATTCAGACGAGACGACGAGACCGGTCAGACGACACGACGAGACCGATCAGGAGACGCGTGGGCGTCGGCGGCGCACCAGCCACACCGCCCCCAGGGCGAGCAGGACGACGACCGCCACCACCGCCAGCACGATGCCCTCGGTGAACCGATCGGGCCAGTAGTGCAGCGCCACGGTGTGGACGCCGGCGGGGATCGTCGCCTCGAGCATGATGTGCGAGAACCGCCGCAGTGCCAGGGGCCGGCCGTCGATGGTGGCGTGCCAGCCGGGCATGTCGCTCACCCGCAGGCGGAGCACCCCGGCCGCGCGCGCCCTCGTCACCATCTGCCACGAGCCGGGGTCGGGATCGTGGACCGCCACCGGTGTCCCGGGCGCGGAGGGCCCCGGCGTCGCACCCGAGGCGAGCAGCGGCGTCAGCGTGGCCGGCGCCGCGCCCGGCACGACGTAGAGCGTCTCGCCCCCGATGACCTTGTCGAACAACATCCCCTGGGGTCGCGGCGCGCCCCTCGCTGTCAGCACGAACTGCACGCCGTAGAGACGAGCCTCGGCTGCGGACCGCATCACCGGGCACAGCGCGGCGGCCGGGATCTCCACCGGGGCGTGCAGGGCGTGGAAATCCTCCTGGGGCGTGAGCGGGTCGTAGGCAGACAGCTCGCGCACGCCGTACGCGGCGTTCGCCTCGGGGAGGAGGCCGAGGGAGGGTGGGAGCTCGCACGACGGTGAACCGAACCCCACCAGTGCCGATCCCACCGCCTTCTGCAACGCCTGCACAGGCGCAGCGTCTTCGAAGGGCGAGCTGCTCGACGACAACGTGGACGAGCCCACGCCCACCAGGAAGGCGATCTCCACCGCCACCAGGACGAGGGCGGCCCGCTGTCCGACGCCCACGCGCCGGGCGCTCCCGCCCGGCGTCTCCCCGGGCCGTCGTCTCCGTCCGTTCAGGGCCACCACCACGACGGCACCGACGACGACGCACACCACCGGCCACACGAAGCTCTGGTTGCGCACCCGCGCCGCGGCCGGGGCCAGGTGCCCGCGTCCGAGCACCCACAGGGCGGCGAGCACGAGCGCCGACACCCCGAAGCCGGACCCCAGGCACATCCGCGTGGCGTAGTCCCGGGGGGCGGCGACCAGTGCGTCGGTTCCCACGCCGGCCAGGGCGGAGACGGCGAAGACCGCCACCACCAGGGCCAGGTGCCAACGGGCCCGGAATGGGAGGTGCCCGACCAGATCGGCCACGGGCGGAAGGAACACGATCGCTCCGAGGACCACGCCGACTGCGGCCAGCCCCACGACCTCGGGCCGGCGGCGCAGGATCACGCCCGTGAGCGCCAGGACGACGGCGATCACCCCGACGTAGCACGAGCTCCCCACGGCGAACCACTGGATGTGCGACGGCGTGACACCGTTGAATCCCTGCATCAGGAAGTTGACGAGGTCGTAGGGCGACAGTGCGGTGGCCGGCCACGGCGGCGTGGGCGAAGACCGATCCGGCGATGAGCTGCGTCCCCGGGAGCAGCAGCGGCGCGGCCAGCGCCCCCCCGAGCACCGTCGCCGCCACGAGATCGCCGAGAGGCCGCAGCACGGAGTGGGCAGCGGCATTCTGCCGGGCATGGAGGACCACGACCACGACTGTGTAGACGGCGAGACCCAGCCCGAGCAGCAGGAGGGCGTCGGGCTGCCCGGCGTAGACCGAGCCCGCCGCCACCAGGGCCAAGAAGAGAAGTGACCTGAGCCGCCGCCGGCCCCGCACGACGAGGGTGACGGCCGCGAACGCCCACCCGGCCCACGCCATGACGGTGCCGATCGGCCATCCGAGGAATCCCATGAAGGCGCCGCTGAGCTCGTAGACCACCGCCGCCATGACGCACGCCGTCACCCCCAGGCGAAGGACGCGCCCGAACACGTACATGCCGGCGCCGGCCAGCAACAGCGTCACCACGACCTGGACGGTGTACGCCAGTCGCAGGGGAACGACATAGGACACGAGGGTGGGAAGGCTGAACGCCGACACCTGCCAGTTGAAGGCGAGGGGCATGCCGAGGCCGTTGTAGGGGTTCCACAGCGGGAGATGGGCGTGATGGACCTGTGTCCACGCCACGTTCATCCACGGGATCAGCTCGGCGATCTGGTCCGTCGCCTGGGAGTTGTGCACCGACACGCCGGCCTGCTTGGTGAGGCCGTAGCGCGACAGGAGGTCGTAGGACCCGAGCGACGCCCCGTGCCTGAGGGCGGGGACCATGACCGCCACCGCCGCCGCCACCACGACCGCCATCCCCAATGCGTCGGGCAGGAGGGCGCGCCACCGGGACCCGCCGACGGCCCCGGCCGCAGCGTCGGACGCCGCTGGTTCCCCGACCCGCCCGTCGACCGTGGTGGCCGGGGGACGCCCCATGGTGTGCATCGTCTCCTCGGACCCTTGCGGTGCCGGCACCCGTGCGGGTGCAGGCCCTCCCCGACGACCGCGAATCTTCCACGGCCCCCTGTGCTGAGGCTGAGCCGAGGACGCGCCATCCTAAGTCCCCCCTGCTTGTCGTTCCACCTGTCCACCAGGGCAAACCTCATCAAAAATGAGGATTCGACGGAGGGCAGGGTTCTCTTATTCTCTTCACTGAGAGCGTGTGAGTTGATCGTCACTGTGACAGCCCTGTCCGGTCCCACCGGCCGGAGGGTGCTGCGAGGGGGTAGGTCGTGAACAGGTTGTCCCGTTGGTCGCCGCGGATCGCCCGACGTCACCTCGGCCGCGAGGCGCGCGCCAGGGGCGTCATGAGTCTCGCCGCTCCTCGTCGTCTCAGGTTCGGTCCTGCTCGGCACCACCATCTCCGGCGCCGCCACCAAGGCACCGCCGACTCTGGCGGTGTCACCCGCCACCGGGCTCACCGGCGGTCAGTCGGTCACCGTCACCGGATCCGGGTTCGCCAAGAGCTCCATCGGCAACATCCTCGAGTGCAACGACGATCCCAACCAACCGACCGTCGCCCTGCCCGCCCCGGTCAGCAGCGCCGTGTCGGTGGGGTGCACCGGTCCTTCCTACAGCGCCCTCGTCAACACCAGCGCCAGCGGCGCGGTGGACACCACCTACAAGGTCATCCAAGGAACGGTCGGCCCGCCGTGCGGGACGTCGTCCTACATCATCACGACCTGTCCCACCGCCAGCGACGGAAAGAGCGCGGCGGCCGACGCCGCCCTGTACCCCTGCCCACCCACGGCGGCGCAGATCGCAAAGGGTGACGTGTGCCAGCTGTCGTACGGCGACGCCGCCGGTGACAGCGGGTCGGCCACGATCTCGTTCGGGTCGACGACCACCACGACCACGGGCGCCACCACATCGACCACGGGCGCCACCACCTCCACCACGGCCTCGACCACCACCACGGTGGCCCCGACCACCACCACGTCCACGGCGTCGACCACCACCACGTCGGAGGGCACCACCACGACCACCGAGGCGCCGACCACGACCACCACGGCGTCGACGACCACCACCACCGAGGCGCCCACCACCACCACGACAGAAGCGCCCACCACGACCACCACCACCGAGGCGCCCACCACCACGACGACCACGTCGGGGGGCACGACCACCACCACGGCACCGCCCACGCAGATCACGGCGTCCTACGAGCTGTACTGCCCGGGCACCCCGGTGGGTGACATCGCCCTCAACGGGGCGGTGACCTCGGCCACGCTGTCGCCGGCCGACCCCACGTCGGGCCAGTCCTTCAGCATCACGGGCTACCAGACGGTGGTGAACATCCCGCAGTCGCTCGCCACCGCGGCCCAGGCCCTCGGGGGCAACCTGCAGGGCTCGGCCACCACCCAGGTGGACGCCACGGGCGCCACCCCGGCCAAGATCGCCGAGGGGCCGCTCAACTTCAACGTGCCCATCCCCTCCCCGGTGCCGAGCGTGGGGGTGACGTTGTCACTGCCCACCCCGGCCTCGACGGTGGGGCCCTTCACCGCCTCGAGCTCCTCGATCACCATCCAGGAGGACTCCGCCGCCAGCCTCACCCTCGTGGTGTCTGGGTCCAACCTGTCGCTCGTGTGCAGCGCCTACCCCGACAACTCGGTGCCCTCGGGCATCGTGACGTCGGCCCCGAGCGGCTCGCCCATCGCCCCGGTCATCGCCATCGCCGGCGGGGGCAACCAGTCGACCACCACCGTGCCGCCCGTCACCACCACCACCAAGGCCCCGGCCACGGGTTCGGGCGGCGGGACCACCCCCTCCACCACCCCGGTGTCGGCCCCCTCGGGCAACCTGGCCTTCACCGGGCCCGGGCTCGGCGTGGGTGTCCTCGGCGTGGTGGGCGGTGCGCTCATCCTCCTCGGCTTCGCCCTGCTGGTCCTGGTGGACGCCCCGCGGCGGGCCATGGCCCGGTTGGCCCTGGCCGGACCGCACACCGTCCACCGCCTCCGCAACGGTGAGCTGCACTGGGACGACGTTCGGGCCCAGGTGCCCGTGCGCGGCCGCCAGCTGTGGCACGACGGGGTCCGGGTGGCCCGCCAGACCGGGAGATGGCTGCTCGGACGCTGAGCCGTCGGACGCTGCCGCGTCGACAGCTCGAGGGTAGAGGGGGTCTCACCCAAACCGGGCGACGCGGGTCGACCGCGCGCTTCCCAGTCGCGTCACAGGGAGAACGGCGTTGTTACCGACGGGTTCCGTTTCTCCGTGGTGGGCCGACCACCCCCTTGCGTTGGCCCATACCAAAATTTCGACGGCGAGAGAATTCACGTAGGTCAATACACTCATCGCTGACGACCACGTCATACACTGTGGCCGCAGGTATCAAGAGCAGCGATGGCTCGGGGTCAGGTCGGCGCCGGGCGGGACAAGGGGGATGACATGCGTCGTATGGCAGTCATACTTGCAGCGGTCACAGCGTTCGCCGTACCGGCGTCCGTGGCAGCTGTGGCTCTGGGGGCGGGCCCGGCAGGTGCATCGAGCTCGACGACGTGCACCAAGCTGAAGGGGAGCGTGTCGGGCAACACCGTCACCATCTCGAAGTGCAACGACCTCGCCCCCAAGCCGCCCAAGAACACGCTCAAGCCAGACAAGAACAACAAGGAGATCACCGGTGAGCCCAGTCTGCTGGAGCCGGGTGCTTCGGGCACGCTGGCGTGGCAGCCCAGTGGCGTGACGTTCGTGAACCACACGCTCACGGCCACCACCAACGGGACGCAGGGCTCGTGCAAGAAGTCGACCGACCTCGAGTACACGGCCACCGGTGACATCGTTTCGAGCAACTCGCCCTACGTGCACGCCGGTGACCACTGGTCCGTCAACGTGTGCGTGACGTCCAAGTTCAAGCTGTACTTCCCAACCGGAGCCTCCTGGACGTTCTGATCGGCACCTGACACTCCGTCCTCCCCTGCGGAGGACCGCAGGACGCACGAAGCCCCCTCCATCGGAGGGGGCTTCGTCGTTCTCCGGCTCGATCCGAGTGGCGCGGTGCTCAGGTGGCGATGCGGTACTGCGAGCGGCCGGCCGCCTTGGCCCCGTACATCGCCGCGTCGGCGCGCCGGATGAGCGTCTCGAATGTGTCGGCCCCGCCCTTGGACAACGCGATGCCGATGCTGGCCGACACGCGCCGGGGCGTGCCCATGATCACGGTGGGCCGGTCGAGCGCCTCCAGGACGCGCACCGCCACGCCGACGGCGTCAGCCACGTCGGACACGTACGGCAGCAGGATGCCGAACTCGTCGCCGCCGAGGCGCGCCACCGTGTCGCCGTTGCGCACCGCACCGCGCAGGCGGGCTCCCACCTCCACCAGCACGGTGTCACCGGCGGCGTGGCCCAGGGCGTCGTTGACCTCCTTGAACAGGTCGAGGTCGACGAACAGCGCCCCCACGGCGTTTCCCTGGCGGCCCCCCGCGGCCAGGGCGGCCCGGGTGAGCTCCTCGAGCAGCCGGGCGTTGGGGAGGCCGGTGAGCGGGTCGTGGCCGGCCTGGTGGCGCACCTGGTCGAGCAGCCGGGCGTTGTCGAGGGCCGTGGCGGCGATGCCGGCCACGCCGTGGAGCCGCTCCCCCAGGCGGTCGACAGACGCTTCGCCCCACGACCAGGACCGCTGCCCCGCCACCACCACGGCCAGCAGGCTGCCGCGGGCCACCACGGGCATGACCACGCCCGCGTCGATGCCCGACAGGGGGCCGATGGCGCTGAGATCGTCGTCGGATCCCCCCAGCCCGAACACCACGGGCCGGGGACGGCTGGTGAGCCGGCGCAGCAGGACGCCGTCCAGGTGGAGGTTGGGGAGGCCCTCGAGCCCCCCACGGTCGTCGCCGGGCATCGACGAGCTGCGGCCCAGGCAGCGCAGCACGGCGTCGTCGGGGTCCCACACGAACACACAGGCGTCGTCACAGGCGACCACGGGCGGCAGCGCCCCGGCCAGGCGCTCGGCCACCTCCCCCACGCTGCCCACCTCCGACAAGGTGGTGGCGAGGTCGAACAGCGCCCCGATGGTGGCGGCCCGGCCCCGCGCCTCTCCCAGCGCGGTGGCGGTGGCGAGCGAGGCGGCGGCGTGGCCGGCGTAGGCCTGTAGCAGCCGGCGCTCCTCGGGAAGGAAGCGGTGTCCCTCGGGGTAGAAGGCGGCCAGCCGGCCGAAGCGGTGGGTTGCCGAGGACACGTCGACGATGAGGCGGGTCCCCCCGGCGTCGTCGGGGACCTCGGCCAGCACCTCGTTCCCGCAGCGCTCGGCGTCGGCGTCGTCGAAGCCCACGGCGTGGATGCGGGGCTGGCGCTCGCCGGGCAGCCGCACCGCCAGGACGAAGCGCGGCGCCCACACCGCCACCCCGGCCCGCCGGGTGATGGTGCGCAGCGCCTCGTCGATGTCGCCCAGCGACGCCAGCTCCGACGCCAGCTGCTCGAGCGCCTCGAACCTCCCCGTCAGCGGCCACCTGGGACTCGAGGAATTGGACCGCGCCACGGGATCGGTGGCGGTGTCGGGGTCCCACGTCATGCGGTAGAGGCAGCGGCGGTCGCCGCGGCGCTGGCACTCCACCTCGGTGACGTCGGCCTCGGCCATGCCGAAGATGGTGGTCATCGCACTCAGCGCACCTGCCGTGTAATCACAGAACAATCGATCGCGGCGGATGGGGGCGTGGGTGATGGCAGAGACGAGCGCAGTGGTGTGGGTGGCGTCCACGCATCGCATGGTGACGACGGTGGACTGCTTGGTCGCCGTCTCGGCGATGACCTCGAGCGCTGCACCGGGGGATCCGAGCGAGCGCAGGAGCTCGATGACCTCGGTCCCGGCGTAGTCCGCGAACAGCTCGGCCCCGGCCCGCCGTCCGATGCCGGGGTCCTCGAGGACCTGGGCGGCGGCGGCGAAGCGCCGGCGTGTCCTCGTAGCTGCTCCAGTTCCCGGGATCCTCGAGCTCGGCCAGCGGGGTGTGGTCCGACGCGGTGCGCAGCACGGCCTCGACGGCGGCCTCCCCGCCACGCGCCGCACGTAGCTCAGGAGCACGCCCGTCATGGAGTTGTTGAGCTGGCGCGCCGGGATGCGATCGGTCACCACAGGACGTGATATCGACACACGAAGGGTCACCCTTGACGTCGCGCCCGCCCCGATCTCCCCGCCTGATGGCCTGGTCGGGAAGGCCTGACCGGGGCCGAGGGGCCCACCCTCGGTGCCGGAGGAGACCGTCACGGGCAGTGGCCAGCCACTAACCTGTCGCCATGTCGTCGGTGCCCGCCGCCGGGTGCTCCACCTAGCGGGCGCCGAGCGGGGGTGCCGGCGCGGCAGTGCAACGGGGGGACGTTCTCGAGAGCTCGAGCACCGGGGTGCCCGGACGCGCCCCGACCCGGGCCCCGGCACCGCAGCCCCGCACGCCCCTCGGCCTCCACGTCGCCGTCATCGCCGGGTTCCTCGTGCTGTCGCTCGTCATGTGGTGGCACGTCTGGGTGACGGGGCCCCCACCACCTCGATCACGTGCCTGTGCGGCGATCCGGTGGAGGAGGTGTGGTGGCTGCAGTGGCTGCCCTGGGCTGTGCTGCACGGCCACAACCCCTTGCTGAGCAACGCCATCTACGCCGGGAGCGGCGGTGTGAACGAGTCGCCAACGGGTCGGCCATGCTCCCCGCCTTCGTGCTGTCCCCGGTGACCCTTCTGTTCGGGCCCATCGCCTCGTTCAACGTGGGCGCCCTCCTCGGTCCCGTGATCTCGGCGTGGTGCATGTTCGTGCTGTGCCGGCGCCTGACGCGCTTCCTCCCCGCCCAGCTCCTGGCCGCCCTGGTGTGGGGGTTCTCCCCCTTCGTGCTCTACAACCTCCCCCACGGCCACCTGCTGCACCTGCTGGGCGTGTTCGTCGCCCCTGGCCGCCCTCGTCGTCCACGACCTCGTGGTGACGCACCGACGCCGGCCCTGGGTGAACGGCCTGTGGCTGGCCGCTCTGGTGGTGGGCCAGTTCTTCATCAGCACCGAGATCCTGGTGGTGAGCGGGGTCGTGGGGGCCATGGGCGCGGTGGTGGCGATCGTGGTGGCCCGAGGGCTTCTGTGGCGGGCACGGCACGCCCTGGCCGTGGCGGGCGGCGTGGCCCTGGCGGCGACGACGGTGGTCCTCGCCTACCCCGCCTGGTTCGCGCTGGCCGGGCCACGACACTTCTCGGGACAGCCCTGGCCGCTCAATTACGTGGGCCAGGCACCTGGCGGTCTCGTGTCGACCGGGGCCGGCGTGCACCAGGTGAACGCCTTCGAGCGGCTCATCGGCTACAGCAATCCCACGCCCATTCCGTCGTACGTGGGGTGGGCGCTGCTCGTGTTCCTGGCTGTGTCCCTGCCCGTGTGGCGCCGGCGCACCCTGGCGTGGTGCGCGCTGATCGGTGGCGCCTTCGCCTGGACGCTGTCGTGGGAATCCCGGAAAGACACATGGCGTGGCGTCCGTGGCGCCTGTTCGACCACCTGCCGCTCGTGAACGCCATCCAGCCGCCGCGCTTCGCCGACCTCATGTTCTTCTGCGTGGCGCTCCTCCTGGCCCTGTCGTTGGACGGGTGGTGGACCTGGATCACGGCGCACACCACGGCCGCCACGCCGGCAGGACCGGCCAACTCCGGGACGGCCGGGCCCGGGACGGCTGGCTCCGTGCGCCGCGCCGTACGGCTGCGGCTCGGCGGCGCCCTCGTGACCGCCTGCGCCGTGGCCGCCATCGCGCCCATCGCGGCCAGCTACACGCTGCCCTTCGCCATCCCCGGCGCGGGTCCCGGGATCGGGCTGGTACCTCCACCACGCCGCCCACCTGCCCCAGGCACGCGGTGCTGGCCCTCCCTTTCCCGTCGGCCATCGAGGGCGACACCGCCATGGCCTTCCAGGCCCACGACTCGTTCCGCTTCGACCTGGCCGGCGGCTACGAGCTTGTCCCAACAGCGACGGCACGTCGAGCTTCGTGCATCCGTGCGCGGCACCGACACGCTGCTCATCAACCTCACCGGGGCGCAGCTTCCTCGGCTACCCCCAGCCCAAGGCCGTCCCGAGCACGCTGGACGAGGTGCGCCGGTCGCTCCGCGCCTGGGGATCCGGGTGACGGTGATCACGCCCTACTCGAACGGCACCGGTGCCATCGCCTTCATGACGGCGGTCTACGGCCGGGCGCCGGTCAAGCAGGACGGGGCCTGGGTCTGGTACGGCCCGTCGCCGGCGCCCACCTGACCCGGTCCGCCACCGGCGCTCCGTCAGTCCTTCTTCGTGTCCTCGACGATGTGCGCCGTCGCGCAGCTTCACGTGACGGCTGGCGTGCCGGGCCACCTCCGGGTCGTGGGTGGCGATGATCACCGTCACCCCGTCGCGCGCTGGCGCAGCTCCACCAGCAGTCCGAGACCTCCCCGGCGCTCTCGGAGTCGAGGTTGCCGGTGGGCTCGTCGGCCACGATCACCTCGGGCCGGTTGGCGAGGGCCCGGGCGATGGCCACGCGCTGCTGCTCGCCCCCCGACAACCGCGACGGAAGGTGCTCGAGGCGGTGGCCGAGGCCCGACCCGGGTGAGGAGCTCCTTGGCCCGGCTGTCGCGCGTCACGTTGCGCGAGGCGTGGTGCGGCGCCATGGCGAGCGCCACGTTCTCGGCTGCGCTCAGGGTGGGGATGAGGTTGAACTGCTGGAACACGAACCCGATCCGCGTGCCCCGGATGCCGGTCAACACGGCGTCCCCGGCCCGGCCGAGCTCGTTGCCGTCCATGACGATGGTGCCGGCCGACGGCGTGTCCAGCGCGCCCGAGCAGCTGGAGCAGCGTGCTCTTGCCCGAGCCGCTCGGCCCCTCGATGCACAGGAACTCCCCCGGGGCGATGTCCATGTCCACGCCGCGCAGGGCGGCGACCTCGTTCGCTCCCCGCAGGTAGCGGCGCTCCACGCCCCGCAGCCTGTACAGCGGCGGCGCCTCGACCGCCACGCCCGCAGCCCCGTCGTCCATAGTCTCTCCCTTCCGCCGGCGTGCCGTCCGGCTCCGTGCCCGTCATCCGAGGTCCCGCAGGGCCGACACCGGCGACAGCCGTGCCGCCCGCCACGCCCCCACCAGGCCGGCCAGAGGCCACCCACGATGGCGATGACCGCCGCCACCACCACCGTCAGGGCCGAGATGGACGTGTGCAGCTTGATCGACTTCGCCACCGTGGCCGACGCCGTGCTCGCCGCCGATACGAGGGCGCTGGCGCTCGACGAACCCACCTGGACGCCCGTGGTGGTGTAGCTGAGCGTCGGTCCGAAGGCGTTCACCAGCCGCGCACACCCCCAATCCCACGAGAACCCCGAGGGCGGCGCCCACGACGCCGATGCCGAGCATCTCGGCCAGGATCTGGCGCACCACCCGTCCTCTTGACCATCCGATGGCCCGCAGCGTGCCGATCTCGCGCACCCGCTTGGCGATGCTCGACAAGGTGAGCAGGGCGGCGATGAGCAGAGCGGCGATGAGGATGATGACCCCCAGTGCCACGCCCAGGTCCGAGGCGAGCTTCTTGGCGTTGGCCAGGCTGCCGTTCACCTGTCCGGCCAGCTGCTTGGAGGTGAGCACGGTGGCCCCGGGCAGCTCCTTCTTGATGGCGGCCGCCACCGTGTCGACGTCGGAGGACTTGGCCACCTTGACCAGCACCTCGTTCACGCGCGAACCCTGGGAGGCCGAGGACTGCAAGGTGGAGAGGTCGAAGTAGATGTCCGAGGTGTCACCGGTCAGGGTGGGGTTGACCAGGCCGACGACCTTGTAGTTGGCCTTGTCGATGGTGAGCGTCTGACCCACCTTGATCTTGTTGGTGCTGGCGTAGGCCGTGCTCACCAGGATCTCGTCGGCGGGCTTGGAGGTGAACCACGTGCCCGACGTGAGCTGGGCCTTGGTGATGAGCCCCGAGGTCGTGTTCTTGGGGTCGACGCCGGCCACGGTGTAGCTCTTGGTGGCGGTGTCGGTGGTGGGCGGGTTGAGCACCCGCGTGATGGTCTGCTGGGGCACCACCACCTGCTCCTCGTACTGCTGGAACCGCTCCGGGAGGCACTTGAGCAGCGCCCCGCCGAAGCCGGCCCGGAATCCCCCGCCGCCCGCCCCGCCGAAGCCGCTGCTGGCGCCGGCCCCGCCGAAGCCCCCCGTGCCACGGGTCGGCCCCGAGCCGGAGTTCCCCGTCCCGGAATTACCCGAGGCGGGGGCGGTGGTGGTCGGCGCCGTCGTGGTCGGGGTCGACGTGGAGGGGAGCGTCCCGCTCGACTGCAGGCACTGCTCGATCTGGGTCTGCTCCGCTGCGGTGGGCGGTGCGGGACGCTCCTGCTGGGTGATGGTCTGACCCCCGGTGGTCACCGTGTCGGTGACGGTGGGCACCGTGCCCGACTCGTGCAGCGCCTGCAGCGACAAGGCGGGCACGGCGGCCTGCACGCCCTTGATCTTGGCCACGTCGCTCACGGCCGCCTGGGGGAAGGTGATGAGCGTGCCGGGCACGAAGAAGTCGTAGGTGAACTGGGTGCCGGCCGGACCGAGCTTGGCCAGGTCGGTGATGACGGCGGAGTTGTTGTTGTCGAGCGCCGTCGCGTCACCGGCGTTGAGCCCCGCGCTCCCCGAGCGAGCCGAGAAGAACCCGCCTCCTCCTGCGCCCCTCCTCCGCCGCCGAAGCGCCCGCCCGGTGCCGTCGTCGTCGTGGTGGTGGACGCCGTGGAAGCCGACGTGGAGGCCACGCCGACGGTCCGCTCCACCACGATGTCGGTGCCCACCGACGACAGCGGGGAGAGGACCTTGCTCTGCGCGTTGGACAGCCCGTTCGAGACGCCGATGATCCCCATCACGAGGCCCACACCCGCCGCCAGCCCGAGCGCCGTGACCAGTGTGCGGCTCCATCGACGGACACAGATTCGTGCCAGACGTACCGCATCGCCACCATGGATTCGGCCTTCTTCTCCTGCTTCGTGGCCCCGCCGGGCCCCCGTGGGCGCGTCGGCGCCTACCTGCCCCGACATCTTTGCCACCTCATCCTGTCAATCCCCTGAGAGGCAGTGGCAGACCCCGTCTCCCCCAGGCACGAACGAACTGACAGTCGAGACACAGGAACCGAAAGCTGATCCACAGACTCGACAGGCAGGCTGGTGGCGTGGACGACGCAGACGACACCTTCTCACGACACGACCCACCCGCGGGCGGACCCGGCGCCGGGGACACCGGCCCCGTGGCCGGCGACGGATGGTGGGCAGCACCCACGGGTCCAGTTCCCGCCGGCGGGGCGTGCCACCGTGGCCGGCGCAGCCCGGCGCGGCGACAGGACCGTGGCCGGCGCAGCCCGGCGCGGCGACAGGACCGTGGCCGGCGCAGCCCGCGCGGCGACAGGACCGTGGCCGGCGCAGCCCGGCCCCGGTCACGGTGCCCCCCCGTGGTCCCCGACGACGCCGGCGGGGTGGACCCCCTGGTTCGCGCCCACCGCCCCGACCCCGGTCGGATCCGGGCGCGTGCCGGTGCGACGCCTGGCCCGCAACGCCACGGTGGCGTGGAGCGTGGCCGCGCTCCTCCTCCTCGCCGTGGCCGGGCTCTCGACCGCGCTGGCCTCGGCCTCCACCCCCGCAACCCCGGTTGCTTCCGCCCCGGCGCAGACACCGTCGCCGTCGCCGTCGGGCACGGTTCCGCAGTTCGGCGGACCGTCGGGCGGGACCACGCCGACGACCCCGGGCGGCACCGAGCCGAGCGCTCCGGGCACCACCACACCGGGGACGGGCCAGGGATCGGCCGGCGCCTCGGCCGGCATCGACGCTGCCGCCATCGCCGCCGGCGTCGATCCCGACCTGGTCGACATCGACACCACACTGGTGGGCGGCGACGGAGCGGCGGGGACCGGCATGGTCCTCACCCCGACCGGTCTGGTCCTCACCAACAACCACGTCATAGAGAACGCCACGAGCATCGAGGCCCAGGTGGACGGGACCGGTCCGAGCTACACCGGAACGGTGGTGGGGTACTCGGTCACCGACGACGTGGCCCTGGTCCAGCTCCAAGGGGCGTCGGGGCTCGGCACCGTCACCACGGGCGGCGCCGGCTCGCTGGCCGTGGGCCAGTCGATCGTGGCCATCGGCAACGCCCTCGGCAAGGGGGGCACGCCCAGCGCCGTGGCCGGCGCCGTCACCGCCCTCGACCAGAGCATCACCGCCGGCGACCCCGGGGAGCAGTCCGAGACGCTGCACGGGCTGATCCAGGTGGACGCCCCCATCCAGCCCGGTGACTCCGGTGGCGCCGTGGTCGACACGTCGGGGCGGGTGGTGGGGATGACCACGGCCGCATCGGTCGGACAGGGCGAGGGGTTCGGCGTGCAGTCCGGCACGGGACAGGGCTACGCCATCACCATCGGCGACGCCCTCGCCCTCGTCCACCAGATCGAGGCCGGCCAGGCCAGCGCCGCCGTCCACATCGGACCCCGGGGCGTGCTCGGGGTGGAGGTCACCGACGAGCCGCGCGCCGGGCACGAACCTCGGGAGCCGGTGCGTACGTCGACCAGGTCGAGGCGGGCAGCCCCGCCGCGGCGGCGGGGATCGCCCCCGGTGACACCATCGTGTCGGTCGACGGCGCCACGGTCTCGTCGTCCACCGACCTCGGCGACGACCTGGCCGGTGACGCCCCCGGATCCTCGGTCACCCTCATGTGGACCGACACCGCCGGCGCCAGCCACAGCGCCACCGTCACCCTGGAGTCGGGACCTCCGGCCTGAGGCACCGGCACGCGCACCGCGCAGCTCACCCCGACGCCGCCGGCGCGGCGCAGCCCGTCGCAGATCGGCGTGGGCGTGGACAGACGCTCGACGCCGCCGGGGAACGACGGTGCGGTGGGACCGCCGATGGTGTCGGTGCCCACCGTGGTGTCGACCGGCTGCCGGGCGAACCACAGATCGCCGAGCACGGGGACGCCGTCGAGCATGACGCTCTCGTGCCCTGTGTCGGCGTCGACCTCGATGTCCACCACGGCGCGGTGGCCGGGCCGGATCCGCACCGGCGCGGCGTCGAACCACGTGGAGGTGGCCGACTGGAGCTGATAGGCGAAGGACACCTCGTCCGGGCCGACGGGACGCACCGCCACGTACTCGCCGGCCCCCGGCGTTCCGCTCACCACGAGGGGCCAGTCCAGCGCCGACGGGCCCGACACGGCGGGGAAGCGTCACCGCCAGCCGGAAGTGGCCGCCTCCGCCCGACTGCTCCGACACGTCCCCGCCCCGAACCGTCGAGATTGATCCGAGCGCGGCGCACTCCCCCAGCACCACGAGCGACCCGGCCGGGGCGGTGGCGGGCAGACGGGCCCGCACGCTCACACCGGGCGGGGGATCGCCGTACAGGGCGCGGTCGACCCGCTGCTGCAGGCGGACGAACCGGGTCCGCACCGCCAGTGGGTTGGACGGGGTGAGCTCAGCCCTGGTTGGCCAGTGACAGCCCCAGGTTGGCGGCCACGCCCACGAGGGCGAGCACGACCCCACCCACGACCACGGCCCGCCGGGCCCAGGGCCGGGCCGTGCGGCTCCACACCACCACCGCGCCCAGGCCCGTGACCGCCCCGAGGACGAGGAGGGGCATCCAGTCCGCCAGGTAGCGCTCCACGATGTAGGCGTAGGCCACGGCGCTGATCACCCCCACCGCCGCACCCGCCAACGGGACGCGCAGCGCCGCCATGGGACCGACGGCGGCGCGCCGGGCGTGCCCCGCCCGCCGGGCCGGCCGGAACACCGTCCACAGCCCGACGGCGCACAGCACCACGATCGCCGGCATGGTGGCGGTGACGCTCGAGGCCAGGTTGCGGCTGGCGTACTGCACGTTGCCGATGACGGTGGCGGGCGGCGGAAAGGCCACGAAGGGAAAGGGGCGCCCGAAGCGGAGCAGCGTCGGGCCGCAGGTACTGCACGAGCGCCGTGGGCACGAACTGGAGCCCGAGCAGGCTGCCCCCGTTGGCGGCCAGGGCCTGGCGCAGGGCCACGTTGTGCGCCGCGTACACCTGGTGCGAGAACGGGATGGTGAAGGGCGAGCCGAACTTCATGTCGTTCACCGCCGCGTAGGCGGCCAGGGCCACGAGGGCCGACCCCGCCAGGGCCACGACCGCGTCGGTGACGAGCCGGCGTCGGGCGCGCCGATCCACGCCCAGCGGTCCGGCGCGCCGTGGCCGGCCCCTTGGACCCGGTGCGCCACGCCAGCCACACCGCGGCGTGCGCCACGGCCAGGATGCCCAGGGCGGCGAGCGGCCCGAGCGCCACCGAGCCGCGCGCCAGGAGGTCGAGAGCGACGAGCACGCCCACGCCGACGGCGCGTCCCGTGGACGGGCGCAGGACGAAGCCCACCGAGCACGTCGAAGGCGGCGACGGCCAGCGCCGCCCCCCACGCCTCGGCCTCGTTGTAGACGACCGCCTGGCTGGTGAGGAACAGGAACACCGAACCCGTCCCGAGCACGGCCACGCCGAAGGCGACCAGCACGGCCCGCGCACCGACACCGGTGCCTGTGACACGAGACCGCGGATCCTCCACGCCAGATGTCCGGCGCAGGCCAGGGCCACGAGCACCGCCAGCACGATCGACACCTCGGTGAGGCGCCCGTCGAGGGCGCGACGTGAACAGCAGCAGGGGCATGCGCAGCACAGCGCGGGGAAGGGCCCGAAGTACATGTAGGTGTGGCCACGGACGGCGAAGCCCTCGATCTGCACCACGTCGGCGGGGACGTACCAGTGGCCGTGGAACAGGGCTCGGGCCTGGGTGTCGTAGAAGTTCCCGAAGAACGTGGACTGGAAGAGGTTCCACGTGCCCTGGGTGACGACCCACACGAGCAAGGGCAGGGCGACCACCATGCCGGTGACGCACGCCACGCTGAACCGACGCCGGTCCAACGGGCGCCCCCCGTCTCCCACGGTCCGCAACGTAGCCCGATCGACCAGGGCGGCGGCGTATCGGGCCGGCGCCGGGAAGGGCGGACCCCCCGATTACCCTGGACACGTGACACGGCCCGAACCGGCTTCGGTGCTGTCCGCCCCCTCGGGCGCGCTCCCCTCCGCCGAGGGGACCGACGAGGCCGCCACCACCGAGCTCGTGGTGTCGGGCATGCACTGCAACGCCTGCGCCACCCGCATCGAGCGGGCCCTGGCCGAGCGCCCCGGCGTCCTGAGCGCCTCGGTCAACCTCGCCACCAACCGGGCCTTCGTCAGCTACGACGCCACCCGGGCCGGGCCCGACGACCTGTGCCGGGCGGTGGACGCCGTGGGCTACGGGGCGGTGCCCACCGGGGCCGGCCCCGAGCAGAGCCGGCGGGTGATCCCGACCACTGGGGCGTGCGGGCGGCGGTGTCGTGGCCCCTGGCGGTGGCGGCGGTGGCGGTGGCCTTGCGGCGCCCCAGGACGCCGCGGCCGGCTGGGTCGTGCTCGTGCTGGCCGCTGTGGTCGAGGTGGCGGGCGGGTGGCCGTTCCTCCGCGCCAGCGTCCGACTGGCGCGCCACGGCGCACCAGCATGGACACCCTCGTCACGGTGGGAACCCTGGCCGCGCTGGCGGTGAGCGCGGTGGAGGCCATCGCCCTCGGCGGGCGCCACGTGCATCTCGGGGGGAGCGGCGAGTTCGCCGCCCGGCTGCACGGCGTCATGGCCCCGGTCATCGTGGCCATCCTGGTGACCGGGCGGGCGGTCGAGGCCCGGGCCCGGGGCGCGCCGGGCGGGCCATGCATTCGCTGATGGCGCTGCGCCCGCCCTCGGCGCGCGTGGTGATCGACGCCGACGACGAGCAGGGGCACCGTCGCGCCCGAGAGCGTGCCCGCTGGGGGCGCTCGTCCGGGTCCGTCCCGACGAGGCCGTGCCCCTCGACGGCGTGATCGAGCGGGGGTGGTCGTCGGTGGACGAGTCCATGCTGAGCGGCGAGCCGCTCCCGTCGAGCACGGCCCGGGCGAGCACGTGACCGGGCGGGACCCGCAACGGCGGGGGCGTCCTGGTGGTGCGGGTCGACACCCCGGCGGCCGAGTCGGTGCTGGCCCGCCTGCAGCGCCTGGTGGAGGAGGCCCAGCGCGACAAGCCGCCGCTGCAGAAGCTGGCCGATCGCATAAGCGGCGTGTTCGTGCCCGTGGTCCTGCTCGGCGCCGTCGCCACCTTCCTGGCGTGGTGGCAGCTCGTCGGCAACTTCGGCACCGCCGTGCTGAGCGCGGTGGCGGTGCTCCTGGTGGCGTGCCCCTGCGCCATGGGCCTGGCCACGCCGGTGGCCATGATGGTGGGGACCGGGCCGGGCGTCGTCGCTCGGCATCCTGGTGCGCAACGCCGACGCCCTCGAGCGCCTGGCCCGCGTGGACACGGTCGTGTTCGACAAGACGGGACGCTCACCGAGCGCTTCGCCCGCGTGACCGGCGTGGTCAGCACGGGCGGCGTCGACGAGGGCCGCCTGCTGCGCCTGGCCGCAGCCGTGGAGGCCGAGATCACCCACCCCATCGCCCTCGGCCATCCGCCACGCCGCGCCCGACGCCGGCCCCGCCCAGCACGTGTCGTCGCTTCCCGGCGCGGGCGTGTCGGGAATGGTGGAGGGACGGCGCGTCACGGTGGGACGCCTCCCGGAGACCGACGCCGTGCCGGTGGAGCTCGGTGCCGCCGTCGAGGACGCTTCGCGGCACACGGGCGACACGGTGGTGTCGGTGGCGCTCGACGACCGCATGGTGGGCGTCATCGCCCTGGCCACACCGGTGCGCGCCGACGCCGCGCCGGCCGTGGCCGGGTTGCACCGCCTCGGCCTGCGCACCGCCATCCTGAGCGGCGACGGGGCGGCAGCCGTGGAGGCGGTGGCCGCCGCCGTGGGCATCGACTCGGCCCGCGCCGGCCTCACCCCGGGGGAGAAGCTCGACGCCCTGCGGGCCTTACAGGCCGGCGAGCACCGCGTGGCCATGGTGGGCGACGGGGTGAACGACGCCCCCGCCCTGGCCGTCGCCGACGTGGGGTGCGCGGTGGGCGGCAGCACGGAGGCCGCACTGGCCAACAGCGACGTGGCCCTCCTCGGCAGCGACCTGCGCGGCGTGCCGGGTGCGGTGGGCATCGCCGGTGCCACCTCGTCGGTGATCCTCCAGAACTTCGGCTGGGCCATGGGCTACAACGTCTCCGCCCTGCCCCTGGCCGCCGCCGGGTTGCTCGACCCTCTGGTGGCGGCGCTGGCCATGGGATTGTCGAGCCTGGTGGTGGTGGTGAACAGCCTGCGCCTGGTCCGGCTGGGGCGCGCCGGCGTCGACCGCATCCGCCCCCCCACGGTCATCCGCGGCGTGCGGGGGCTGGTCCTGTCGGTGGCGGTCCCGGTGCTCTTGTTCGGGGGGGCCACCGTCGCCTTCCAGGCCGTGTCGCCCAGCCGGGGGCAATCGCTGTTGCCCTCGCTCCCGAGCATCACGACCGTGGCACTCCCCCACGGGGTGTCGGCCGAGGTCTACCTGCGCTCGTCACAGGCCGGCGCCAACGAGGTCCACCTCTTCTTCACCGAGCCGGCGGGGACCCGTGTGGCGGTGCCGCGACCCTGTCCTGGTGGCGACGCACGGGTCGGGCCCGCCGGTGGCGCTGCGCCTGGCCCGCATCGATGCGCTGCACCTGACGGCGTTTCCTGTGCTCACCCCGGGCACGTGGGACTTTACCGTGACGGTGCACGTCGGCGGGCGGCCCCACAGCTTCACCGTGTCACGCACGCTGTCCTGACGGCGCCGCCTCAAACGCGCCCACCTGCACGCCGGGCCCCGCCGATCAGGGCGAGGGTGCAGCGGGAGTGGTGGAGCCGTCGGCCACCGTGAACCCGATGTGGGAGCTGTCGGCGTTCGACGGGGTGGCGATGACCGTGGTCCCGTTGTTGGCCAGCATGTCGATGTCGTAGAGCGTGCCCCCGGCCACCGGCGTCAGCAGCGGGTGGTACACGGCGGCGACGTTGGGGGCGGAGGTCGTGTAGTAGGCGGGGTCGAACGTCTCGTTGGTCGTGGTGGCCAGCGTCGACAGGGACCCGACCACGGGACGCTCGTGGATGGCCTCGGCGCTGTCCTCGTGGGAGGTGTACTTCACCACCCGGGAGCCGCTGGCCCTGGTGGTGTCGTCGGCGACCGTCATCGCCCATCGCTTCTGCTTGTCCTTGACGTTGGCCGTCTCGCGCACCGTGACGGTGATGCGGTCCCCGGCATGGATCACGAGCCCGCTCAGGGGGACCTCGGCGTGCGGGAGGATCTCGGTCCACGCTCCGTAGTAGGCGGTACCTCCGAGGTTGTCCTCCTCGACGCCCGCTTGCACCAGGTTGGAGCGCTTGGAGTAGTTGAACCCCGAGATCCCGACCCAGTCGGCGGAGAACTGCTCGCCCGCCACGTGGGTGTTGACGGTGGTGACGACGAAGGTTGCCTCGACACCGGTGAAGGTTCCCGCCGGTGCCGTCTGGGCGTAGCCCGCCCAGTTGGCCGAGGACGTCTCGGTGCCCGTGGCGCGATGGGCGACCCAGCGGGTGGGGACGACCATGTTCGGCGCACCGAGGCCGGCGCCGCCTGCCGCCGCGGCGCCACCCGATGCGGCCACGGCTCCCGCGCCCGACAGGGCCACCGCCGCCACGCTCACCGCCGCAGCGGCCATGGTCAGGACTCGCTTCATGCTCCGTCGCCCCCACGATGCCGCCACCGTGGGGTGCCGGCGGGCAAAGGGTACCGGGGACCACGCCGGGCGCCTAGGGTTTGCCGCCCTTTTCCCTCCGGTGCAGGCGTGGCCACGGGCCGCCACGGCCGATTTCGTCAATCTTGACGAACCTGTCTCAGGGGGTCGGGCCCCGCCCCGTTCACGGCGTCACCGCCTCCAGACAGGCCTGCATGAGCCGGTAGCTGCGGGTGTCCCCGGTGGTGCCGATCTCCATGCGGTTCATGACGTAGCCCATGGCCAGCTCGAGGTCGGGGTCGGCCCAGCCCGCCGATCCCCCCATGCCGAAGTGGCCGAAGGAGCGTGGACCCCCGAGGCCGCCCAGGGAGATGAGGCCCCGGTTGAGCATGAACCCGAGCCCCCACTGCAGGTCGAGGCCCATGAGCACGCGGTCGGGGCCCTCGGTGCGCGCCTCGAGGGCCCGGTCCAGCTGCTCGGCGGTGAGGATCCGGAACGGCGCCCCGGAGGTGTCGCGCACCTCCCCCACGCACGCCCCGTAGAGGCGGGCGATGGACCGGGCGTCGCCGATGCCGTTGGCGGCGGGGATCTCGGCCGCGTGCAGCGCCGGGCTGTCCCACACGTCGGGATCGGTCAGTGCCCCCTCGGGGGCCGACAGGGCCTTGAGCAGGGGACCGTCGGGGGACAGGTAGGGGCCGGCCATCTCGGCCAGCTGGGCCAGGTCCGGGCCCACGCTCGTCCCCGCGCCCTGGGCCGGCGGGCCGCCCGGGGTCCCGGCGCCCTGGAGGCCCTCCAGGAACGAGACGAGGCGAGCGACGCGCCCCTCCTCGGCGGGCGGCAAGCCGATGAAGAAGTCGGCACCCAGGGGCCCGGCGATCTCCCGGTGGAGATAGGTGCCCACGCTCACGCCGGTGATACGGCGCACCACCTCCCCCACCAACCAGCCGTAGGTGGTGGCGTGGTACCCGTGCGCCGTCCCCGGTGGCCACGACGGGGCCTGCCGGGCGAGCGCCTTCACCACGGGGTCCCAGGCCAGCATGTCCTCGAAGGAGAACGTGCCGTCCACCCAGGCCAGGCCGGCCCGGTGGGCGAGGAGGTCCGCCACCGTGACCTTCTCCTTGCCCGCCTGGGCGAACTCGGGCCAGTACGACGCCACCGGTGCCTCGACGTCGAGCCTCCCCTCCTGCGCCAGGCGGTTGGCGCACATGGCGGTGACGCCCTTGGTGGTGGAGTACACGAGGACGAGGGTGCGCTCGTCCCAGGGCCGGCCGGTCGTCCTGTCGGCGATGCCGCCCCACAGGTCCACCACCTTCTCCCCCCGGTGATAGGCGGCAAAGGCGGCACCGACCTCCGTACCGGCGTCGAAATTGGCCGCGAACGCGGCTCGGACCCCCTCGAACCCGGGAGCCACCCACCCCTCGATCGTCGTCACCGTCTGTCCCCCGTGCTCGAACCGGCCGCCCGATGGTGCAGGCTATCGGCGGCCACGGCCGGGCCGGCCCGGAACGGGGGGCTCCCTTTTCCCTCGACTTCCCTCGACTTCCCTCGACTTCCCTCGACTTCCCTCGACCACGCCGCCCTCGGCCACCGTCGGAGATCTTCTGCCGACGGTCAGCGGTCGCCCTGGCCATGGGCGAGGATTACCATTGTCACGGCTGGTGGGGATCAGCCACCGCCCGTGTCCCGTGCGGGACCGGTCACGGGCGGCCGGGGGGCGGAGATGGGTCTGAGGCGAATGTCTGGCGGAGGGCGGTTGCTGCGTCGTGTCCTTCGGTCGGCGGCCGTCGCCCTGCCGGTGATCCTGCTCGGCACGACGGTGCTCGTGGCCACGGCCGGTCCGGCCGCGGCCAAGGCCCACGCGGCGGGCCCGGGGAAGATCGTCCTCAGCGTGGCCTCGGTGTCGAGCGTGGGCGTGAGCGTCGACCTGGCCTACACGGCGCCGGCCACCGGGCTGTCGAGGGGCGTGGTGTCGGTGACCATCCCCCCCGGGTGGAGCGCCCCGCAGCGCCGTGCCCCGCGCAAGCCCGGCTACCTCACCGTCAGCGCCGGCGTGGTCAGGCTCGTCGCCCACACGGTGCGCATCTCCGAGCTGACGCTGTGCGCCGGGTGCGTCCTGCGCATCACCTACGCCCACGGGCGTGCGCCGGCCGGACGCTCGACCTTCGAGACCGCGCGCCTCGCGCTCGGCGCTCGTGAAGCGCGAGCCCGTCCTGGTGCAGCCCTCGCTCACCCTGGCCGCGCCGGTCGGGTCGACCCCGCCCACCGGGGGCGCCCCGGCGCTCGGTGACTACGCGGGGTGGGCCGACCCGGCCGGGGTCACGGCCTTCGCCCGGGCCACGGGCTCGCGTCCCACCCTGGCCCTCGACTACCTCGACCGCACCGACGGATGGGCGGGAATGGACGGGGCGGCGGGCATGACGGCGTGGAGCGGCTCGGGGTACCGACTCGTGCTGGGCGTGCCCATCATCCCCACCGCCGCCAGCGGCGCGGCCGTGGGCACCCTGGCCAAGGGCGCCTCGGGTGCCTACGACGGGTACTTCACCACCCTGGCCCGCAACCTGGTGCGTGACGGGCTGTCCGACGCCATCTTGCGCCTGGGGTGGGAGTACAACGGCAACTGGTTCGCGTGGACGGTCCAGAGCGCGGCGCAGGCCGCCAACTTCGCCGCCTACTGGCGCCAGATCGTCGCCACCATGCGTGGCGTGGCGGGCGAGCACTTCACGTTCTTCTGGAACCCCAACGCTTTGAGCCCGACCAGCTACGCCCAGAGCGCGGCGTACCCCGGTGACGCATACGTCGACTACATCGGCACCGACGCCTATGACAACTCGTGGGCGACGCCCTTCACGGACGAGGCGGCGTGGACCAACCAGCTCGTCGTGCAGTACGGGCTCGACTGGGTGGCGTCGTTCGCCGCCGCCCACGGCAAGGCCATCGCCATCGCCGAGTGGGCACCGTCGTACCGTGACGACGGCCACGGTCTCGGGGACGACGCTGTACTACGTGGAAAAGATGGCGGCGTGGCTGAGCGCCGAGCACGCCGCCTTCAGCGACATCTTCTCCTTCGACACCTCCTCCCAGCGCGACGACATCCTCGACGGGTCGTTCCCCGCCGCCCTGGCCGCCTTCGAACGGTCCTTCGGGTAGCTGCCCGGTCCACGTGCCGCCGTGTCATGGCGTGGCTGCACTCCTCAGACTTTGACGATCGCCCGCCCCCCAGCGGCACCCGGAGGGCCGCCCATCCTCGTTGTCGATCGTTGAGACAGGGTCGACCGTTGACAAAGAGCGGTCGTCTGACGACGATTCGTACCAATCGTCGGTCCTAATCGTCGTCCTATTTGTCGGTGTTCCTGCTTTGCGATGTAATTGCCCGGCGAGTAGTCGCTCGTGAACCAGTTTGTGCCTGACGGCATCGCCACCGTGCGTGCTCGACGGCTCGGCGCCTTGCGCCGATCACCCAGAGGGGCGGATGCGGCGATGCGGACGGGGCCTTGGCATCGAGTCGGAAAGGGACGGGCTCGCCCGCTGGCGGCCGTCGCCGTGGCGCTCGGAACCGTGGGCGGAACCCTGGCAGCGGTGGCCGGGGCGGTCACGGGCTCGCCCACAGCCGCGTTCGCCGACACCGGGGTGGTGAATTACACCTGCTCCTCGCCCATGGGGAACCTCGCCATCCCCATGGACGTCTTCGGATCCGTGCCGAGCCTCGTCACCGTGGGTCAGTCGTTCTCGATCTCGGGCTATTACGTGCAAGCCACCATCTCGGCGTCGTTGGCCACGACCCTCGCGAGCGAGGGCGTGCACTCGCTGTCGGGGACGACCGGTGCGGTCGTCGACGCCGCCAACGCCAGCCCGAGCACCCTGACCCCGTCCGGACTCACCTGGAGCACCACCATCACCTCGGGCACCCAGGACGTCTTCGACATCCCGAACTCCGGGACGCTCGCCGTCGGCCCCTTCACCGCCACGTCCCCGAGCGCGTCCCCCGAGTTCACCTCGGGCACGCTCACCACCCTCATCACCACCGGGTTCGGGGACACCACGTCCGTCTGCGACCCGCCCTCGCCCGCGCCCGTCATCGCGTCGAGCGCGGCGTTCTCGCTCACCTCGACGCCTTCGGCTTCGTCCATCGTGGCCGGCGATCCGACCGGTGTGAGCGACGTCGCCACGTTGAGCGGCAACACCGCCGACGGAGCCCCGACCGGGTCGGTGGCGTTCTCGCTCTACCAGTGCCCCAGCGGTTCGCCGACGTGCACGTCGACCACGGGCACCCAGGTGGGCACCACCGACGACGTGTCGCTGCCGGGCGGCGCCAGCGACACGGCCACGGTGTCGTCGTCGGTCTTCCCCACCCCGACCTCGACCGGCGGCTACTGCTTCGACGCCTCGTATTCGGGGGGCAACTACCCCGCCGCCGACGACGGCGGCACGGGCGAGTGCTTCACCGTGACCCCGGCGGTGACGTGCCAGGCATCGTCGTCGTGCACCGGATCGGTGAGCTCCTCGGGCAGCACCGTCACGGTCACGGGGACCTCGTCCACGGCGGGGCAGATCTACCTCCAGGTGGGCCAGGCCACCCTGGCCGCCTGCCCACCCGGCTACAACACCACGGCGCCGTTCACGACGCTGCAGGAAGGCACCTTCACCTCCTCGGCTCCGCTCACGGTCACCGACGACGTGCCCGACCCGACCGTCAAGCACTTCGGGGTGTGCTTCGAGACCTTGGACGGCCACACGTTCACCGACGCCCAGAAGCAGTCGGTGCAGACGGGGCTGCTTCCCAAGTGCAAGCGCTCGAACCCGGTGGCCCCGTGCATCGAGTCGGCCCACGAGGTCCTCGGCGACGTCGACGCCACGCTGCTCGTGCCGGCCAACGACCCCCGGTTCCACGGGGGTGGCCCGGCCCCGGTCGTGTCGTCGATCTCGCCTTCCGCCGCCCTCCCCGAGGGCGTCATCACCATCCGCGGCCTCTACCTGGCCAAGGCCACGGTCACCTTCGGCACGGTGGCGGCCAAGGCCAAGGCGAGCGCATCCAAGATCGTCGTGACCGTGCCCTCGGTGGCGGCGGGCGCCGAGCCCATCACCATCAAGACGGCGACCGGGTCGATCGTCGTCCATACGTTCAAGGTCACCTGACGCCGACCGTCCACCCCTGCCCTGTGCCTTCCCCGGCCGGGGCGCGGCCCCGCCCCGGCGGGAGCGAACCGGACCGGACCCTTCCCCCCGTCCCCCACGGCGGCGGGGGACCGACCCGTCCCGACAGCGGTAGATTGGTGGGGTCGTTCGGCGACAGGAGCCGGGGGGGCGATGGAGAACGAGGGTTGGCGACCCGACCCGTTCTGGATCCACGAGGAGCGATTCTTCAGCAATGGCGAGCCCACGTCCCTGGTCAGGGACGGCGGGATCGGCAAGCTCGATCCCGTCCAGCTGGCCGGCTCGGAGGAAGCCGAGGGGCACACCATGTTCGCGCCGCTCGCGCCTGCTGCTGCGCTCCTCGTTGCTCCTCATCGCCGCGGGAGGAGTCATCGGCCTGCTGTCGCTCGGTGGCGGGGGCGGCGCCAACCGTCTGGCGGCGTCACCTCCCACGACCAATCCGTTCGTGACGTGGATCCACGACCTGCCCCCGACCACGCTTCCCGATCCGGCGCTGCAGCGCACCACCCTGACGTCGATCGAGGCGGCGCTGCAGTCCCTCGCACCGGCGAAGCCACCGGCCACGGCGGCGGCCCGGTCGACCGTGCCGTCCTCCTCCACCACGAGCACCACGTCGACCACGGCACCGCTCATCGTGATCCCGCCGGCAGCGGCCACCACCACCACGGCGGCACCCACCACCACCATCGCCCCCACCACCACCCTCGCCCCCACAACGACGGTGGCACCCACAACGACGGTGGCCCCCACCACGACGGTGGCACCCACCACCACCGTCGCACCCACCACCACCGTGGCCCCTACGACGACGCTCCCCGTCGTCGTGACCAAGTAGCCCGGGCCCGGGCCGCAGCCTCAGGCGGGGGGTAGACCCTCCGCCAGCAGCCGGGCCACACAGACGATGTCGGGCACCTCGAGCGGGCCCGGTCGTCGCACCAGGGCCACCAGCTCCCGCGGACGGCCCGTCCACACCCCGTGCACCGTCCGGGCCCGACCGAAGCGGGAGAGCTCCCCGCCCACCAGGACCACGGCCGCGGTGACGGGGACGGCCGCGGTGCCGGGGCCCTGGGCCAGCCGTCGGTGCACGGCCCCGACCTGGTGGTCCATGCCCGCACTGAAGCTCGTCCTGTCGCGCCCACCCACCCGCAGCGTGACCCCCGGCCGGAGGAGCCCGCCGCGACGGAGGGTCACCGGCCCGCGCACGACCTTGGCGTCGATGACGTAGACCCCACCGGGCCCGACGGCGATGTGGTCGATGTTGGCCCTCGTCCCCGGCACGCGCCGGTCGTGGAGGACCGCCACCCCGCCTCGTCGGGCGCGGTCGAGGTGTCGCGCCACGCACGCGCTCCCCCGCCGCCCCCCTGGCCCAGGCGGTGGTCGTCGTCCGTCTCCCCCACAGCGCCCCGCCCACGGCCACGCTCATGGCCACGGCGGCCAGGCCGGCGACCAGGTGCAGCTCGCCGGAGGACCCGACGGGCGAGGTGGCCAGAACCGACCCGGCAGCGAGGTGGCGGCGCACCACGCCGGCGCCGGCCCGCACCACGACGTCGGTGCCCACCCAGACGGCGAGGGTCAGCCCCGCCGCCAGGGGAAAGGTCCGGCGGGCGTGGGACCGGTCGGCTCGCCGACGACGCTCGTACTCCCGCCGGGCCGACGCGCCGGGCGTCCCTTCGGACCGATCACGGCGTCGCCGGGGCATCGGGGCGGGCAGGGTAACGGGTGGGTGCGACGCCACCGTGTTGTGTCGGTATTGGCCCGCCGTTGGCGCCCACGTGAGGCTGGCTGGCGATGCTGCACGGAGACGACGTGCGAGGTGCCAGCCATGCAACGGATCCACATGCCCGTGTCGACACCCGTCCCCCCGTGCGCAGGAACGGTCGTGGTGCATCACGACGACGCCGTCACCTGCACGAGCGACGACTGCCCCCGGCATCTCCCCCGCTCGACCTGGTTCTCCATCCACTCGACCTTCGTGCCGTGCCGCGCCGTGGCCGGCCCGTCGGGCTGCCCCGAGTGCGACTTCGAATCGCCCGTGATCGTCGACATGGCGCAGTGGCGCAGGGCCCGGTACGCCAACCACCCGTCGATGCAGGACGCCGTGGCACGCCGGCCCTCGTAGGGCCGCTATAGGGGAAACCACCTGCTCGTGACGGGTGGCTTCCCGCTTTGGGGCGAAGAGCGGGCGTCCTACGCTGTGTGCATGGCCCGCACCCCCGGTCCCGGCTTCAGCGTCTCGACCACCGAGCACGACGGCGTCCCCGTGATCGAGGTCCACGGCGACGTCGACCTGGCGACCTCACCGGTGCTGCACCGCACCCTGGTGTCGGGGGCGCACACGACGGCACCGGTGACGGTGGTGGACATGCGCGAGGTGACGCTTCTCGATTCGACGGGACTGGGCGCTCTGGTGCTGGCGGACCAGCGCTACCGCGACCACGGTGGCGAGCTGCGGCTCGTGGTCACCCGGCCCATCGTGCAGCGGGTGTTCGAGATCACCGAGCTCGACGAGGTCTTCGCCATCTTCTCGTCCCTGGCGGCGGCGATGCCTGCCGGCGTCGGCGAGCCCGACCCGATCCTCGTCTGAGGCTCAGCCGCCCGGGGCACGGCTCAGCCGACCGGGACACTGGGGCGCCGGCGTCAGCACGACCGGTGGAGGACGAGCGCCTTGGCCAACGCCCCCCACTCGTAGGCGACGTCGAAGAAGAGGTGCGACGGGGGGTCGCTCACGGCCACGATGCGCAGGTGCGCCTTCGTGCACCGCTCGAACAGCAGGCGGGCACGGGTCGCCTGGCTGCGCTCGGGCACCACGATCAGCCGGTCCCAGCCCCGCCGGGCGGCGAGGCGCCCCACGTACTCTGCCTCGCCCCGCGTGTCGAGGGGATCGGCCCGGAAGCACACGACGCGCACCGGTCGCCGTGCCCGGGGGCATGGCGCCGGTGGGTACCCGCCGAGCGACACCACCGCCGTCGGCAGCGTAGCCGGCCTCGGCCAGAGCGACCGCCTCGTGCGCCCGATGCTGCCCGGGGTCGCCGCCCAGGGCCACCACGGCGTCGGCCCGAGATGGCGCATCGACGGGCGACCACACGAAGAGCCTGGCGCTCAGGGCGACGATGACCACGAGCAGGCCGGCCAGCACCGCGAGGACTCGCCGCACGACGCGTCGGCGGGTCCGACGCCGTGGGTGACCTCGCCCCCTCATCCTCGTGGCGTCGGTGGCGGACGGACGGTCAGTTCCCGGGAATGCCGTAGAGGATCAGTCCCCGTTTGGCCGTCTGCGGCCCCGCCGCCGACGTGTCGGCGCTGTTCCACACCGTGATGGCCACCGGGTCCCCGGCATCGATCCGGGCGCAGCCGGCGCCGTAGCTCCCACGGAAGCCGCCGATGACGATCTTCGTGTCGGTCCACGACTGGAATCGCACGGTCACACCGTCAGCGGGGGCGTCCCCGAAGTAGGCGCCGCCGGCGGTGAACGCCCCGCTCGACCCGCAGTGGGCGCGTCCGTCCCAGAACGAGAAGGCGTTCAGGTCACCGGTGAAGGGGAGGCTGTGCGGCGCAGGCCCGAAGCCCTCTCCCTTGATGGCGATGCGCAGGTCGACGGGAGTGCCGAGACTGGAGAACCCGACCGACCGGATCAGCGGCGTCCCCGGCGGCACCGGCGTGACGTTGCCGCCCCACGTCGCCCCCCTGCCCGTGACGGCGTTCCACAGCGCCACCACGAGCGCATCGCCGGGGGCGGCATCGAGCCCGGACACCTCCACCTCCGAGGCCGTCCACGACAGGTAGTGCAAGGTGTGGGCGTCGCCGGTGTACCCCCATTCGCCGTGGCCGGGCGATGCCTCGTCCTCGATGCGGAAGTTCGACACGTCGCCGGCGAAGGGCATGCGCACCGGTGCCCCGCCGAACCCCTGGCCGCGGACCGTCACGGTGTCGCTCCCACCGGACCCCGTGACGGTCACGGAGTGGATGAGGGGCCGGCCGCCTCCGGCCGCATCGGCGGGCGTCGTCCCGGCCGGTCCGAGCACGGCGACGCCGGCCAGCGCGGCGGCCGCCACGACCACCCGTGCAACCGCCACGGCGCTCCGCCTGGGTCTCATGGCACACCCCCGTCGTGAGGCGGTCGGCCCCGCGCCGACGAGCCCCGGCCCGACCTGCACCGTGCTGCGCCGGGCTGTCGCCCCAGGTGATCGAAGCACGTCGCCGAGGTCCCCGCAATCCCGGCCCCCGACCCCCGTCGCGGTTACCGATCGGTCACTGGCCAGGCCCGGTGTTCGGGCGTAGCCTGCCCCCAGGGGGCACGTCGGGGGGTACTGAACCGCTTGCGCAAGACACGGGAGGGCTTCGGCCCTCCCGTCTTGCATCTGGCCGCCGGTGCAGCGGCGGCGATGGCCCCAATGTCGGGGGACGGCCGCCGTGGTCACCGCGGACGTGCGGCAATTCGAGCCGGGGCCGCACGTCTCGGTCCTTTCGGTCCGTCCGCTTCGCTGGATCGGAACGATCTCCTACGGCCTGTCCCCGTGGCAAGCGCCAGTCATTGCCTGCTCGAGCGGCCCATCCGCAGGCGGCGCTCCGTGGTGGCCGAGACCCGGATCCTCGTTCCCACGGGCGCCCGGCCCCGCCTCACAGGCACCCCGCAGGCCCCTGTGCTCAGGACGCAAGCGGGACGGTGTGCCAGGATTGGGTCCTCTCCCACTGGAAACGGCCCTCCCCACCAGGCGATCCATGGTCGTCGACGTTTCCGGGCAGCCCCAATCACTCTCCCAATGAGGACAGAGTCCCTCCTCCACTTGTGGCTTCCATGACGCCGTCGCACCAGGAACCCCACCTCTCCGGCCCCCAGGATCGACCCGCCCCCACCGTCGGCTGGTACCGCGACCCGCGCACCGGGCGCCGCCGTTTCTGGAACGGGGTGTCGTGGATCGACGTCTCGCAGTCGATCCAGCCGTTCACCGTCGAGCCCGAGCCTCCGCCCGCTCCTGGCGCGGCGCCGGCGACGCCACGCCCGTGGTGGACAGGGCGGACCGGTGTCGTCGTGGCCCTGGGCGCGGCCCTCGCCGTGGCCGTGACGGTGTGGGCCATGAGCAGTGGCGCCACGCCCGGTTCGAACCCATCGCAGGACCGTGCGGCGTCCCCCACGCCGACGGCCACTGCGCCCACGAGCCCGCCGACCACCACGGAGGCCCCCACCACGAGCACCCTGCCCGTCGTCATCCCCCCGTCGTCGCCATCGTCCACCGGCGCCGCGATCCCGGTCGTGGCCGCCGGCCACGGGGCCGGGGACGACGACGGCGTGGCCGTGATCGGTGACTCGATCACCGAATTGTCCGCCCAGGCGTTGCACCACGTGCTGCACCGGGACCACCCCTACATCCAGGGCGTAGGCGGCACGAAGATCGCCCAGCATCTCTCCACCATCCAAGACCTGGTCGACAACGGGCCACCCCGGGACTGGGTCATCGAGCTCGGCACCAACGACGCCCTGGGAAACAACCCGAACTGGGCCACCGATCTCGCCCAGGAGATCGGACTCATCGAGGGCCAGCCCTGTGTGGTCTTCGTCACGGTCAACCCCACGCTCGGGCCGGTGAGCACGGGCATCGACGGCGCCATCGCCGCCGCCGTGGCGACGCACCCCAACTTCCGCTCCCTCGACTGGGGCACCATCGAGTTCAACGACCCGGCCTGGCTCCTGTCCGACCACCTCCATCCCTCGCCCACCGGGGCCGAGGAGCTGGCACGATTGGAGAACACCGTCCTGCACACCTGCCCGGCGTGACGCAGCCGCACGCCACGCGGCCGCAACGCCGCGCTGGCGCTCACCGGTCCGGCGCGTCACCCCCGAGGGCCCGGACGAGCCCGTCGGGATCGGCGACGGTCACGGTGAGAGCGGAGTGGCCCGCCGGCCCGAGCAGGGACCGGACCTTCTGGGCGAAATGGATGCACACACCGGCCCGGGTGTTCGTCCCGAACGTCAAGCCGTCGTCCACGAACGAGCGCCTGGCACCGACCGCCGTCCACCAGCGGTAGCCGCGCGTGACGTGGGCGCCGGTCACGTTGTCGAGGTCCGTCTCGACGCGCAGGAAGCCGAAGGTCGCCCTCAAACGACCCTCGTCCACGACGACGCCGTCCTTCGATGCCCTCACGCCGAAGGGCACCAGGACGGGGACGAAGCGCTTGTCCACGTCGTAGCCGAAGAACATGGCAGTGCCGGTCCCCTGAGGCCTAGCGGGGGTCGCGCCACATGGCCCACATCGTGGGCCCCCGGGGGACGACCATCTCCTCGCTCACCACGAAGCCGTGGCGGGCATAGAACGGCACGTTCTGCTCCTTCGACGCCTCGAGGTAGACGCGGCACCCTTCCCGGTCGCAGCGGTCGAGCACCTGTCCGAGCAGCGCCGTGCCCACCCCTTTGCCCTGCCAGTCGGGGTCGGTTCCGAGCATCTGCAGGTACCAGTGCGGCTCCCGGGGATGGTGCCGGTCGAAGTACAACAGCCCCGGCGCGCACCGTCCCAAGCGGGCACCGAGCAGCCGGGTCATGGTGAGGCCCATGCGGGCGTTGTTCCACCAGCCGAGGGGGAAGGTCCCGGGTGGGTTCCAGAACGCCACCCCCCGGATGTCGTCGGTGGTGTACACCTCGTCCACAGCCAGTGCCGGACGCAGCAGGCCACGGAACAGACCCCGCAGCCGCTCCTGGCGCCCCTCGGGTCGGGGGAACATCCACGTGGTCAGGGGGTCGTCGTCGAACGCCCGGGCGAGCACGGCCGTGAGGGCGGGACCCTCGTCGGGTCGCGCCCGGCGCACCACGATCTGACTCTCGGCGGGACCGCCCATCGCCCGCAGTTCATCACGTCCCACGACGCCGCACCAGGTCCGCCGACCGAGCCGGGCTGCACCGATGGCCCGGGGGGTCTTCGTGGTGGCACGAGTCCGTGCCACCGGTCCACCCCCTTCACGGCGCGCCTCGTCCACGCCCGACCGGGAACGAGCGGCGGCCGCGCCATCGCCCACGACGCCCGCATCTCTCCGGCCCACGCCGGCCCCGGCACCCCCGACCAGCCTCGTGAACCTTCGGAGAGGCGGTGAACTTCCCCCCCATCTTCGGGGTGATGCTGGCGATCTTCGGGGCATCGACGCTGTTCCACCTCCTCGTCGTCAGTATCGGGCGACGGCGCCACGAGATGGGACTCTTGAAAGCCATCTGGTTCGTGAACCGACAGGTCAGCGCGACCGTCCTGGTGGCAGGCCCTGACCGTGGCCCTGCTCGGCACCATCATCGGAACGCCGCTCGGTATCGCCATCGGGCCCGCCGTCGCCGCCATGGGCTCCCGACCCGGGCAACTGCTGCGCGCCGAATGAGCCGTCGGGTCATGCTGTGCTGTCTCGTCAGGCTGTGCTGTCCCGTCACGCTTTGCTAACAGCGTGTGAACAAGCTCCCCGGGCCGTAGACGATTCGCGGGTCGGGGCGTACCGTTAGCGGAGGACGGTCCTCCTTCCGTCCGGATGGTGCGATGAGGGGTCCCCCCACCTCTTGGTGCGTGCCATGGGTCCGATCGGGGGGTGTCGTGCGTCTCAGGGGCCGCACGACACCCCGATGACCCCCCAGCCGCCGAAGCACCTCGACAGGCTATTGGTCCCAGAAGTGGACAGCCGGGGCTGTCTGTCTCTCGCGACACAGCCCCTCCACGGCCCGCCAGAACGCTTCGCTCATGAGCACGAAGAGAGTTCTCACGTCGACCGAACGGTACGGACCTGTCGCTGTCACATCCACACGGGGTTCGCCGTGCGAGGAATCACCTACGTGCCATCGCCGCCACCGGCGACACCGATGTGGAGAACGGTGTGGACACGGTGGATGTTGTCGGTCCGTTGTCCACGCCCGGCGGGTCCCGTCGACACCTCCGGCCCGCGGGGGCGTACCCTTCAGGCGGAGGCCTGCTCCGAGTCCTGGATGAGTCACATGCGCGTTCGACCCCACCACCTTCACCCGTGCCCGTCCGACGTCGCTGCCCTCGGGTGAGCAACTACCGGTACCTGACGGAGTCCGGCCTGTGGGAACCTCCTGCACTGTCCTCCGAACGCGTCCCGGGCGGTGAGCCGCACGGCGACGCCACCGTTCTGCTCGTCGACGACCGATGGGCAGCACGGTCGTCGCTGGCAACCATCCTGAAGCAGCTCGGCTACCGGGTGACCGAAGCCGAGGACGGGATCCAGGCGCACGCCATCCTGGGCACGATGCAGTTCGATGCCATGGTCCTCGACATCCGCCTCCCGGGAATGGACGGGGCGACACTGCTGGCGACGGTTCCCGAGCCCCCGCCGACCATCATCCTCTCGGCCACGGAGCTCGGTGACCGCACCCGCGAGCGGCTGGCGGAGGTTGTGGTGGCCGAGCTGCGAAAGCCCGTGGCGCCCCAGCTCCTGATCGACACCCTCGCCGTTGCGGTCGGCGGAGGATCAGGCGAGCCCTGACCGACGACTCATGTGTCGAGCAAATCCGAGGAGGTGCGCCGCCCGCTGTTCGACGGTCCGTACCCTTGGTCCGCTGCCGCACGCCGTGCCCTTGTGAGCAGCTCCCGCGCCCGGTGTCGGTGGTCCTGCCACCCGGCGGCGCCCCGCCCCTTCTGCAATTCGACGCCGCCTACGCCGCGCGCTTCATGACGGCCGTCTACCGAAGGCCGCCGCTGCGCCTGTACGGCGCGTTCGCCTCGGACAGCCCCGTCTCCCCCGAGAGTCGGTGACCGCGGCCGACCAGTGCGGCCAATCCTGTTCTGAGCGTCACAGTTTCGCGAACTTCAGGTGAACCTTTCGCGACCCGGGCACCCGCTTCTTTCGGGCCCCGGGCGGCCCCGCCTACGCTGACGGCGCCACGCCGACGGAAGGGACACCATGGGGGAACGAGCCATGCACATGAGGCATGTCCGTGGGGTGGTGCTGGTCGTGGGACTGGTGATGGCCACCACGGCCTCCACGCTGGTCGCCTTCGGCGGGGATGCGTTCGCCACCACCTCGGTCACCATCGCGCCCAGTGCGCCCTACAAGGACACCCAGAACATCACCGTGTCGGGGAGCGGATTCCCGACACGGGCACAGGATTCGTCCGGACTGTCCATCATCGAGTGCAGCGACCCGGACGGGACGACGGCCAACCTCCCCATCGACGACTCCGGCTGTGACGCCACGACGGCCAACCCGCTTCCGGTCCTGACCGACTCGAACGGGAACTTCAGCACCTCGTACACGATGTCGCTGCTGAGCACCTCGGATGGATCGTCGATCGATTGCGACACCACCAATTACTGCGTGCTGTGGGTCGGGGAGGACTACATCAACAGCTTCACGGGGGTCCACGCCTTCTCGTCGGCCTTCCACATCTCCCCGGCACTCACGCCCCAGACGATCTCCTTCACCACGAACCCCCCGTCGTCGCCCACGGTGGGAGGCCCCACCTACACAGTCGGCGCCTCGGCCACCTCCGGCCTGCCCGTGAGCCTCACCATCGACAGCACCGCCACGTCGGAATGCTCCATCGCCTCGTCGGTGGTCCACTTCCTGGCCGCCGGGACGTGCAAGATCGACGCCAACCAGGCGGGCAACGGCACCTACGCGCCCGCCACCCAGCAGCAGCAGTCCTTCACCGTGAAGGCGAGCACGCTCACCCCCCAGACGATCTCCTTCACCACCTCTCCCCCCTCGCCGGCCACGGCCGGCGGCCCCACCTACACCGTCGCCGCCTCGTCCACCTCCGGCCTGCCCGTGAGCCTCACCATCGACAGCACCGCCACGTCGGAGTGCTCCATCGCCTCGTCGGTGGTCCACTTCCTGGCCGCCGGGACGTGCAAGATCGACGCCAACCAGGCGGGCAACGGCACCTACGCGCCCGCCACCCAGCAGCAGCAGTCCTTCACCGTGAGTGCGAACACGCTCACCCCCCAGACGATCTCCTTCACCACCTCTCCCCCCTCGCCGGCCACGGCCGGCGGCCCCACCTACACCGTCGCCGCCTCGTCCACCTCCGGCCTGCCCGTGAGCCTCACCATCGACAGCACCGCCACGTCGGAGTGCTCCATCGCCTCGTCGGTGGTCCACTTCCTGGCCGCCGGGACGTGCAAGATCGACGCCAACCAGGCGGGCAACGGCACCTACGCGCCCGCCACCCCAGCAGCAGCAGTCCTTCACCGTGAGTGCGAACACCCCCACCACGTCCTCGACCACCAGCCAGGTGGGCGCCACCTCGATCACACTGGGCCCCACGGGCAGTGTGAGCGACACGGCCACGGTGCACGGCACCGCAACGGACGGTAGCCCCACGGGGACCGTCACCTTCTACGTGTGCCAGACCGCCACCTCCCAGACGCCGACAGCCGGTCCCTGCCCGGTGTCGACCGCCAGCCACCTGAGCATCGGCCACCTGACCACCGGATCCGCCGACACCTCGACCACGAGCTCCGGCGCGTTCACGCCGACGTCGGCGGGCACATGGTGCTTCTCCGCTGTCTACGCGAGCAGCGACAGCTACCAGGCATCGTCCGACAACACCGCCGCCAACAGCCTGGATCCCAACGAGTGCGTGCTCGTCAAGACGGCGCCGTCGACGACGTCGAGCTTCATCTCCTCCGCTCAGGTCACCTTGGGACCCTCGGGGACCGTCAGCGACGACGCCGACGTGAGCGGGAGCTTCGTCGCCGGCTCCCCGACCGGGTCCGTGACGTTCTACGCGTGTGAGACCGCCACGACGCAGACCCTCACTCCGGGGCCCTGCAGCACCACTGGGACGCCGGAGGGTGCGGCCCAGCCGCTCAGCACCGGGGCGGGGGACACCTCGAGCGCCACGTCGAGCTCCTTCGTGCCGACATCCGCCGGGACCTGGTGCTTCGGCGTGGTCTACGGAGGAGATGCCAATTACTCGGGCTCCTCGGACAATACGACGGCCGGCAATGCCGACCCCGACGAGTGTGTGCTCGTCGCCCGGGCCCAGTCGGTCACGATGAGCCTCACCTCGGCGGTGACGGTCCAGGTGGGCTCGGCGGTCACCGACAAGGCCACCGTGATGGGGAACTCGGTCGGGGGAGCACCCAAGGGATCCGTCCAGTTCTACACGTGTGGGCCCGGCACCCAGGATGCCCTGTGCACCTCGACGGCGAAGCCGTCTGGGACCGTCTCGCTCGTCGCCACCGGGGCCAGCACCGCGGCGGCGACCTCCACAGCCTTCGTCCCCGGCGCCACCGGTACGTACTGCTTCGCCGCGATCTACGAGCCGGGCACAGCGGGGAATTACCTGGGGTCGTCCGACAACGCCTCGGGCGTCGTCGACACCCACGAGTGCATCATCGCAACGGCGGCGGGAGACTCGATCACGAGCGCCGACCACGCCTTGGCGGTGGTCGGTCAGTCCTTCACGTTCCCCGTCACCACTTCGGTCCCGGCCACCAAGATCAGGGAGAAGGGCAAGCTCGCCAAGGGTGTCCACTTCGCCAAGTCCGGTGGAAGCGGGACCTTCACGGGAACAGCGAAGAAGACGGGGACGTTCACGGTCACGCTGACGGCGACGTTCGGCAAAGGCAAGACCAAGCAGACGGCGACTCAGGTCTTCACCCTGTCGGTGACCTGATCCCGTCGCCGTCCGGCCCATGTGGCCCGGGGCTCGATACTGTCGGGGGCCGCCGGGCATCCGGCACGCCACAGATCTCGGCACTCGGGAGTGGGAATGGGCCCATGACATGCGATCGACGAGGAGCGCTCGGCGCTGGCTGACAACTGGGCGTCGCTCGATGACCCGGCCATTCGTCCGCCGGAGACTCGACACCTCGAGACCGCGTGTGCTGGGCTTCGCCGTCGTGGGCAATCGAACGGGGGGACGCAACGGGCTCCTGGCCCTGCTCTCCCTGGCGATCGTGGTCAGCGCCTGTGCGTCTGGCGCAGCCCGGCAGGCTCCCCCGACCACGAGCCCGCCCCGTCATATGGGCCACTCCGGAGCGTCGGTGGCGTCGGCTGGGTGTGCCTTACCGGCTGACCCGTCGGTGTCCGAGCTCCTCCAGACGGTCACCGTCGGCGGGATCAGGCGGCAGTACCTGCTCACGTCGCCCCCGACGCACAGGGGGGAGCCGGTCCCCGTGGTCGTGGACCTCCACGGCTTGTCGCAGGGTGCGTCGTTGGAGGCCGTCACCACCCAGTTCAGCCCCAAGGCGACAGCGAACGGGTTCATCGCCGTGTTCCCCCAGGGCACGGGGAACCCGGTCGGGTGGGACATCCAACCCGGCACCAGCGGCCACCCCAACCACGACATCGACTTCATGAACGCCCTGCTCGACAAGCTGGAGGCACAGCGGTGCGTCGACACGTCGCGGATCTACGCCACCGGCCTCTCAGATGGTGCCCTGTTCACGTCCCTTCTGGCCTGCACCATGGCCAACCGCTTCGCGGCGTTCGCCCCGGTCGCCGGCGTGGCCGTGCCCCAGCCGTGCCAGCCCGCTCACCCCGTTCCCATCCTCGCCTTCCATGGAACCGCCGATCCGATCCTGCCCTTCAACGGAGGCACCCCGGGGACCACCGCACCGCCTGTCAACCTCTTCGGCCCGGGGTACCCGGCCAACGTCCAGGCGTGGGCGGTGAAGGACGGCTGCGATCCGACCCCGACCGACGCCCAGGTCACCACCCACGTGGTCCTGCGCACCTACCACTGCCCCCCCGGGTCGGCGGTGGAGTTCTACATCATCCTGGGGGGTGGACACGCCTGGCCGGGTAGCAACATCAGCGCCATGAACGGTCCGTCCACCTTCGAGATCAACGCCACCAATCTCATCTGGAACTTCTTCCGCCAGTTCCACCTCACCACCCGCCCGTAAGCGGCGGTCCGGCGATGAGATTCGGTGACGGGCGCCGTCTGGAAGGATCGGTGACGACACAGAGGAGGTCACGATGCGCCTGACCCTGCACACCTTCCTCACGCTCGATGGCGTGATGCAGGCACCGGGGGGCCCCGACGAGGACCGCGACGGTGGGTTTGCCCACGGCGGGTGGACCTTCCCCTACGGCGACGAGGTCTTCGGCGCCACCATGGCCGAACGGTTGGCCGAGGCCGGCGCCTTTCTCCTCGGCCGGCGCACATACGAGATCTTCGCCGCCTACTGGCCGGCCGTGACCGAGCCCGGGCATCCCATCGCCGGGCCACTCAACGCACTTCCGAAGTACGTGGCGTCGCGGACCCTGACGTCGGTCACCTGGGCCGGTTCGGTCCTACTGGGCGAAGACGTCGTTGCCGAGGTTCGCACGCTCAAGGAGCAGCCCGGTGGCGAGCTTCAGGTCCATGGCAGCGGAGATCTTGCCCACACGCTCATCGACAACGACCTGATCGACGAGTACCGCCTGCTGTGGTTCCCCGTGCACCTCGGTGGGGGGAAGCGTCTCTTCGGTGACGGCCGGGTCCCCCGAGCGCTGCGGCTCACCGCGGTCCGCCAGTCGACGACGGGTGTGGTGATGACGACCTACGAACCGGACGGACCGGTCCGCATCGGGTCCTTCGCCGACGCCGACGCAGACGGCGCGCCCGGTGACGGACCACGGCCGGCCCAGGGGTAGCCGCACAATGCATCCGGCCATCCGCCGTTCACGTCTCCTCGCCCCCGGCTCAGCTCGACTCGCAGGCTCACCGAGTGCCGGGCTCGGGGCAGGTGCCACCCTCCCGGCAGCCACCTGCAGTCGCCCCTCGGGGCGCACACCTGACCCCTTGCTCGCTCAGGGGAGGACACAGAATGGCTCGACGGGGCGTCGAGCAGCGGGAGGGATCATTCTCGCCGGACTGCTCGCCAGCTGCGGCGGCACCTCGCATCCGAGCATTGCCATCGAATCCCCAGTGGCGACCACGATCGAATGGTTCTCCGCTGTGAACGCTCACAACATGGCATTGGCATTGGCACACTTCGTCCCTGCCGACCGAGGACAAATGGAATGGTCGCAGTGGGGTCCTCCTTTCACCCATCTGCACTGCTCTCAGTCGTCAGACACAGCGACCCGCGCCCACGTGTACTGCACCTTTGACAAGATCAACGATCCGGGTACAGGAATGAGCAACGTGTCGTTCTGGAGCGTCTACATGCAACGAGACGCCTCGGGACCCTGGCTCATCAGCGGGTACGGTCAACCCTGAACCCGGCCGGGCAGGGGGGATGCCTCGGCTTTCACCTGGGTCGGGTGTCCGGTGGGGCATCTTCGCCCAGCAACGGGAGACCGAGCCCGGCTTCGGCACTTCTGCGGTCAAGCCCATCCGGGTTGTCGACCTCAAGCTGGTGGGCATCATCCAGTACAGCACGGCCGTCGTGCAGGACGACATCGACCGCTACCCCACGTTCGTCGTGTTCACATCGGCTCTCGGCAGCGCGATCCTCGCCCACGACCCCCAGAGCGTCGAAGCCGTGACGTATGGCTTTCAGCTCCGTGGCGGCGACGCCGGAGTGAAGCCTGTCGAGACGGCCTTCCCGAACCTCCTCGCCCGCGGAACGTCGTACGACTACCACGAGTACGCCCCGGTGGAGGAGACGGTCGGCACATCGTTGAAGCCCATCGCCATCGCCCTGGGTGTGTTCGGCGGGATCGCCGCGCTGGCCGTGATCCTCATCGCGATGCAGATCGCGGGGCGTCAGGTGCAGGCGGCCGAGGCCGACCTGGAGTCCATGCGCGCCCTGGGCGCGCAGCCCGTGGCCATCTTCGCCGACACGATGATCGGGCTCCTGGTTGCCATCGCCGTGGGGGCGCTGCGGGCGGGGCTCGTGGCGGTGGCGCTGTCCCCGTTTGGACCGCTCGGGCCGGTGCGTACCGTCTAACAGGCGGACCGTCCATACCTCCGACCGTCTTCCGCCCGGAAGTCCAGTCTGCACCTATCGTCCGGCTGTGGGGCGTCAGCTACATCTTGGAGCCTCCCGGAACTGCCGGTCCAGCAGGCACCATCTTCACGACAACCGTGGGCGACGAGGGCCTGTACCGCATCCCCGGCGCCGCGGTCGCCACGGTGACCCCGATCGGACCTTCCAATGAACTCCCGACGGCTCAGGCGGTGGCGACGTCGGTTCGTGTTACAAATCCGAGTGCTGGCTCGTTGAAGATCACATCAGATGAGCCTGAGCCAGAAAATGCTTCGCCTTCGTGTCGATGACGTACCGGGATGGCACGCACGTCTAAACGGCAAGCCCCTTACCCTCCGAGGTTTCTCCCGGGTGATGTGCAGGCTCGCATCTCAGGTGTTGGTCCTCGCCCTCCTCGTTTCTGGAATCCGGCGCGGTGCCTTCGTCAAGAATGACAACTCGGGCGATGGCCCATCGCCAGGGCGTCAGGCTGAGCGCCAATACCGAAAGCCAGGAAGTCCCGTACGGGGATACCGGGTAGAACTGGTGCCATGTTTCCGGCACAAGCTCTTGCTAGGGCTCCAGGTGAACCGAAGATGGTGTCTCTGCGAGCGAGCGCTTGCCGGCGATCCGGGTCCAACCGAGGGTCTCGGAGAGCGTCACGGACCGGTCGAATACCCCAGAGCGAGATTGGACGTCGCTGAGAGCAACGAGAAGCCCGATCCGATGTGCTCGGGGAGCGCCGCGAATCCGGCTCCGCTGCTGTTGCCCAGGTTTCCGGGCCGGCCCCCCCATGCCCACAGGCCACCAGTGGAGTCGACGGCAAAGCTGTCTGTGCCACCGGCGGCGACTGTGCTGAACGTGGTCCCACTAGGGATGTGCACCGCCACGGGCGTCAACGCCATCCCGCCGATCGCGCCGGTACCCAACTGGCCGTAGAAATTGTCGCCCCAGGCCATGACCTCGCCGTTGGAAAGCAGGGCCAACATGTGTCCGTCGTTGGGATAGTCCCCGCCGGCGTAGATCTGTACCGCCGGCCCCGGCAGCGCAACCTGGCGCGGAGCGTCCTGGTTGCGCGTGGTTCCAACGCCGAGTTGACCGTAACGGTTGTACCCCCACGTCCAGACCGTGCCGTCGGACTTGAGCGCCTCCGAGATCATGTTTCCCGAAGAGACGCTGACGACGTCTGTCAGACCTTTGACAGTAACCGGTTTGGTGGAATTCCTGAACGTGCCATTGCCGAGCTGGCCGTGATTGTTTTGGCCACAGGTCTTCACGGTCCCGTTGGACATGAGGATGATTAGATGATGACCACCGCCGGACACGGCCTTTGCGCCGAAGCCGGAGATCTCGATCGGCCGGCGAACCATCTTGTGACCGTCGGACCCCTGCACCGGCAGGCAGAGCTGCCCGTCGGCGTTCCACCCCCATACCCAGAGGTTTCCACTGGTGTCGACTGCCGTGGCGTAGTTGTTTCCTTCGCCTATCGACACGATGTTGGAAGGACCCTGCGCTTCCACAGCCTTGTTAGGCGAGTTGCGGGTCGTGCCGTTCCCGAGTTCGCCGAGAGGATTCCGTCCCCAGTCCCACACATGTCCGCTCGCATCAAGCGCCATGCCGCCCCAGTTACCTGCCTGGACGGCGACGATGCTCGTCGGCAGATTCCGGACGGCTGAGGGGGTGAGGTGTACGGCGCCGTCGACTCCCCATTGATAAACGGTGGGCGAGCCGGCGAAGGCCGCTTGTCGCCAGCTGGAGAGGACACCAAGCGCAGGCGCAAGGGCGATACTCACGCCAAGCAGGCCCAATAGGGCCCTTCCTCGTAGATGCGATCGCCTTGGGTAGGGGGTCAGGCCGGTCACGGGGCACCTCCCGAAGTTCGGCATGACAGGGCCATGCGCAATGAAGTAGAGCACACGCTCACCGTGCTCTGCCATCGTCAGAAGTGACTACGACTTTTGAGGCCGAGTGGGCGCCCGGGGAGGCTCTGGCGGCCCTCAGTGAGCGACGGAGGAAGCTTCACGACACAGCCTTCTTTCCTTTGTTTCCACCGCACCGTGGCTGCCAAGCGGACAGAATCGGGATCCGGATCGGTTCGTTCATCGCCCAGGTAGCCCCGTCACCGGGAGACCGCCCGCCCAATGCCTACCCGGTCGATAATCTCGCTGTGCACCGATCCCGAGCGGGTCGGCTGCCGTTGCCACGGGAGCGCTACCCACTCCGATTCCCCCGGCGCTCAGATCCGGCAGTGCCGGGCGGTGCCGCTGGCGGATTCCAAGCAACCGAGTGTTGTTACGCGCCCCCCGTTCCTAGGCGATGGATGCAGTGACAACCCGATAGAGGGCTGAGCCCCTGTCTGGGTGTCCGAGGGCGCCGAAGTACCTTTCTCCTGCTTCAGCGGTCGAAACGTCCTCGATCAACTCGAAACCTCGGGCATCCAGAAAGAGCGAACGCGACGCTGGGGAGATCCCGAACTTCCAAGGCTCTCCTCGTTTCTGCACTCCTCGGAGCCACTTCGTCGCTTCAGGGAACCTACAACCCCGAGCGCATCCAGAAGCGCCTCGGCTACCGTTCCCCGGCCGACTACGAGCGGGAGTCAGTGGCTTAGAAAAACGTGTTCGCGGGAGCGGGGCAACACCACCGCAAGATCGCATACCAAAGGGCACTGGCGGCTTTGAGGCCTGGTGATCGGTGGTGTCGGAGATCCGATCCGCACGTTCCCGTACCAAGGGGCATTGGCGGCTTGAGCTCTGGCAACGGGGCGACACAGCCCCGTGACACGCTGGGGTTGTGGAGGATCATTCGGGCGACCCGGAGCCGCCCAACAGAATCCAGTTCGGACTCGAGGATGCCCTTGACCTGCTCGCCGCCCTCGAAGAGGCTCGTGATGCGCTCATCGAGACCGACCACCTCGCAGAGGCTGCGCAGGTTGAGCATCAAATCCAGCTCCTCAGCCGTAGACTGGGCTTCGATGAACCGGGAGGCGGCCATGGATGACGAGCAGCCACTCCGGGCGGCGCAGGCAGCTCGGCGATTGGGGATCCCCACGAAGGAGCTACTCCGCCTCGTGTACGAGCGCAAGATCCGTTACGTAATGGTGGACGGGATCGCCCACGTGCCAATCGACGCGGTCGAGGAGTATCGATCAAAGGCTTCGTGAGCCCTGATCGACACCGGACCGACCCGGTGTCGGAGAGCCGACGTCGCCACTCTCCGACTGGCGCCTGCAGCCTTGGGGAAGCTGGCGAGGGTCAGTCAAGGCCGGCCGAAGGGCGCCCGGAGGGGGAGCCTTGACGGGCCCGGGCATGCCTATGGGGACAATGGACCGGAGCCGGCGGCGCCGGCTCCTGGGAGCCCTCTCCCCCGTTCATAACGGGTGATAGAGGTCGGAGCCCGTTGGAAGGAGGACAGACATCGTAAGGCGAACCTGAGCGTCTATTTTCCGACAAAATGCGAGGGTGAGAGTCAGATCGCTTGAGCGACTTGCCTTGGCTCTGGCTGTTCTGGCTGTTACCGCCCTCGCGCTGTTCCTCAACCACCAAATCTCAAAGTGGCTCGCCGTTGCCGCATGGAGTGCCTACCTTGTTGTGAGCGCTTCCGTCCTCTTGACACGCCTGACAGGGGCGAGAAATCAGCGTCGCGATTGACCTCGGGCTTCCCATCCGCGTGCTTTGGATACTGATACCCATGCTCGTCGTCATCTGGGTCTTTCTAACGGTCTCATGGGGTGATTGGGGCAACGGGTGGGCCATATTGGGAGCCGTTCTCGGTGGGATTGCGGCCGGAACGCTTAATGGCTTTGTGGGGCGACTTCACCGATCTCGGAAGAGGTAGCCGTGGGCTCAAATGGCCGCCTTGCCGACCTCTGGGCGCATCAGGAGTAGTGGTCGAGCCCGCACATATTCGGGGATACCGGGTCCGGCGGAGGCGGCGGGTGCGAACCCTGTAACACAGCACCCGCAAACTGCAATTGGGGGCTCACTCGAAGTCGCGAGCTATGTCCGAGATCTTTCGGAGGAGTCGCCTGCTGTCCGCACCTGTGCGCAGAAATCCAAACTTCTCATAGAAGTTGGCGGCGTTGTCGTCGATGGCATCGACAACGAGGACTCGCGCTGCCACAATTTCACTGCGGCGAGAACTCGTTCCAATGCGTCTACCAGGAGGTCTGCCCCTAGGCCTTGACCGTGAAGGCTGCGGTCGAGGGCTAGCTTCCCGAGGATAACTGCTGGGATTACGTTGGGGCCACCCCTGCCGATCTTGCTCGGGAGGTTCTCACGCACAACTTGATGGCCTGCGAGGGCGTAATAGGCGACGACTCTTCCGTCTTGGTGCCAGACGAAAGTGCGGGCTGTGCCCATAACGCTCGCCTGCAGGGCTGAATGCACAAGCCAAGCGTTGAGTTCGGGAATGCCACAATCGAACCCTGAGACGTCATGGTCCGGGGTTAGAAGCTCGGCTGTGTAGAGGCCGCTGGCCAAGAAGAGTTAAGCGACTTCCTGGTGCAGGGCAGCCCTGCGTCGCTGTACAGCTCCGGCAAGCTCCTGATTCGGCGTGGGTGGCTGGTCTAGCGCCTGCAGGAGCTGGTCGAAGAACTCGGGCGAGACCGTGGTTGTCGACCAGGTAGCTATTACGGCGTCCGCCCTCTCGACGGCGGCAGCCAGCATGAAGGCAGTCATGGACTGATTGACGAGCCCGGCAGCCGAACGGATCCGCTGCTCCTGTTCAGGAGCGGCTCGCAATTCGATTCTCGCAGTCTTCGTCATATCCGGGTCCTTTACGGGGCTTACAGCCCTCTGTACGGCGATTGTACGGCGGCTGGGCTTAAAGTCAAGGCGTCTTTAGCCTCTAAGTTCTGTATAGGGCTGTGACCAGGGAAAACAGAAGGATGGCGTGCTACCCGTCCAGGCGATCCATGCGGAGGCAATCCCTCTACCTTGATCGGGATTGCCTGGCCTAAGGCCAGGTTCTCCTCCGCATGGATCGCCTGGACGGGTAGCTTAACATGAGGCTCTGACCAGGGAATATGTAACAGGAACGCTAGAAGTAGGACCCTCCCTGAGATTGTCACACGCAAGCACTAGTGTCGGTTTTGGTACTACGAGGGAGGCGGACTCTGATGGGAACGGATTTCCGGTCGGCCCGCATGGAATCGTCCGAAGGTCACGGCCGGGCCCGCCAGACGTGGGTCAAGGCCGTGAACGCTTACCTGGGCGTCATGGACAAGACGGCCGGCCCGATCGTGGAGCCGTACCTGAGGCCGGTGGCGGCTCAGCTGGAGGCGGGGCTCATGGGGTTCTGGTTGCTGTGGCAGCTGGAGGGGGGCTTCGAGGGTCTCCAGCGGCTCGGGATGAGCCGGACCACGATCTACCGCAAGATCAAGCACTTCCGTCTGGCAACGGGCCAGCACCCAGACGAGTACGAGATCCCGGGCGTGGAGATCGACGTCGAGAAGTACCTGGCCAGCAGCACGGAGAAGGAAGACTTGCGCTAGGGGTTGTCCCGGAAGTGGGACTTCAGTATTGTTCCAGAAGTGGAACTACCGAGGTGTAACTCCGGGTCGGACCTGGCCGAGATGGCGTCGGGGGTGGATGCGCTCTACCTCTCCGGCCGGGCGGTACCCCAGGACCTGCTCGACCGGCTTGAGGAGGCTCGCAGCGCTTCGGAGCAAGCCCCACGGGCGCCAACTGTGCTCTTGGGTGGGCAGGAGTTCGTTGTGGCGCCCCACGCGTGGGGCAAGTACCGGTTTCGCCTTGCCCACTCCAACGGGCTCGTCGGTGTGACTCCGAGTCAGCATCTGCCGGCGCTGCGCATCCAACCCCGGGCGGAATTCTTGCATGGCGTGGGGCCGGTGCAGGCAGTGCGCTGGTTCCACGATGTGCTCGAGACTGTGTGCGGTCCGGTCCATCTCACCGTCAGCCGTCTGGACCTGTTCGCCGATTGGCAAGGGTGGGCACTGGACTGGGAGGACCGGGAGCGCTTCGTGTGTCGGGCAGATGCCATCGCTCTGCGAGGCGAGCGGGGCGAGATGACGGGATGGGAGTTCGGCCGCCGAAGCACGAAGACCGTGTGCGCCCGCATTTACGACAAGACACTCCAGGTCGGGCGGGAGGGAATCGACTACTGGTTCGACATCTGGGGTGATCGGTTCGATGCGGAATCATCCGTGCTCCGTGTCGAGTTCGAGTTCGGCCGGGCCGGCCTGCGGGACTTCGGGATAACGACCCCTGAAGACGCAATCGCTGGCGCTGGCGGTCTATGGGCCTGGGCGACCGGGGAGTGGTTGTCGTACCGCTCCCCCACCGACGACCAGACTCGTTCCCGGTGGCCGGTGGCTGCCGAATGGCGCCAGGTGGGGCGAGCGGCGGTGGTGGGGAAAGCGCACGGGCTGGTGCGCATGGCCGCCAGCCACCGACAAGGGGAGCTGAGGACGCTGGCGCCCGGGTTGGTTGGGTACGTGTCGAGCTTTGCGGCCCTGGTCGAGGCGGTTGACATCCCCGACACCTGTCGGGAGCTGGCGGCGTTCTTGCGACGATTCAGCGTATGGAGTGAAGTCTCCTTTGCAGATCGGGTCCAAGACAAGCGCCAACGGCGGGCCCTGGCATGAGCGATGAGCCCGACTACGAGCGTGTCGCCGACGTGCTAATCCGTGTGGTGCTGCGGATGCTGGGAAAGGACGACGGCCCGGGAGGGGGACTTTGTGCTGACGGTAGCGTACTGCCGAGTGTCGACCGAGGAGCAGGCCGACGAAGGCTTTTCGATCAGTGGCCAGGCGGACCGATTGCGGGCCTATGCGGAGCTTCATGATCTGGGCCCGGTTACCGTCATCGAGGACCCCGGGCGGTCAGGCAAGGACTTGCTGCGCCCCGGGCTCCAGCAGGTGCTGGCCATGGTCGAGGCCGGACACGTAACCAATGTGCTCGTGTGGCGCCTCGATCGTCTGTCTCGGAATCTCGGAGACTTGATCCTTCTGGCCGATAAATTCGGTCAGGCAGGGATCCCGCTTCACTCCTTCACCGAGAAGCTCGACTTGTCTTCTGCTACGGGCCGGATGTTTTACAACATCCTCGGATCTTTCGCTCAGTTCTACCGGGAGCAACTTTCTGAGAACGTCCGCATGGGAACACAGCAGGCGGCGAAGCAAGGAAGGTGGACGAACCGGCCGAAGACGGGTTACGACCTCATCGCCGGAGAGCTGATCCCCAATGCGGACGCCGACCGGGTTCGGCAGGTGTTCCGGCTTCGGGCCGAGGGCATGAGTCATCGGCAGATTGAGGAGCGGACGGGGATCAAGCGCTCGACCGCTATTGCGATCCTGAAATTCTCGGATCTACCTGGGTGAGGTGGTCAACAACGACACCTGGTACCCCGGGAATCACGAGCCGATCATCACGTCGGCAGAGTTCGAGGCGGCGCACCGGGGGCGTGTGCCGGGACGGCGCCGGGGTCGGGACGTGCTCTCAGGGAAGGTCCGGTGCGGGCTCTGCAGCAAGCTTATGGCGGTCGAGATTCTGAGCGATGGGCGGTGTCTGTACCGGTGCTGGCACCGGGGAGCAGGCTGTAGACAGCCTCGGCGGACCAACACCGGCCTGCACCGTGCGGCAGTGCTCGCTCTGCGGCTCCTAGGGGGCGATGAGCGGCTGCAGGAGGCCATCCGGAGGCAGCTGTCGGGGGCCGCCGGGCGAGAGGCGGCGCCCTCTCGCCGGCGGGCCCGACAGCACCCCGGGGAGGCTCTGGCGGCACTCAGTGAGCGCCGGAGGAAGCTGGTCGAGCTCTACTACCGGGAGCAGATCAGTGCGGAGGGCTTCGCCGAGGAGGAGCAGCGGCTCATGGATCAGATCCAGGCGGTCCGAGCAGGTGCTTCAGAGGATCGACAGCGGGACTCGGAGTCGGTGTCTCTGTCGGTGCGTTTCGAGGCTGTCGCAGAGGCCTTGCGGAATCTGGACATCTCCAACGTGTGGCAGCAAGCAACGGAGGTGGAGCGCCGAGTGCTGGTGGACGAAATGGTCGAAGAGGTCGTGGTCTTCCCCGATCATTTGGAGGTGAAGGTGGCCGGTGCACCTCGCATCAACGTCACGTTGGAAGAGGTGGGGCTGAAGGTGTCGGGGAACGGTGGTGTCGGAGAGGGGACTTGAACCCCTACGCCCTTGCGGGCACTAGCCCCTCAAGCTAGCGCGTCTGCCTATTCCGCCACTCCGACGAGTGTGCGCCGTCATCGGACGGCACGGGAAACCTTAGCGCGCCACCCGTCAGGGTCCGGCCCCCGACCCGGTGGCCCGACGGGTGGGCGCGGCCACGAGCCGGGCCCACAGGCGCACGTTCCACAGGGGTCCGAGACCTCCCGGATCGTCGTTCATGCCCACGATCGACGCCGACCATACGAGCAGGGTCGGCTCGGCGAAGAGGGGCAGCGTGGGCATCGACGTCCACAGCGACTGGTCGATCTGGCGGTAGACGGCGAGCGCCTGCGGCACCGACAGCTGCTCCATGGCCTGCGAGAACTGCGTGTCGAGCTTCGGGTCGTCGAAGCCCGACCAGTCCTGCGTGGGCGCCCCCCCGGTCACGGCCGGCGCCGTGGTGAACACGCCGTCCATGGCACTCGGAAAGGCCCCGGCGTCGACGGGCACGATGGCCAGGTCGAAGGCGGCGCCGGGCAGCACCGTCCCGAACAGCTGTGACGAGGGCACCGGGTCGGCGCTCACCTCGATGCCCGCCGCACTCAGCTGCGCCGCCACGATGGGCCCCGCCGCCGCCGACCACGGGTCGTCGCTCGCCCACACGAGCGTCAGGTCGAGCGGTGTGCCGTGCGAGGTCCACCTCCCCTCGGCGTCGGCCACCAGGCCACCTTGCTGGAGGAGGCGGGCGCTGGCGGCCAGGTCCTCCGAGTCGTACCCCGTGGCGTCGTCGTTGTAGCCGGGGTCGGTGTTGGCGAACAGGTGGTCGTTGTCCTCCCACACCGAATGATCCTCGGGCTGGCCGATGCGGGTCACGAGCGCAGCACGGTCGACGGCGTGGGCGATGCCCTGGCGCACCGCCACCGCGTCCAGGGGTGGTCGCCGCACGTTGAACTCGAGTTGGAGCATGTCCGTGCCGAGGTGCGACGAGCTCAGCAGCGACGAGGACGACGACACCTGGGCCAGAACGGTGGGCCCGAAGGCCCCGGGATACGCCACCTGGACCTGTCCCGAGGTGAGCGCCCCACCCACCACCGCGTCCGCCACGGCCCGGAAGCGGACCCGGGACAGGACGGGCGCCCGCCCACCAGTGGGGGTTGCGGCCGAGCACGATGGACACGCCGGGCTGCCACGACACCACCTGCCACGGGCCCCCCGACACGAGCACGGCCGGGTCGAAATGGTCGAAGCCGTCGTTCCAGCCCACGCTCTCGGCGATGTGGGCCGGCAGCAGGTCGTCGAACAGCGAGGCCCAGTCGGCGAAAGGCGTCTTGAACACCACCGTCACGGTGCGCCCGTCGTTCGACCCTGTCACCGACGAGATGTCGCGGTAGCCGAGCGTGGAGGCCACCGAGTCGGGCGTGCCGTCCACGTCGAGACCGCCGCCGCGTCTGAGACGTCCAGGCGTAGACGAAGTCGTCGGCGCTGATGGGCACGCCGTCGGACCACATGGCGCGGTGGTCGATCTGGTACACCACGGTCTGGGGGTCCACGCTGATGACCTCGGCGCTGTCCACCACGTCGGTGTCGAGCTGGGGCGAGAGCCCCGGGCCACCCGGAAGACCTGGGGCCACACGGCGCTGGCGATCATGCGGTCAGCGGCGGTGTCCCCGGCCACGGTGTGGTCGTTCAGCGTCACCGGCACCTGGTCGAGGCCGACCGTCACGGTGCCCCCCTTGCGCCACCAACGGGGGGCGTGCTTCGTCCCCGGCGCCCCGCCCGGTGCCGCGCGCAGCGGCACCGCACGCCGCCAGGCACGCACACGACCAGGAGAGCGCCGACCGGGCGGGCGCAGCGCCCGCCCCCGCCCCGTCGGCCGGCGGCACCGGCCGTCACTGCACGCGGAGTGCCAGGATCACGGTGGTGAAGGCGAAGATCACCGCGACGGTGATCGTGATGCGGTCGAGGTTCTTCTCGACCACGGTCGACCGGACGCCGCCTGGCCCACCGAACCGCCGAACATGTCCGACAGGCCGCCCCCCTTGCCGGAGTGCATGAGGATCAGGAACACCAGGGCCAGCGACACCAGGATGTGGATCACCAGGATGGCGATCGTCAGCACTCGGTGCTCCTCGAGGCCTTGGGACCGGGCAACGCTACCAAAGGCCCGCGCTCATCGGCCGGCGGCCACGGCCCCCGCCGCGCCCTGGACGATGGCGGCGAAGGTGGCGGCGTCGAGGCTGGCCCCCCCGACCAAGGCCCCGTCCACGTCCGGCTGGGCCAGGAGCTCGGCGGTGTTGTCGGGCCGCACCGACCCCCCGTACTGGATGCGCAGGGCGCCGGCCGCCTCGTCCCCCGCCAGTCCGGCCACCACGACCCGGATGTGGGCGCAGGCCCCCTGGGCGTCCTCGGCCGTGGCCGTCCGCCCCGTGCCGATGGCCCAGATGGGCTCGTAGGCCACCACCAGGCCGGCCACCTGCTCGGCGGCGAGCCCGTCAGCGCCGCGGCGACCTGGGCCGACAGCCGCGCTTCGGTCTCGCCGTCCTCGCGCTCCTCCTCGGTCTCCCCCACGCACACCAGCGGCGTCATGCCGTGGCGCAGCACGGCCCGCAGCGTCAAGGCCACGATCTCGTCGGTCTGGCCGAAGAACTGGCGACGCTCGGAGTGGCCGACGATCACGAGGCTCACCCCCAGCCGGGCCAGCATGGGGGGCGACACCTCACCGGTGAAGGCACCCTGGTCCTCGTCGTGGCAGTGCTGGGCACCGAGGGCCACGGGGATCGCGCGGTCCTCGATGACTGTCTGCACCGAGCGCAGGCTGGTGAACGGCGGGTGCACCGACACGTCGAGCGAGGCCACGTCGGCCGGGCTGAGGCGCAGCCCCAGGTCCTGCACGGTCCGGATCGACTGCAGGTGGTCGTGGTGCATCTTCCAGTTGCCGCTCACGAGCGGCCGCCGGGCGCCGTGCCGCGGAGGCCACTCAGGTCACGGCCGGGGCGTTGGAGCGTGGCGCAGCGCCTCGAGCCCGGGCAGGTCCCCGTGCTCGAGGAGCTCGAGCGAGGCACCGCCCCCGGTCGACACGTACCCGACCTCGTTGCCGAGGCTCATGTGGTCGAGCGCCGCCACCGTGTCCCCGCCCCCCACCACGCTGAAGGCCCTGGTCTCGGCCATCGCCGTGGCGAGCGCCCGGCCGTCCCCGCCGCGAAGCGGTCGTCCTCGAACGCCCCCATGGGCCCGTTCCAGAACACCGTCCCGGCCTCGATGACGACGTCGGCGAAGATCCCGGCGCTCTCGGGCCCGATGTCGAGGCCCCGCCACCCGTCGGGGATCTCCAACCCGAAGGTGCGGGTCTCGCCCCGCCCGGCGGTGTCCTCGCCCACCGTCCCCCCGGGGCGAGCGCCACCACGTCGGGGGGAGCAGGATGCGGTCCCCCGACTCCTCGAGCAGCGCCCGGCAGTCCTCCACGTGGCCGGCGTCCACGAGCGACGCCCCCACCCGATGCCCCTGGGCCGACAGGAAGGTGAAGGCCATGCCCCCGCCCACCACCAGGGTGTCCACCCGGGTGAGCAGGGACCGCAGCACGCCGAGCTTGTCGGCCACCTTGGCCCCACCCACCACCGCCACGAAGGGCCGGGCCGGGGCGACCAGGAGGCTGCCGAGCACCTCCACCTCGCGGGCGAGGAGCCGCCCGGCGGCCGACGGCAGGCGGGCGGGCGGGCCCACCATGGAGGCATGGGCCCGGTGCGACGAGCCGAAGGCGTCGTTCACGTAGGCGGAGAAGCCCTCCACCAGGGTGTCGACGAAGGCGGGGTCGTTGCCCTCCTCGCCGGGGTCGAAGCGCAGGTTGTCGAGCAGGTCCACCCCGGGGAGAGCTCGTCCAGGCGGGTCGCGGACCGGGCCACGTCGAACCGGGCGTCGACCTTGCCCTTGGGCCGGCCCAGGTGCGAGCAGGCCGTCACCTCCGCCCCGTGCTCGAGCAGCCACGTCAGGGTGGGCAGGGCCGAGCGGATGCGGAAGTCGTCGGCCACGAAGGGCCGCCGCCGGGAGGTGGCCGATGGGGACGTTGAAGTCCACCCGGACGAGGACGCGCCGGCCGTCGAGCTCGGGGAGATCCTCGAGCAGGGGCAGCCCCGCGAGCGGCCCCGCGGCTGTGGTACGCGACGGCACGAGGGCACCGCTCCCGCCCGCTCAGGCCGGGGGCCGCCCGGCGGACCCCACCAGGGCCACCAGATCGACGAGACGGTTGGCGTAGCCCCACTCGTTGTCGTACCACCCTTGCACCTTGACGAGGGTGCTGGTCCTCCACCGCCATGACCATGGTGAGCCCGGAGTCGAAGGTGCACGAGGCGGGGTTGCCGACGATGTCGGAGGACACGATGGGGTCCTCGGTGTAGTCGAGCACGCCCGCCAGCGGCCCTGCCTCGGCGGCCGGCGGAAGGCCGCGTTCACCTCGGGGACGGTGACGGTGCCGGGGACGAGCGCGGTGAAATCGGTGATCGACCCGTCGCGCACCGGCACCCGCAGGGCCGTGCCGTCCAGGCGTCCCTGCATGTCGGGAGCACGAGCCTCGTGGCCCGCGCCGCCCGGTCGAGGCGGGCACGATGTTCTCGGCCGCCGCCGGCCCGGCGCAGGTCGGCGTGGGGCAGGTCGAGGAGGTTCTGGTCGTTGGTGTAGCCGTGCACCGTCATCATGAGACCGCTCGTCGTGCCGAAGGCGTCGTCGACCACCTTCACCATGGGGACGAAGCAGTTGGTGGTGCACGACGCGTTCGACACCACCACGTCGGTGTCGGGGTCGAAGGTGTCGTCGTTGACGCCCATGACGAAGGTGGCGTCGGCACCTTTCGCCGGTGCGGAGATGACCACCCGCCACGCCCCGCCCTCGAGGTGGGCGGCGGCGTCGGCCCGGGCCGTGAAGCGCCCCGTCGACTCCACCACCACCTCCACGCCGAGCTCGTCCCAGGGAAGCGCCTTGGGGTCGTGCTCTTGGCCAGGACGCGGATGGGCCGGCCGTCCACCACGATGGTGTCGCCCACGGCCCGCACCTCGCCGTCGAAGCGCCCGTGGGTGGTGTCGTAGCGAAGCAGGTGGGCCGTTGGTGGCGGCGTCGGTCAGGTCGTTGACCGCCACCACCTCGACGTCGGCCCCCTGCTTCTTGGCGGCGCGGCAGGTAGTTGCGCCCGATCCGTCCGAACCCGTTGATCCCCACCCGTACCGTCATCGGCCCTATCCGACCAGACCGGCGAGGGCGACCGCCAGTCTTTCCGGGGTCATGGGCCAATCCGTTGGCCTTGGCCAGAGCGGCGTGCACGACCGGCACCCCCACGTCCCCGAGGTCGATGGCGGCCGGATCGGCCAGCACCACGTCCACGGTGACCCCGTGGGCCTCGAGGGCGGCCACGTGGGCGGCCACGTCGTAGCCCAGGGTCTCCT
>CAWIWK010000071.1:0-7381 GCA_963839605.1 uncultured Acidimicrobiales bacterium | reverse complement strand
CCCCCCCCCCCGCCCCCCGTCCCCCTCGCCCCCCCCCCCTCCTCCTCCCTCCTCCTCCCTCGCCCGCCCTCTCTCTCTCTCTCTCTCGCTCTCCTCCCTCCCCCCCCCGTCGCGCCCGTCCTGGCCGTCGCCCGTCCCCCGCGCCGCCCGCCTCTCTCTCTCTCCTCGCCCTCTCCCCCGCGCCCCGCCTCCTCCATCCCCGCGCCGCCCGCCCCGCGCTCCGCCTCTCCCTCCCCCGCCCGCCCTCCTCCCCCCCCGCTGCTCCATGGCCCATGGCACCCACGAACACGTCCGCCGCCCAGTGGTGCATCTGGCGGATGACGAGGCCGCTGCGCACGCCGAAGGACAGGTTCACCGTCGACATGAAGGCGCCCGACACCTTCGATCCCCGAAGCGGCGCATAGGCGCCGTGGTAGATGACCTCGGCGGCGGAGGGCACGTAGTAGAGGCTCAGGAACACCCCCGTGGCGATGAGCACCACGAATGAGTAGAGGGCGATCTTGCCCAGGAGGAACGACCAGTGGTCGGGGAAGATCTTGTCGAGGAGGGTGCGGCCGCCCTTCGCCACCCCGAGGCGCTCGTCGAGCCACCGCACACCGGCCACGACGGGGTCCTTGCGCTCGGCCTGGCTGCGGCGCCCCACCCGGGACCGGGCCGGGCTCACGGGCGCTCCCAGTAGCCGGGCCCGACGGGCTGGTCGTAGCCGTCCTGGGCCCGCAGGAAGCCCTGGGCGTCGATGTGCAGGGGCAGCTGGGGCAGGGGGCGGGGGGCGGGGCCGAAGATGGGGTTGGCCCCGGTGAGCACGTTGAACAGCGACTGGTGGCAGGGGCACAGCAACTTCTCGAGGACCTCCTCGTACAGGCCCACGGGGCACCCGGCGTGGGTGCACAGCTTGGAGTAGGCGAGATAGCCCTTGGGGCCCCAGGTCTCGCGGCCCGGCATGGTGACGATGTCACCTTCCGAGGCCGGCTTGGGTCGGATGAGCATCGTCTGGTCGACCGCCGAGCCGGCGTTGCCTTCGGGGAACACGGTGAGAGAGCCGCCCACCTCGAGGTCGGACTGGTGGATGCGCCGGCCGTCCAGGTCCACCAGGTAGGCGCCCTTCTTCCAGTCGGTGACGGCCAGGCTCTTCTTGGGCTGGGGCCCGAGCGAGCGCAGCAGGGGGAAGCCGAGCACGAGACCCATCACCCCGGCGCCCGCACCCAGGATCGTTCCCAGGAACCCCCGCCGGCGGAAGATCATCTTGCCCCGGTCGCTCACAGCGGCCGCCATGGCCTCCACCTCGGGCTCGGTGCCGGCCAGCGAGTGGCGCTCCTCCTCGAAGGGCCCCACGGGGAGGAGGTACTTGCCCCACGCCGACATGCCGAAGCCGAAGGCGAAGAGCCCGACCCCCATGAAGATGCCTTCCCACTGGGTCTGGCCGCCGACCCAGTACAGCGCCCCGTAGGCGGCGAAGCCGGCCAGCCCGAGGAGCAGGATGAGCCCCACGATGGCCTCGGCCCGGCGTGGGTTCTTGGCATAGGGCTGCATGTGGGGATCGTCGAACGCCGACACCGGCACCGCGGCGCGCCCGCCCCCGTCGTCGTGCGCGGCGCCGTCGACGGCCACGCCGTCGCCGCCCGGTCCCGCCATCGTCTCGGTGTCGTCGCTCATGCCCGTCGGCTCACTTGCGGTCTCCCAGCCAGAACGCCACCAGCATGAGCCCGCCCACGCCGATGAGCAGCCCCACGAAGCCCTCGGCCACGGGGCCGATCCCGCCCAGGCCGAGGCCGCCGCGGTTGTCGGGGTTCTGGATGGTCTGGGTGACATACGCCACGATGTCGGCCACCTGCTGGTTCGAGAGGTTGCCCTCGCCGAAGTGCGGCATCTGGCTCGGTCCGGTGCGGATGGCCTCGGCCACCTGCCGCGGATAGGCCTTGTGCAGCGACGGAGCGAAGAAGCCGTTCGACAGGGCGTCACCGGCGCCGGTGATGGTGTGGCAGCCGGCGCAGTTGAGCACGAACAGCGAGTTGCCCTCGGCCAGGTTTGCGCTCGAGGTGTCGACGGCGGGGATGCCCGAGGGGTAGTCCGGCGCGGCGGGGGCGAGCGAGTTCACGAACGCCACGATCTCGAGGGTCTTCTTGCGGTCGAAGCGCGGCGGCTTGCTCACGGGCTGGGCGGCGGAGTCGGCCAGGGGCATGCGGCCCGTGGACACCCAGAAGTCGACGGTGGCGGGCCCGAGACCCTGGAGGTTGGGGGCGCGGTCGGTGCCCGAGGCGTCGGCGCCGTGGCAGCTCGAGCAGTTCTGCTCGAACAGCGCCTCGCCCGGCGCCACGTAGGAGGCGGGCGGCAGGTGGTAGGTGATCGGGTCCGCCGCTCGGTTCTGCGACGAGGCCAGGGGGGTGCCGCCCGGGGGCGTGGCCGCCTCGACGGCGGTGTCCGAGGAGAGCAGGCCCACGACGGCCACACCCGCCACCAGGAGCCCCGGCAGCAGGTAGCGCAGTCGCAGTCGTCGTCGTCCGTCGTCTCGCATGGTCGCCATGTCCGCTACCGGGCGCTCAGCCGGACTTCAAGAGGAACAGGCAACTGAAGATGCCGATCCACATGAAGTCGACGAAGTGCCAGTAATACCCCACGGCCTGGAAGACGTTGGTCTCCCCGGGGTCGCCGCCCTTCCCTCCCATGCGCCCCAGGAGGAAGATCATGGCCACCAGGCCGAGCGCCACGTGCAGGCCGTGGATGCCGGTCATGACGAAGAACAGCGACCAGTAGGCGTTGAGGGCGGGACCGTGGTTGTGCGACGCGAAGTCGTGCCACTCGTACAGGGTGTTGCCGAGGAACGCCGCGCCCAGGAGGAAGCTCGTGATGATCCACTGCACGGCCCGCCGGCGGTCGCCGCGCTCCTGCGCCCACACGCCCATCTGGAAGGTGGGGCTCGAGATGAGGAGGATGACACTGAAGATGCCGGCCTGGACGTAGTCGAGGTGCTCCCCGGCGAGCGGGGGCCACGAGGAGGCGTGGGCGCGGATGGTGAAGTACGCGGCGAACAGGCCGCTGAAGAACATCAGCTCCGAGCCGAGCCAGATCATCACCCCCACGGCCAGCAGCGGGGGCCGATCCGGGACGTGGCGGGGGGCGGCGCCGAGCGGTCCACGGACAGGGCCTGCGTCACGGCGTCTTTCCTAGCGGACGGCGACCCTTCCGCGCCAACACCGTGGGCGCCCCCGGCGCGAGCCCGTCAGGGCACCAGCGCGGCGGGCAGCTCCCTGGCGTGGACCACGGCCAGGCGGCGGGTGGGCCGGGTCAGCGCGACGTACAGGGCGCGCAGGCCCTGCGGCGACTCCTCGACGATGGCGGCGGGCTCCACCACCACCACGGCGTCGAACTCGAGGCCGTTGGCGAGGTCGACGGGGAGCAGGCTGAGCGGCGCCCCCAGACCGTCGCGCCGGGGATCGGTGGCCTCCACGCCGGCGGCGTCGAGGGCCACGGTGAGGTCGGCCACGAGCGACGCCGGTGCCAGCACGGCGGCGGTGCCCGGGGCGACCTCGGCGCACAGCTCGGCGGCGAGCGACGCCACCCTGGCGGCGAGGGACCCGTCCGGGGCCCGCTCGAAGAGGGGCAGCGAGCCGGTCCGGCGCACCGGGGTGGGCGGCTTCAGGCCGGGGGCGGCCTCGGCCAGGAGCCGGCCGGCCACCTCCACCACCTCGGCCGGGGTGCGGTAGCTGACGCTCAGCTCCACCATTCGGGCCGGGCGCTGGCCCGGCAGGTGGGTGACGACCTCGTCCCAGCCCTCCGGGGCCCACGGCCCGGTGGCCTGCCCGATGTCGCCCACCACGGTGATCGACCCCGACAGCGACCGGCGGGCGACCGAGCGCAGCTGCATGGGCGACAGGTCCTGGGCCTCGTCCACCACGATATGGCCGTAGGTGCGGGGACCGTCGTCGTGATCGGCGCCCCCGGTCCGGCCGCGGCGGGGGCCGAGCAGCACCCGCGCCTCGTCGATGAGGGCGAGGTCGGCCACCGTCCACGGGATCTCCGACAGCGCCGCGCTGCGGGGCCGGCGCAGGCGGGCCTGCTCGGACGACGTCAGCACCCCCTTGCCGGCCAGGGCGAGCAGAGGCTGCGACCCGAACAGGTCGTGGAGGAGCTCCTCGGCGCTGAGACGGGGCCACATGCGGTCGAGTGCCTCGGCCACGGCGGGGGTCCGGCGCACCTGGCGCGAGAACTCGGCCACGTCGAAGGCGGCCTCCTCGTCGTCGTCGGCGAAGCGCGGTCCGCGCCGTGCCCCGCCCCCGTGGCCCGAACCTGCCGACCCGTTGCCCGAAGCCCGGCCGTTGCCGGCGTTGCCCCCGCCGTGACCGTTCCCCGCGGCGTGGGCCGGACCGGCGCCATCCGCCCCGGGGGCCGTGTCGTCCCACGGCGAGGGGCCCGGCCCCCACAGCCGACCGTCCCCGCCGATGGACAGGTCCGAGCCGTCGGGACCCGGCCGGCCGTCGACCCCCGACCAGGCGGCGGTCCCCGGCTCGTCCTCGTCGTCCTCACCCTGGGCGGCCGGTCCGACGCCGTAGACCGCCAGCGTTCGCTGGTACTCGTCGGCCAGGCGCCGCACCACGAGCTGCTCCACGAAGCGCCGGCGGGCGTTGTGCGTGCCGGGCCGGCGCCGGGCGGCGGCCACGATGGCGGCTGACGCCTCGGCCGTCAGCCGCAGCACGGTCGCCCCGAAGGGGATCTCGGCATCGCGGCGCAGCGGGCGCTGGCGGCCCCGCACGGCGCGCCCCAGCACCGTGGCCATGCGGGCGTCGCCCTTCAGGCGGGCCACCGGGAAGGCGTCCTCGGCCCGGACCTGCACGCCGTGGACCAGGCCACCCACGGTGGACAGGGTGACGCCGCTCTCCCCCAGCGAGGGCAGGACGTGCTCGATGTAGCGCAGGAACAGGGGGTTCGGCCCGATGACCAGGACCCCCTGGCGCTCGAGGGGGAACCGGTGCGTATAGAGAAGGTATGCGGCCCGGTGCAGGGCGACCGCCGTCTTGCCGGTGCCGGGGCCCCCCTGGACCACCATGACGCCCAGGAGCGGGGAGCGGATGATGGCGTCCTGCTCCCGCTGGATGGTGGCCACGATGTCGCGCATCACGCCCGTGCGGGCGCCCTCGAGGGCGGCCAGCAGGGCGCCGGGGCCTCCGAGCTCGACATCGGTGTCGGCCCCGTCGGCGACGGGGGCGGACGAGCCGTTGGTCCCCGACCCCACCGGGCCGAACCACTCGTCCTCGATCCCGACGACGCGCCGGCCCTGGGCGGCGAGATGGCGGCGCAGCACCAGGCCCATGGGCTCGCGGCCCGTGGCCCGGTAGAAGGGCTCGGCCACCGGGGCTCGCCAGTCGACGACGAGGGGCTCGAGGTCGTCACCGGAGATCCCCAGCGGCCGATGTGGAAGCTCTCGCTGGCCGGCTTGCCGTCCCCGGTGCCACCGGGGCGGCCGTTGGGAGTGCCTGTGGGCGCCCGTCGGCGCCCCCGGAGCCGCCCTCGGGATCCGAGCGGCGGTCGATGCGACCGAAGCACAGGGCCTGCTCACCGATGTCGAGCTGGTCGAGGCGGGCGAGGCTGGTGCGGACGATGACGTCGCGCGCTCTTCGCGGAATTGGTGTTCCCTCCCCGGCCCTGGTCGAGAACGGAGCGCAACAGCTCCGCCGTGTCCGAGCGCTACTCGTCGAGGCGCTTGTCGGCCCGGTCGACGTGGGCCTGCCCGCCTCGAGCTCAGGATGCGTTGCCATTGCCGCTCCTCGACGATGTGCGTGGTGAACCATCGATCGTACCGTCCGGCCACGCCTTCTTTCCGGTCCGCCCTCCTGCGGCCCGCCCTTCCAACCGGTACGGTCCGTCGAGAGGAAGGATGACTGCCGCGCCTCAGAGCTTGCGTCGTGCCAGCCGACGATGCGTTCGGCGAGCCTGCCGGTCCAAGCCGTGGACAGGTGCCGTGTGGTTCATGCGCCAGGCGGGGCGATCGCCCCCGAGTACAGCGGCCTGGGGCCAGGGAGATCCTCATCGCCATCGGCCGGCCCCATCTGCCCGCCGAGCTGACGCTGTACCCGTACGCCGCTACGGGGTCGACGCCGCGGTCCTGTTCAGCGACATCGTGGTGCCGGTGGCGGCGGTGGGCTTTGATGTGGACGTGGAGCCGGGCGCGGGCCGTGGTGGACCCGCCGTTCCGGGGGCCCGACGACCTGCAGCGCCTGCGGCCCTTCGACCCGCCGCCGACACCCTACGTGCTCGAGGCCGTGTGCCTTGACGGCCGAGCTCGACCCGCAGGGCGTGCGGCTCATCGGCTTCGCCGGGGCCCCGTCACGGTGGCCGAGCTACCTGATCCAGGGCGGCCCATCACGTCTACGGCCGCACCAGGGCCCTCATGCGGGGGGCAGCCGCGGGCACTGGGGCACTCTTGGCCGGCTGGCGGACATGGCCCTGGCGTCGCTGCGGGCGAGGGTCCTGGCGGGGGCGTCCGCAGTGCAGCTCTTCGACAGCCGGGCCGGGGACGCTGTCCCCTGCCGATTACGACGCTTCGTGCTTCCCGCCTCGCGCAGGTGCTCGCTGGGCTCGCGGACCTGGGCCTGCCCGCATCCACTTCGGTGTGGGGACGGGCGGGCCTGGCCCTCATGGCCGGGGCGGGCACCGAGGTGGTGGGGGTGGACTGGGGGTCCCGCTCGACGAGGCCCGGGGCACGTGGGCGGGGCGGTACGCGCTGGAGGGGACCTCGTTGGCCACGTGCTTCGCGCCCGGGACGTGGTGGAAGCAGACACCGCGACGTCCCGGCCGCGCGGCGGCACGGGCCACGTCTTCAACCTGGGCCACGGGGTCTGCCGACACCATCCCACGTGCCCGCCGCGTCGTCGACGTCGTGGACCCACCACCACGGATCGGCGAGCCGGGAATGAACGGGACGGCTGTGTCATGAGCGGGGCGCCTGGCGCGCGTGGGCGTGCTCGTCATGTACCACGGCACGCCGCACGCCCTTGACGAGCTAGCCGGCCTTCTACACCGAGATCCGGCGGGACAACCCCCCGCCGCCGGAGCTGCTGGCCGATCCGGAGGCGCCGCTACCGGGCCATCGGCGGCGTCTCCCCTGAACGAGCGCATCGCCGCGGAGGTCGAGGGCATCCGGCGTGCCCTGGGAGTCGCCCCCGGGACGTCTGCGCCGTGGTGGCCGGGGCAAAGTTCGCGCGCCGCCATCGAGGACGCGGTGCGGGAGCTGGCCGGGGCCGGTGTCGACGCACGGTGGGGCTGGTCCTCCCCCGCACTTCGGCCGCCAGCGTCGGGGACTACGCCGGCGGGCGAGGCCGCCGTCGATGCCTGCGGCGTGCGGGCGCCGGGGACCTCGTCGTCGTTGAGCACTGGCATCTGGCGTCCA
>CAWIWK010000070.1:0-55138 GCA_963839605.1 uncultured Acidimicrobiales bacterium | reverse complement strand
CTGGGCCACGAGGTTGTAGGAGCAGTACGGGTTCACCGTCAGCCAGGCCCCCGACGGGATCCGCATCCGGCGCGGCCTGCTCGGCACGGTGTCGGAGACGATCCCGCTGCGGCGGGTGCAGGCCGTCAGGAAGCAGCAACCGCTGCTGTGGCGGCCGTTCGGGTGGTGCCGCCTCGAGGTGGAGATCGCCGGCGGGGCGGCCGGCGGCGGTCAGGGGTCGAGGGCCGGCACGGTCACCAAGGCGCTGCTGCCGGTGGGCACCGACGACGCCGCCGGGTACCTGGCGCAGAGCGTGGTCGGCCCGGGCGGCCCGGCGCTCACGCACCGCCGCGCCGGGCCATGGCCAAGGCGCCGCTCAGCTACCACTTCCTGTCGGCTGGGGTCGACGACGTCCCTGGCCGTCGCCGTGACCGGCCGGGTCCGCAAGGTGACGAGCTGGGTCCCGCTCGACAAGGTCCAGAGCGTCCGACTCGTCCAGGGGCCGGCGCAGCGCCTCTTCCGGCCTGTCACTCGTGCACGTCGACGCGGCCGGGCGGCGGGTGCGCGCCGTGTTCCGCGACCGCGACGCCGGCCGAGGCCGAGCGACTCTTCGACGACATCGCCGCCCGCAGCCGAAGCGGCCCGCGAGCGGACCTCACGCACCGCACGGGGCCGGCGGCAGCGCCCACCGCCCCCGCCCCACGGACGCCGGCGCCGCCCCGTCGCTGCCCCGCCGCGCCGTGCCGGCCGGGCTGGTACCGCGATCCCGGTGGCCGACACCAGCTGCGCCACTGGGACGGCGGCGGCCTGGGGCGACACGTCGCCGACGCCGGCCGCACCGCCCTCGACCGGCTCGCCCTGGACTGCCCGGGCCCCATGCCCGACTGACCTGGGGGTTGACGCTAAATCTAAGGTGAGCCTAACCTTAATTCACGGTGGTAGCGACCTTCGTGATCTTCCTCCGTGAGGGGATCGAGGCGAGCATGATCGTGGCGATCCTGCTCGCCTACCTCGACCGTATCGGCGAGCGCCGCCATTTCGTGGACGTGCTGGCGGGCGTGGGGGCCGCCCTGTGCTGGCCGGCGGGGCCGGCGTCGCCGCCTACCTGACCATCCACAGCTACGACGGCACCGACGTCCAGACCATCTTCGAGACGGTGACCTACCTGCTCGCCGCGGTCGTGCTCACCTACATGACCTTCTGGATGCGCAACCATGCCCGGTCGTTCTCCCACGAGCTGCAGGAACGAACCAAGGCGGCCGTCGGCCAGGGGCGAGCGCCGGGGCCTGTTCCTCATCGCCTTCCAGGCCGTGGGCCGCGAAGGGCTCGAGACGGTCGTGTTCACGCTGGCCATCGTGTTCTCCACCTCGGCCAAGGGCGCTCTGGCCGGCGCCGCTGCCGGGCTCGCCGTCGCGCTCTCGCGTCGCCTTCGCCGTCTACCGCCTGGGCAAGCGTCTGAACGTGGCGCTGTTCTTCAAGGTGGTGGGGGCCCTGCTCATGGTGTTCGCCGCCGGCCTGCTCGTCGACGCGGTGGAGGACATGCAGTCGCTCGGTTGGCTGCCGGTGCTCACCCGTCCCCTGTGGAACACCAACCGCGTGCTCAACGAGGGCAGCACCTTCGGCGACATCGTCCACACCTTCTTCGGCTACGTGGGCCGGCCCACGGGGCTCGAGCTCGCCGTGTGGGTGGGGTACGTGCTGGTGGCCGTGACCGGCCTTCCTCGGGTCTGTGGCACCGGCGCCGACCTGCGGTGGCGACCGGCGCAGGAGGGGACGCGGCCTGACCGGGCCCGCCCCGTCGGGAATGCCCGGCCAACCGGTCCGGGGCCCCCGGTTACCCTTGCTCGTGGCCCGTGTTCGGCTGGTGGTGCTGGGCGTGGTGGTGGCGGCGGCCAGCGCCTGTGGGACCTCGCCCTCGACGACCGGACAGCGCCCGGGAGACCCGGGCCCCGCTCCCGGCGGGACGGCTACCCGTCGAAGATCTCCAAGATGGTGTGCGCCGCCGAGGCACAACGCGAGATCGCCGACGCCATCGGGCTCGAAGGCGGTGGTGCAGACGCCCACCTGGGTCGAGCACCGCTACTCGTGTCGCTACACCTACCCCGACGGCTCCTTCACCCTGTCGGTGCAGGAGCTGTCGAGCTGGTCCGAGACCGTCGGCTACTTCCGCTCCCTGGTTCCACCCTGGGCAACGCCGGGGTCCATCCCCAATCTCGGCCAAGGCGCCGTTCAGCACCCGGGACGGCTCGGTGGTGGTGCGCAAGGACTGGAAGGTGCTCGATCGTCGACATCACCGGCCTGCCCGCCCAGTTCGGGGTGCCGCCCACCGAGCGCGTCCGACGTGGGGGTCACCGTCGCCGACGTCATCCTCGGCTGCTGGGACGGGGACTGACGCGCCGGCCGGGCGCCGGCGGGCTCAGCCCGTCGTGTCGACGATGAGCACCGAGCACGACGCCTTGTGGGCCACGTCGTTGGGGACGCTGCCGAGCACGCGGCGGGCGCCCTTCATCCCCTTGTTGCCCACCACGATCAGATCGGCGCCCTCCTGGGCGGCGATGGCGGTGAGGGAATCGGCGGGCTCGCCGGCGGCGGCGTGGACGATGGGGTCGAGCGAGGCGCCCCGCGCCATGGAGGCCAAGTGCTCGAGGAGCCGGTCGGCGGGGTGCTGCGCCAGGGAGTAGCGCAGCTCCTCGGGGAGCCCCTGCCGGCGGGGGGCGGGCCCGTTCGGGCTTGTAGGCGGTGACGATGTGCAGCTGGGCACCGCAGATCCGGGCCAGGTCCATGGCGGCGGCGACGGCCTGGGCGGCGGTGGGGGAGTCGTCGGCTCCCACCACGATGGTCTTGAACATCGTCCTCCCTCCGCTTCCGCACACCGCCGCCACATGCGACGGGCGCCACGACCGCTGTCGTGGGCGCGACGGTACACCGCAGCGTGGGCCCGAACCCTCTGCGACGCTGGGCCCGGCACCGGCGCGTCTGGGACGCTGGGCGCCGTGGACGCATCGGAGCCGGGCCCGCCCGCCCCCCGGGCGCGCCGGGCGCCGCCGGCCCTTCCGCCTTCCCTCGAGGTTGCGGCGCACCGAGGAGCGTGGTCCCCGCCTGGTGCGCGTCACCCTGGGGGGCCCGGCGCTCGAGGGCTTCCCCCCTGCCGGGCCCGCCGCCAGCGTCCGGGTGCTGCTGCCCGCAGCCGGGCGACGGCGGGCTGGTGCTGCCCACGTGGGCCGGCAACGAGTTCCTCCTGCCCGGCGGCGGCCGGCCCACCATCCGCACCTTGACGCCCCGCCCGTCGACGCCGGGCGCTCGAGCTCGACGTCGAGGTCGTGGTGCACGGGGAGGGTGCGGCCTCGGCCTGGGCCCGTCGGCGCCGGGCGGGTGAGCCGGTGGCGGTGTCGGGGCCCGGGACGCGGCTACGTCGTCGACGCCGGGGCCCCGCCTTCCTCCTGGGAGGCGACGAGACGGCGCTTGCCGCGCTGGCCCAGCTGCTCGAGGTCCTCCCCCGGGCCACGCCCGTGGCCGTGCACGTCGAGGTGGAGACGCCCGAAGGCCGCGTGGCGCTCCCCGACCACCCCGGGGGTCGGCCCCGATGGTGGGTGCGGTCGCCCCAGGTACCGCCCGGGGCGGCGCTCGTGGCCGCCGTGCGTGGCGCCGAGCTGGTGCCGGGCACCCGGGTGTGGGTGGCGGGCGAGGCGTCGGCCGTGCAGCAGCTGCGGCGCCTCCCTCTTCGAGGAGCGGGGGGTGCCCCGGGCGCACGCCGCGGTCCGGGGCTATTGGAAGCACGGCCGTCGGGGCGGTGCCGACGACGGGTGACCGCCGGTCAGCGGCAGTCCCTGCACCGACCGAGCACGGCGAAATGGTGGGGGTCGATGGCGAAGCCGAATCGGTCGCGGCCGCCCGCGACAAGCCCCGGAACATGTCGTCGGGTGCCTCCACCATGGCGCCGCACCCCTCGCACACGAAGTGCCCGTGGGCCGCTGCGGCCACATGGTACGTGGCCGGCCCGTGGCCGAGATGGGCGTGGACGACGACCCCCAGGCGCTCGAGCTCGTCGAGGTTGCGGTAGATGGTCGAGATGTGGACGTCGGGGGCGCGGCCTGGACCTCCTCGGCCAGCTCCTCCGCCGTGCGGTGGCCCGGGGGCGTCGAACAGCGCCGCCAGCAGGAGCCGGCGCGAGCTCGTCACCCGGCCGCCGTGCTCTCGCACGAGCGTCAGGACGTCCTCCACGCACTCCACGGCGCCCGGCTGGGCGCCGGCAGGCACGGTGCTCCCCGTCACGGCCCCATCCTACGAACCCCGGCTAATGGCGAGCAAGGTGCTGTTGCGACCTGGTCGCATGTTTCCTATGGTGGGGCCCGGGACGGTGCCCGAGGAGGATGCAAGGCATGGCGGACCCCCGCGCCAGGCTGGCCAAGGTGCGCGACGGCCTCACGCCCGCGGAGTGGGCCCGCGTGGGAGCCATGACGGGCTCGTGGTCGGCCTCAACGTGCTCGGCTGGGCCATGCTGGCGCTCGCCCTCGGGCACCACTACCGCATCAGCAAGACCGAGATCTTCGGGGTGGGCACGGGCATCCTCGCCTACACGCTGGGCATGCGCCACGCCTTCGACGCCGACCACATCGCCGCCATCGACAACACCACCCGCAAGCTCGTCAACGAGGGCAAGCGACCCGCTGAGCGTCGGCTTCTTCTTCTCCCTCGGCCACTCCACCATCGTCTTCGTCCTCGCCGTGCTCCTCAATTTCGGCATCCGCTCCCTGAACGGCGCCGTGAGCAACGGCCGCTCGTCGCTGCACACCACCACCACCATCATCGGACGTCGGTGTCGGGGGCCTTCCTCTATCTCATCGCCGTCCTGAACTTGGTGGTCCTCTCTCCATCGTCCGCGTGTTCCGGGAGATGCGGCGCGGGACCTTCGACGACGAGGAGCTCGAGCGCCAGCTCAACAGCCGCGGGCCTCATGAACCGCTTCTTCGGCCCCGCTCGCCCGCCGGATCGACACGCCCTGGAAGATCTACCCCGTGGGCGTGCTGTTCGGCCTGGGCTTCGACACCGCCACCGAGATCGCCCTGCTCGTGCTGGCCGGCACGGCGGTGGTGGGGGGCTGCCCTTCTATGCCATCTTGTCGCTGCCCATCCTCTTCGCCGCCGGCATGAGCCTGCTCGACACCATCGACGGGTGCTTCATGAACTTCGCCTACGACTGGGCCTTCGCCAAGCCGGTGCGCAAGGTCTATTACAACATCACCATCACCGGGCTGTCGGTGTTCGTGGCCTTTTTCATCGGCACCATCGAGCTCGTGGGCCTCCTCGGCCAGGAGGCCCATCTGGGCGGCTCGTTCTGGAGCTTCTTCGAGTCCTTCAACATCAACTCGGCCGGATTCGTCATCGTCGGCGTATTCGTGGTGACATGGGTGGTGGCGCTGCTCATCTGGCGCTTCGGCCGGATCGAGGCCAAGTGGGAAGCCGCCGCCGAGCAGTCCCGCCAGACCCAGATGGCGGTGGAGTAGCCCATGGCCGAACGCCAGGACCTGCGCAACGTGGCCATCGTGGCCCATGTGGACCACGGCAAGACCACGCTCGTCGACGCCATGCTCCGTCAGACCGGGTCCTTCGGCGCCCACCAGGAGATGACCGACCGCGTCCTCGACTCGGGTGATCTCGAGCGCGAGAAGGGGATCACCATCCTGGCCAAGCACACCGCCGTGCGCTACGGCGACGTCACCATCACCATCGTCGACACCCCCGGGCACGCCGACTTCGGGGGCGAGGTGGAGCGGGCCCTGGCCATGGTGGACGGCGTCCTGCTGCTCGTCGACGCGTCGGAGGGCCCGCTGCCCCAGACGCGCTTCGTGCTGCGCAAGACCCTCGAGGCCCGCCTGCCCGTGGTGGTAGTGGTCAACAAGGTCGACCGGGCCGACGCCCGGGTGGGCGAGGTCGTCCACGAGATCGAGGAGCTGTTCCTCGACCTCGACGCCGACGAGGACCAGATCAGTTTCCCGGTGCTGTACGCCAACGCCAGGGCGGGGCGGGCCGGCACCCTTCCCGAGACATCGGCCCCGACCTCACACCGCTCTTCGAGGCCATCCTGGCCAGCGTGCCGCCGCCGCACTACGACCCCGAGCGCTCCCTCCAGGCGCTCGTCACCAACCTCGACGCCTCGCCCTACGTGGGGCGCCTGGCCATCTGCCGGGTGGTCAACGGCACCCTGCGGCGGGGTGAGACGGTGGCGTGGTGCCGCCTCGACGGATCGGTGCAGCGCGCCAAGGTGACCGAGCTCTACTCCTCCAAGGCCCTCGAACGGGTCGACACGGCGGAGGCCGGCCCGGGCTCGATCGTGGCCGTGGCCGGCATGGAGGACATCACCATCGGCGAGACCCTCGCCGATCCCGACGACCCCCGCCCGCTCCCCGCCCATCTTCGTGGACGAGCCGAGCCTGGCCATGACCATCGGCATCAACACCTCGCCCCTGGCCGGCGTGGACGGCACGAAGCTCACGGCCCGGCTCCTGAAGAGCCGGCTGGACGCCGAGCTCGTGGGCAACGTGTCGCTGCGGGTCCTCCCCACGGCCGTCCCGACGCCTGGGAGGTCCAGGGACGGGGCGAGCTCCAGCTGGCCGTGCTGGTGGAGACCATGCGCCGCGAGGGCTTCGAGCTCACCGTGGGCAAGCCCCAGGTGGTCACGCGGATGATCGAGGGCAAGCTCCACGAGCCCATGGAGCGCCTGGCGGTGGACGTGCCGAGCGACTACCTGGGCGTGGTCACCCAGCTTCTGGCGCTTCGCTTCGGCCGCCTGGAGGAGATGGTCAACCACGGCACCGGATGGGTGCGCATGGACTACCGGGTGCCGGCCCGGGGGCTCGTCGGGTTCCGCACCGAGTTCGTCATCGAGACGCGGGGAACCGGCATCCTGCACCACGTCTTCGACGGATGGGAGCCCTGGCACGGCGATCTGCGGGTCAGGCGCAACGGGTCCATGGTGGCGGACCGGCGCGGCGTCACCACCACCTACGCCCTCATGGCCCTCGAGGAGCGGGGGACGATGCTGGTAGGGCCCGGCACCGAGGTCTACGAGGGGATGGTCGTGGGGGAGAACGCCCGGGTCGACGAGATGGACGTCAACCCGACCAAGGAGCGCAAGCTCACCAACGTGCGGTCCTCCACGGCCGAGGAGCTCGTGCGCCTCACCCCCTTCCTGCAGCTCTCGCTCGAGCAGGCCCTCGAGTTCATCCGCGAGGACGAGTGCGTGGAGGTCACCCCCGAGCCGTGCGCCTGCGCAAGGCCGTCCTCGACCAGCAGACCCGGGGCCGGCCGCGCAGCCGGGCCCGGCGCGACGACTCCTGAGGTCCGCCGCCCACGGCCCGGAGTACCGGCCCGGGGGCCGGGTGGGGCCCGCCGGGCCGGGCGGCCCCGGCGTCGGGCCGAGGTGGGGACCGGACCCGTCGTGGCAGTTTCCTGGGAATAAGCTGAGAGAGGTCCCTCGCAGGGGTCAACTCTTGCCGTATGGGCCCGGTGGCGGTCCGACCGCGTTGCCGCGGGATAACCCGGGTCCATCATGGGCTGAGTTGGAGGGATTGCAGTGTTGGAGAGGTAGCAGTGATGGGGGGAGGCTCATGAGCACCATGGGGGTGCGTGAGCGGCGGTTCCGCGAACCGGGCCCGGCGCTCACACCCGAGTGCAGGTTGTGCTGGAGGACGTTCGACCTCGAGCGACGAGACGTCGAGTCCACCGAGCAGCACGTGTACGTCCGCTGTCCGCATTGCCGGGGATCGTTCCCGATCCGCCACAGCGACTTCGCCGTGCTCTTGGAACGAGAGGCGCCCGCCGCGGGCTGACCTGTCGTTTGCCACAGGTGGCCCGCCCCGCGGCGGGCCCCTACAGGTTCAGCAACAGGGCCGGCGCCGCCAGCACGAGCGCGGCGCCGCCGCAGGGCCTCGGCCGCGGCCGGGTCTCCCGCCCGGGCGTGGGCCCGGAGCACGAGCGCCTCGCCGATGCCCGTCGCCTCGTCGGGAGCGGGGGCGAGACCGGTGGTGTCGCCGCTGATCTCGGCCAGGACCGCCCCCGCCGCCACCAACGTGGGTGGTGCGTCGAGCGCCACGGCGGCCTCCATGGCCAACTCGACACAGGGCCCGACCTCCTGGCCGCGTCCCGACAGCACCAGCGTCACGGCGTCGAAGAGCCCGGTCAAGGCGCCGATGGGGCCGAAGTCGGGGTGGTGGGGTCCGCCCTGGCGGGCGAGCGCCTCGTCGAACCCGGCCGGCCAGGGTCAGCTCGGTCTCGATGACGAGCTGGCCCATGCGCACCACGGGGTCCTGGGAGGTGTCGGGGGGAACGGCGGCGTCGCCCCGCTCTGGCCGCTGGCGACGGTCACGGCGAAGCCCGCCGCCCACCCGAGCCAGGGATTGGACCCGTCGACCACGCCCCCCGCCCGTTGCAGCGCGTCCACGCACCGCCCCGCCTCCTCGATGCGACCGCTCAGCCTGGCCATGATGGCGAGCAGGCTCCAGCCGTGGATGGCCCCGTCGGCGCCGAGCTCGTCGCCGAGCACGGCCAGCCGCCGGGCGAAGCCCTCGGCCACCGCCGTGTCGCGCGGGCCACCCCACAGCGACCGGAGGAAGTGGTGCCACGCCAGCGTGGTGAGCGCCGCCACCTGCCTGGAGCGGTCACCGCTCTGATCGGCGAAGGCGAGCGTCTCCGACAGCCACTGCGGCACTCGGCGGTCGGTCGGCTTGGCCAGGCACAGCATGGACGAGGCCGCCGCCATGCCGGCCCGATCGCCGATCCCCTCGAACAGGCCCAGCGGCAGCTCGAGCTCAGCGCCGCCTCGTCCATCTGGCTCAGGTAGAAGTGGGCCACCCCGGCGTTGCCGTGTCCCCACGCCTCTTTGTCCACCACCCCCAGGCGCTGCCACGCGGCGGTGACCACCTCGAGGCGGGGGAGGGCCCATCCCGGGTCGCTGAACACCCGAGACGCCGGCGGCCGTGTGGTCCCGCTCCACCGCCACGCGTCGGGTCGTCGGGGTCGTCGTCCACGATGGCGAGGGTCTCGACCACGTCCTCGGGCTTGCCGCACAGCGCCTGGAGCCTCGCCATGTCGAGCAGCGACCGAGGGCCGGCGACAGCCGCGCGCCACGGCCCGTTCGAACAGGCGCAGCGCGTCGATGTGGCGCGCCGACTGCAGATAGGTCGTGGCCGCGTCGGCCAGGGCGTCGGCCGCCTCGGTCGCCACCGCCTCGTCGTCGGCCAGGTACCGGGCGGCGCGATCGAGGTGGCGGGCGCGCCGCTCGGGTTCGTGCACGAGGGCGGCGGCCCGCCGGTGCAGCTCGCCGCGCTCGGTGCGCGGCAGCGTCTCGTAGGCGACCTCGCGCAGCAGCGAGTCGACGGTGGTGTAGTTGCCCTCGGCGTCCTGGCGCAGCAGGCCGCTCTCCACCATGGCCCGCACCGGCACGGCGGCCTCGGGCGCCCCCAGCCCGGCGACCTGCTCCGCGGTGGCCTCGCCCAGCACCGCCAGGTGCTGCACCACCACCTTCTGGGCCGGGGGCAGGGCGTCGAGGCGCGCCGCCAGCAGGGCCTGGACCGTGGCGGGCACAGCGGCATGCGCCGTCAGGCGGTAGGTGGCGCCGTCGTCGACGAGCAACCCCTGGGCCCTCGCCATCGACACCAGCTCGCGCAGGTACAGCGGGTTGCCGTTGGCCCGCTCCACCAGGAAGTCGGTGGCGGCGGCCTCGAGCGGCTTGTCGGCGGCGAGGAACCCCTCGGCCAAGGTCGACGCCTCGGTTCGGCTCAGGGGACCGAGTCGGACGGTGGTGGCCGAGGGGAACGACGCCAACCACTCGCCGGGCTCGCTGCGTCCGGCCAGCACGGTCAGCACGGGCACCTCGGGCAGCCGGCCGGCCATGGCGGCGAGCACCTCCAGGGTCCGGTCGCCGCTGCGGTGCAGGTCGTCGATGAGGATGAGCAGCGGTCGCTCGGCCGCCTTGCGTTGCAGGAGCCGGCCCAGGGCCCACATCTGCTCCTGGAGGATGGCGGCGGGGTCGATGCCTTGCAGCGACGGGTCGACGTCGCCGGTGACCGAACGCACCCGCACGTCGATCTCGGCGTCGTCCACCGTTCCGAGCTGGCGGATCATGTCGGTCGCCACCACCGTGCCGCCCAGGGTGCCGTAGGCGGGGTAGGCGGAGCGGATGACGGTGCCGTCCACCGCCGCCAACCGGGCGAGCTCGTGGGCCAGCCGGGTCTTGCCCGAGCCGGCGTCGCCGCACACGAGCACCAGATGGCCGCGGCGGTCCCGGCACACCCGGCGCCACTGCGCCTCGAGGAAGGCGAGCTCGTCGTGGCGTCCGACGAGAGCGGGTGCGCCGGCGGGCTCCTCCTCCGCCCGGCGCACCGACACCGCCTCCCACACCTCCACCGGCTCGCGCTTGCCCTTCAGGAGCACGGCCTGGCGGCTGCGGAACAGCACCCGGCCCTGGGCCAGCTCGGTGGTGAGGCGTCCGCACAGGACCTGTCCCGGCGCGGCCGCCTTCTCCAGGCGGGCGGCGACGTTCACCGTGTCGCCGATGACCGTGACCCCGTCGCCGCCGCCCACGGCGGTGGCCATGACCCCACCCGAGTTGACGCCGATGGAGAAGACGAGATCCCCGCCGAGGTGCCGCATGGCCAGGGCGGCGGCCACGGCCCGCTCGGCGTCGTCGTCGTGGGCCACGGGGACGCCGAACACGGCCATGACCGAGTCGCCCATGTACTTGTCCACCGTGCCCCCGTGGGACCGCACCACCTCGCCCACCTCGCGGAAGGCGCTGTCCACCATGCGGGCCACGACCTCGGGATCGGTGCGCTCGGCCAGGGACGTGAACCCCACCACGTCGGCGAAGAGCACGGTGGCGAGCTTGCGCTCCTCTGTGGCGGCCCGGTCCGCCGCCGCCGGGGCGTCGCCCAGGGCGGTGCCGCACTGCCCGCAGAAGTGCTGGTCCGGATGGGTGGGCGCCCCGCAGCCGGGGCAGCCCGCCACGGCCAGCATGGCGCCGCACCGTCCGCAGAAGCGGTAGCCCTCAGGGTTGGCGGCCGAGCACTGCTGGCACGTTGGCACGGTCGTCACGGTACCGCCCGGGGGCCCCGGACCAGGCGGGGACAGGGGCCGGGCCCCGATGCCGGCCACGCCGAGCACCGCCGGGGGTCACTGCGGCGAGTGGCACACCGCCTCGACGTTGTTGCCGTCGGGGTCGCGCACGAAGGCCCCGTAGTAGTCCGGGTGGTACTCGGGCCACAGGCGGGGCTCGTGGAGGACCTCGGCTCCGGCCGCCACGGAGGCGGTGAAGAAGGCCCGCACCGCCTCGCGGTCGGCGGCGGCGAAGGCGACGTGGATCTCGCGGTTGGGGCCCGGGGTGGCCAGGGGACCGATCCAGAACGACGGATGGTCGACGCCGAAGCCGATCACGCCACCGAACTCCATGATCCGCCGGCCGCCCAGGGGGGCGAGGACGGCGTCGTAGAACGAGGCCGCCGCCGCCGTGTCCGCGCACTGCACGGACAGGTGGTCGATCACGGGGCGCCGCCCGAGTGCGACCCCGGGGGGGCCGAAGGTCGCACAGAGCGGCATCCCGTCGAGCCGGGTCGAAGCACGCCGGACGCAAGGGCACGCTGCCGGGCTCCGCCCGACCTCGAACCTCCGCCCTGGTTCGCCATTCCCCAGCCCCCGGTGGGTGCTCGGACGCACTCGCACCGGAAACCGGGCGAGAACCCCACCGGCCACCACCATGGTCGGTCGGGCCTGGGGATCACAAGCGGGAAAACCTGGGGATTCCGGTCTTTTTCGCTCTTTCTCACCGGCTTCCGGCCAGGACGAGTACGCCCAGTGCGCCCGCCATCGCGAGGGGTGCCGAGATGGCGCCGTACAGGCTGGCGCGCCGAAGCGACGGACGGGCGCCCGCCATGCGCGCCGCCCGGTACCACAAGATCCACGACAGAGAGCCCGTGGCGAAGAGGTTGGGCCCGATGTCGAGCCCGACGAGCAGGGCGAGCGGCCGGTGCGGGACCCGGGCGGCGAGGAGCGACGCGGCGGGCAGGTTGTTCACGAGCACGCTGGCGCCGGCCGCCACGGCGGCGGTGCCCCAGGCGTCGAGGTGCGACAGCAACGTGGCCGGACCCGACCAGTCCCGCCCCAGCGTCCCCAGCGCCACCGCCACCCCGAACAGCCCCACCAGCACCGGCACCCCCAGCACCCCGGGCACCCGGCGCAGCGAAGGGCCTGCCCATTGCCGCCCCCGGATCAGGTGCAGGGCCACGGCGGCGACCCCCACGGCGGCGACGGGCAGGGCGGGCGACCGCAGCACGAGCACGAGCACCGTCACCGCCGTCACAGCGGTGACCCCCACGCCCACCACGGGGCGAGGGGCGCGGCGCACGGGGTGGCTGGGAGCGCGCAGTGGCCGCCGTTGCGCCACGCCCACCACGACGGCGGTGGCCACCACCGACACGAGCCAGGCCCCGGCCACCCGGTGGAGGAAGGCCCCGCCCGACAGACGGAGGTGCCCGAGGACGATCAGGTTGGTGAGGTTGGACCCGGGCAGGAGCAGGGAGGCGGCATTCGACAGCAGGATCGAGCCGTAGAGGAAGGGCGCGTCGTCGTCGCCACGACTGCGCGCCGCGTGCACGAGCACCGGGGTCAGGAAGGCGACGGAGGTGTCGAGGTTCAAGACGCTCGTGACGAGCGCGATGAGCACGGTGGCGCCCACGAACGACGTCACGCCGCTCTTGGCCAACCGGGCCAGCTGCGTCCCCGCCGCGGCGAAGAGGCCGTCCTCGTCGGCGACCAGTCCCACGAGAAGAAGGCCCGTCACCAGAACGAAGGGAGGCCAGTCCTGGGCCCCCGCCGAGCGTGCGCCGCCTCCGTCGCCGAGGGCGGCTGCTGTTGCGGCCCCCACGCCGGCGAGGGCGAGGACCCATCCGGCCCGACGCCCTCGTGCCGCCACGGCGTGCCCGCCTCGGGTCGAAACCGGCATCCCGAGCATGTCAGGGTAGTACCCACCGGCGCGATCCCTCAGTGACGAGCGGGCCGGCGGGTGCGGGCGGGCAGGCGTGTGCGCGTGCGCCCCGCTACCGTTCCCGTCGTGGCCGGACCCTTTCTCGACGCATGCGAGCTGGCAGCGATGGTGAGACGAGGGGAGGCGTCGCCCACCGAGCTCGTCGACGACGCCGTCGACCGTATCGAGCGGCTCGACCCGTCGCTCAACGCCGTCATCCGCCCCCGCTTCGACGAGGCCCGCCGCGAGGCGGCCGGCGCGTCTGCCCGACGGTCCGTTCCGCGGCGTCCCCATCGTGCTCAAGGACCTGCTGTGCAGTTCCGCCGGCGAGGAGATGCACGAGGGCATGGCCGCCCTCAAGAAGGCCCGGTACACCGCACCGCGTCGACCAGGAGCTCACCCGGCGCCTGCGCGCGCGGGTTCGTGGTGGTGGGCCGCACCAACGCGCCCGAGCTGGGCATCCTGCCCACCACCGAGCCCGCCGCCTACGGCCCGTCGCGCAACCCGTGGGACACCACGTGCTCGACCGGGGGGTCGAGCGGCGGCTCGGCGGCGGCGGTGGCGTCGGGCATGGTGCCCGTCGGCCACGCCTCGGACGGGGGAGGGTCCATCCGCATCCCCGCCAGCGAGTGCGGGCTGGTGGGCCTGAAGCCGACGCGTGCCCGGGTGTCGCTCGGCCCCGAGTACGGCGACGTCATCGGTGGCCTTGTGTGCGAGCTCGCCGTGACCCGGAGCGTGCGCGACACCGCCGCCGTCCTCGACGCCGTGGCCGGGCCCACGCCGGGGGACCCCTACGTGGCCCCCGAGCCCGAGCGCCCCTACGGCGAAGAGGTGGGTGCGGATCCCGGTCGGCTGCGCATCGGCGTGCAGAGCGCGGCGTTCGGCGGAAGCGTCGCCACCCACCCCGATTGCGTGGCCGCCGCCGAGTCCGCCGCCCGGCTGCTCGAGTCGGCGGGGCACCACGTCGAGGCGGTGCACGTCGATGCCCTCGACGACGTCGAGTTCGTCACGAACTTCGTGCTGGTGTGGGCGGCCGGCATCGCCTTCGACGTCGACCACTACTGGCCCGGCAAGCTGGGCCGCGCCCGTGCGCGCCGAGGACGTCGAGCCGCTCACGTGGGCGCTGGCCGACGTGGCCCGGGCCGCCACCGCCGGGGACTTCCTGGCGGCGCGCCACGGGCTGCAGGCGTCGGCGCGTGCTGTGGCGCAGTGGTACGACGACGCCGGCATCGACCTCCTCCTCACGCCCACCCTGGCCGAGCCCCCGCCGCCACTTGGCTCCTTCGACAGCCCGCCGGACAATCCGCTCCACGGCCTGTTCCGGGCCGCCGCACTCGTTCCCTTCACGCCCCCGTTCAACGTGACGGGACAGCCGGCGATCTCACTGCCGCTGTACTGGAACGACGACGGCCTGCCCATCGGCGTGCAACTCGTCGCCCGTTTCGGGCGCGAGGACCTGCTCCTGCGGGTGGCGGCCCAGCTCGAGCAGCTGAGCCCCTGGGCGCAACGCCGTCCCCCCGTCAGCGCCTGACCCGCGCCCGGCGCTTCCCGCTTTTTCCCTGCATGGAGGGGGTAGGCAGCGGCGGCGATGTTTGCGTGGTCGTGCACCTCGGGTAGGGACATTGTGACGTCGTGGCGCTGGTCCACAGGACCACAGCACCTGACGGTTCGACGTCGTGTCGCGTCGGCGACGCGACGGTGTGACGCCGTCTCGCGTGAGTGCGGCGCGCCCGAGAGGAGGACAGAGACATGGTGGGTGGAGCAGTCGTGAGCATCATCGTGTTCGCGGTGGGGGCGATCCTCGACTTCGCTCTGACAGCGAGCCAGTACCAGCACGGGTTCAATGTCCGCAGCGTCGGCGTGATCCTCATGATCGTGGGCGCCATCGGCTTCATCGTGTCCCTGGCCTCGTGGACGCTGGGCTCGGGCCCGCGTCGCCACCGCACGACCGTCGACGACGGGCACGGCAACGTCGTGCGCCGCGAGGACACGTACCTGTAGCGCTGCCGGCCTGGCAGCTCACACGGGTCGCCAGTCCCATCCGGGGGACCGACCGTCACACCGAGTCCTGGGGCTCGGCCGAGTCGAAAGGAACGACATGGGACTCATCTTGCTGGTCCTGCTCATCGCGCTGCTGTTCGGCGGCCTCGGTTTCGCCGCCCACGTCCTGTGGATCGTGGCGGTGGTGGTCTTCGTCGCCTGGGTGGCGGGTTTCGCCCTGGCCAGGGGCGAAGGGGCCGGGGGCCGCGGACGCTGGTACCGCTGGTAGGGCGCGTGCCGTCAGACCCCGTCCGCGCCCGCCAGCACCGGTGCGGGGACGGGGTGGCGGCGCGGGACGGCGCGCAGGCCGATGCACAGCGCCGCCAGGGCGGCGATGAAGGCCAAGGTGGCGCCGAGCGTGGTGTCGGGGATGCCCCCGGCCTGCTCGACGAGGACTCCCGTGCCCGCGATCCAGGCGCACGACCACACCGGGACGCGCCTCGCCGCCAGGTCCAGCACGAGCAGGGCGGCGCTGACGGCGAGCAGGTAGTAGCTGGCGAACCACACCTCGCACACCAGGCGGGCGGCCAGGCAGGCGGTGGCCAGCCCGATGAGGCCCAGGGGGGTGAGCAGGCCGCTCCCGGCCCGGCGCCGTGCCCACAGGGACATGGCGAGGGCGAGCACCACCGGCCCGTCCCGGGCGATGTGGAGCTTGGTCGACTCCGTGAACCCCGTCATGCCCACCACCGTGCCGGTGGTGAGCTTGATCACGCTCCCTGCGTTCACCGCGCTCAACGTGTTCCAGGTGGCGCCCGGGTCCACCACGGCGAAGGGGGCGATCCCGCACCCCACCACGCCGGCGGCGACGCTCACCACGACAAGGCGCGCCCGCATGGTGGGGGCGGCCACCACCACGGCGATGAGCGGCAGCAGGGCGAACTGCTTGCACAGGAAGGCCACCCCGAAGAGGACGCCGGTGAGGACCCATCGTCGTCGTAGCGTCTCGCCCAACGCCGCGCACGTGAGCCCGACGCACACGAGGTCCTGGGGATGGAACGTCTCGACGATCCCGTCGCTGGCGGCGGGGATGGCCGCCAGGACCAGCACGAGCAGCAGCTCGAGGGGACCGCCGCCCCCGGCGGCGCGCAGCAGGCGCACGGCCCCGATGGCCAGCACCAGCCACGCCAAGAGGCCCAGCACCGCCTGCGACCGGTACCAGCGGTGCGACGAGAGCTGGTCGGCGGCACACCACTTCAGGAACAGGCGGGTGACGGGGGGCACGCGCGCGTCGCACCACGTCGGTGTGCCGATCACGGGTCGCAGGGCGACGATGAAGGGGGACGCCAGCAACGCGTAGCCGGCCGGTTGGGGCAGGACCTGATCGTGGGCGGCGGCGGTGAGATCCCCGTCGGCGATGGCGGTGGCCGGAGTGGTGACCCCGTAGGCGTCGCCCACCGACGGCCCGCCCCGGACGGTCACCACCGCCACGAAGAGACCCAGCCCCGCCAGGCAGGCGAGCATCAGCGCGGGAGCCGACAACGGGCCCTGGACGAGCGTCGCCGGTCCGGCGTCCTCCGCGCCGACGTGCGCCACCGGCCCGGTCGCCGGTTGGTGGGGCGCCCCTCGCGTCCTCGACACCGGAGCCCCCCTTCCGGATGGCCCGGTGCCGCGTGGCGTCCGGGGTGACGACGAGTATACGGCCGGTCTCTTTCCTAGAGCTGTGCCTCAGCGTGCCCCGTGCAGGTCGGCGGCCACCGCCATGGCCGCGTTGCGCCCGTTCACGGCCATGACGCTGCCCCCGGGGTGGGTGCACGCGCCACACAGATAGACACCGGGCACCGGGGTCCGGGGCGAGAACCTCTCCGCCCACATCTGGTCGGGAAGGCACTCACCTTGGAAGATGTGCCCGCCGGTCAGTCCGATGCGCTCCTCGATGTCGGGCGGCCCCATGACGTCGCAGTGCACGACGGTGTCCGCCACGTCGGGCGCGAAGCGGGCGATGGTGCCGATGGCGGCGTCGGCGATCTCCCGGCGGCGCTCCGCCCACGTGCCCGATGCCAGCGTGTACGGGACGTACTGGGCGAACACGCTCATGACGTGGTGCCCGGGCGGGGCGACGGAGGGGTCGTAGACGGTGGGGAAGTACAGCTCGCACCACGCCGGCGCCGGCTCGCCCCGGCGCGCCGCCTCGTAGGCCGACTGCGTGGCGTCGATGCCGGTGCTGATGGTGACCATGCCCCGATGGGGGTCCGATCCCGGCGCCGCGGCGCTGAACGTCGGCAGGCGGCGCAATGCGCAGTTCAGCTTGAGCACCGGGCTGTCGGTGCGCCAGCGCGCCACGCGGCGGGCGAAGTCCTCGGGCACGCCGTGCTCGCACAGCGCCACCGTGCGCTTGGGATCGGCGTTGGACACCACGGCCCGGGCCCGGATGGTGTCGCCCCCCTCGAGGCGGACACCTTCACCGGGGGACAGCGCCGCCACCGCCACGCCCGTGGCCAGGACGGCCCCCGCCTGGCGTGCCGCGTCGGCCAATGCGAACGACACCTGGCCCATGCCGCCGTCGACGTACCCCCACGCGCCGGGGCGGCCTTCCAGCGAACCCGAGGCGTGCATGAGGTGCACCGCCGCCGTCCCTGCCTGGCGCGGCCCTGCGTTGGTGCCGATGATGCCCTGGCCGTGCAGCGCCGTGCGCAGCCGCTCGTCGCGCACGTGGTGCTCCACCACCTCGGCGATGGAGGCGTCGAAGAGGACCTCGCGCGCTTCGGTGTCACCGGCCAGCAGGGCCTCGAGCTCGGCCCGATCGGGGGCGTCGCCCACCCAGGTGTCGCGGCCCTGTCGCAGCGCGGTGCGGATGCGGGCGAACAGGGCCTCGTAGGCGGCGTAGCCGTCGACGTCACCGGGTGCCAGGGCGCGCACGGCGGCGGCGCTTCGCCGCGGGTCGTCCCACAGCGCGATCGACGTGCCGTCCTCGAACGGGCACCACAGGTGGGGGTCCACCAGCTGGACGCGATAGCCGTGGCGGTGCAGGGCCAGCTCCTCGACCACGAGGGGGTGCAGCAGGCCGACGGCGTAGGCGCACGGGCTCACCACCCACCGCTCGTCGGGGAAGGGCCGCTCCAAGGTGCACGCCCCGCCGAGCCGGGACCGCCGTTCGAGCACCAGGACCGAATAGCCCTCCCGGGCCAGATAGGCCGCCGCCGTCAGCCCGTTGTGCCCACCGCCCACCACCACGACGTCCCACGTGCGTGCGACGAGCTCGTCGAGCGGGGCGGGGAGGCCGACCTCGCCCAGCACGTCGCCCGTTCGCACGGGGCGCCATGCTTGCAGGTCCGTCAGGAGGCGGCGGTGTCGATCACGGTGGTGGGCACGAGCGACAGGAGCCGTCCCCGCCACGGCACGGCGACCCCTTCGAAGGCGTCGGTGTCCTCGACCGGTGCCGGCTCCGTCCACGGCAGGCCGAGCACATCGGACAAGGTCATGCCCGCCTCCCACGCCGAGACCAGGGCGGCGATGGCGGCCAAGGAGAACCCCTGGTCCTGCAGGCGCAGCACGGTGCGCAGGCGTTCGAGGTGATCGTGGCCGTAGAAACCGGTGCGGCCCACCATGTGGGGGCGGGGCAGCAGCCCGCGTGTCTGCATGGCCCGGACCTGCCGGGTGGTGGTGCCCGCTGCCCTGGCCAGGGCGTCCACGGTGCGCAGGCCGTCCTGGGCCGCCGCTGGTCTGGCCGTGTCGAGGTCGGCCCGGGTCATGGATTGATCGTAACATATTTTCGTGTTACATATGTACCCCCCGGGGACGTCTCCCGGCTCGAGCGGAACGGAGGCCGGCCATGCCCATCAACCCCGACATCGTGGGTACCACCTCGGACCCCGTCGAGCGGTCGTGGACCTCGACCGATGCCCTTCTCTACGCCTTGGGGGTGGGGGCGGGGACGCTCGACCCCGTGGACTTCGAGCTCGAATTCACCACCGAGAACTCTGCCGACCATCCCCAGCGCGTGCTCCCCACCTTCGCCGCCGTGGTGGGAGCGGGGGGTCAGAGCCGGACCACCATGGGCTCGTTCGACCCCGCCATGCTGGTGCACGGGGAGCAGTCCATCGAGCTGTCGGGCCCCATCCCCCCGGACGGAACGGTGCGCACCACCGGCACGGTGACCGGCGTGTACGACAAGGGATCGGGCGCACTGGTGGTGCTGCGCTCGGCGTCGGTCGACGCCGGCACGGGCGAAGCCCGCTTCAGCGCCACGACGTCGCTGTTCGTGCGGGGCGAGGGCGGCTTCGGCGGCGAGCGGGGGCCGTCGTCGTCGGCCGGACCCATGCCCGGGCGCGAGCCCGACGACGTGGTGACCTACGCCACGCGTCCCGATCAGGCGCTGCTGTACCGGCTGTCGGGGGACCGCAATCCTCTGCACTCCGACCCCGTCTTCGCCAAGCGGGCCGGCTTCGACCGTCCCATCCTGCACGGGCTGTGCACGTACGGGTTCACCGGCCGGGCCCTGCTGCATGCGGTGTGCGGGTCGGACCCGACGAGGGTGCGCTCAATGGCGGCACGGTTCTCGCGCCCCACCTACCCGGGCGACACCTTGACCATCTCGATGTGGAACGAAGCCGACGCCGTACGTTTCCGCACCGACAACCAGCGGGGGGAGACCGTCATCGACGCCGGGGTGTTCACCTACGCCTGACCCGCCAGCACCGTGAGGCGTGCCCATCGACGAGTCCCGCCGTGGTGACCGGCGGGGTCCGGACGGTATCGTCGGCACACCGTCGATCAGGGGGCCTGGCTATCAGCGAGTGCGTGGCGCTGTCCGGGTCGGCCGGTGACCACCGGCACGGTCCTCGTCACCGGCGCCTTCGGCCTGGTCGGAAGCGCTGTGGTGCAGCAATGCGTCGACGACGGGCGTCAGGTCGTGGCCACGGACCTCGACCTGCCGGGGAACCGGAAGAAGGCCCGCCGCGTTGCAACCTCTGACCTGGTGGAGGTCCGCTGGGTCGACCTCACCGCCCCGGACGCGGCGGCGGCCCTGGTGGCGTCTGTCGATCCCGGGGCGATCGTCCATCTCGCCGCTGTGATTCCGCCGGCCTGCTATGCCCACCGGTCCCTGGCGTGCCGGGTCAACGTGGACGCGGCCCGAGCACTCCTGGATGCCGCCTCGAAGCGCCCCGTGCCGCCACGGTTCGTCCAGGCCTCGAGCGTCGCCGTCTACGGGGCACGAAACCCGCACCGGGAGGCGGATCTGTTGACGCCGACGACCCCGGTCGCCCCGTGTGACCTCTACGGCGCCCACAAGGCGGAGGTGGAGCAGGCCGTCATGTCGTCGGGGCTCGACTGGGTGATCCTCCGTCTCGGTGGTGTGATGACCCCGGTGCCACGGTCGGACGTGGGCGCCGACATGTTGTACTTCGAGGCCCTGTTGCCCGCCGACGGCCGTCTCCAGACCGTCGACGTCCGCGACGTGGCTCGTGCCTTCGCCGCCGCCACCGTCACCGACGCCACCAACGAGGTCTTCCTCGTGGGCGGAGACCAGTCCCACCGCCTGCTCCAGGGGACGCTCGGACCGGCCATGGCCACGTCCATGGGGCTCGTGGGAGCCATCCCACGGGGCAGACCGGGTGACCCCGACAGCGACCGTGACTGGTTCGCCACCGATTGGATGGACACCGCTCGGGCCCAGGACGTGCTGTCGTTCCAGCACCATTCCCTGCCGGACCTGCTGGCCGAGACCAGCGAGCACGTGGGCTGGCGCCGGTGGCCGCTCAGAGCAGCGGCCCCGATGGCGGGCGCGTACCTTCGGGCCAAGTCGCCGTACCGGCGCCGTCCCCATGGGTACGCGGACCCGTGGGGGACCATCGCCCGGAAGTGGGGTGACCCATCGCCCGACGACTCGGTGTGATCCGTCAGGCGCCGAAGACGAAGCTCTCGATGAGGGCGGCCAGCTCGAGGGGCGTGTCGCCCTGGAGGCTGTGGCCCGCCTCCTCGACGTGGACGACCCGGGCGCCGGGCAGTCGCCGCCGGAGCTCCTCCTCGTCGTCGTCACCGAGCACCGAATCGGTCCGCATTCCCCGGGCCAGCAGGATCGGCACCTGCAGTGCAGTCAGGACGTCCCACAGGTCGTCGTAGAGGTGCGCCTCGACGGGTCCCCGGCCGGGACCGGCGTCGACCGGAGTGGGCCGGTGCCGGGCCCAGCGCCACACCCACGTGCCGTCGTCGAGCTGCTCGGCGTTGTGCAGGATGCCGCGGCGCAACGACGACGGGGAGCGGGTGGGATTGAACTGGACGGTGAGGTCGAGCAGCTCGTCGAAGTTGGCGAAGGTCGGGGGTCTGTCGAGGAAGTCGGTGATGTGCTTGGCCCGCTCTCCTTTGATCCCGGGTAGGACGTCGACGAGGACCATGGTCCGCACCAGCTCGGGAGCCTCGCCCGCCAGGGCGATGGTGGTGAGCCCGCCGAGCGACATGCCCACCACCGCCCGGGCGTTCGGAGCCAGGTGGGCGACGGCGGTGGCGACATCGACGGCGTCGCGCTGGAGCACGGTGCCGTCCTCCGCCGGCCGGCCGTGCCCGTCGGAGAGGCCGTGGCCGGGGAGGTCGATCGCCACCAGGGGCCGGTCGAGCGCCATGGCCACGGTGTCCCAGGTGTGGGCGTTCTGTGCCCCCCCGTGCAGGAGCACGAGCTCGGGATCGGCCTCCTTCCACACGAGGGCGCTCAGGTGCCGGCCCGGGTCCACCTCGACCGACTCCCGCCGCACCACCGGCGGCGCGTCGAAGGGCAGGCCGAACTCCTCGGCGTTCTCGTGGAACAACCCGAACTCGTCGTACTCCACGGGGCCATCATGGCATCCGGCCGGTGGGTCGCTGGGTCCCGGGAGCGGCCGGTGATGAGGGGTGCCAAGCTCGAGGAGTGGTCCGTCCATTGCGTCGGATGGTGGTGATCCTGGTGGCGGGCACGGTCGCCGCCGGGATGGTGGTCGCAGCGCCCGGTGAGGGTGCTCGGGCGGTCGCCGCACCGCCGGCGAAGCCGTTCCTGTCGGTGCAGCCGACCTCCGGACCGGTGGGTTCCGTGGTGCGCATCGAGGCCTCTGCGGACTGCAACCAGATCGTCTTCGAGGCGGCCGGTGGTGGACCGGATATCGGTGTTGCAACCATGTTCGACGACACCGAGACCTTCACCGTGCCTGCTGCCGCAGGAACAGTCGATCCAACCCACGTCCTCGTTCCCGGGTTCGTGGGAACGGCCCCCAGCGTTGCGGTGCGACCGGGCCGGTACCGGTTCGCTGCGAGCTGTGGCAGCCACGAGTCGTCGACGTCGTTCACCAACCTGAGCGCCGCCTTCACCGTGACCGGGGAAGCCACGGCGGCACGCTTCGTGGCCATGGCTCCCACTGCGGACGGTGGCGGGTACTGGCTGACCAAGGCCGACGGCGACGTCGTTCCCTTCGGCGACGCAGTCTCCTACGGGTCGCTCCCTGCCCTCGACGTGGGCCCCGCCGCCCCCGTCGTGGGGATGGCGGTCACCGACGACGGGGGCGGGTACTGGCTGGTGGGCGCGGACGGCGGGGTCTATGCCTTCGGCGACGCGGCGTTCGCCGGGTCGCTCCCGGGCATCGAGGTCCGTCCCGCCGCACCCGTCGTGGGCATGACGCCCACCGCCACCGGGCACGGCTACTTGCTGGTGGGCGCCGACGGCGGGGAGTTCGCCTTCGGCGACGCCGTCTACTGCTCGCCCTTCGCACCGTCGTCATCCCCCCCGACGGTGACACCCCCGGGCTTCATCGGGGGGCCGGTCCCCGTGGCGGGGATCAGCGCCAACCCACGCTCGGCGGGCGGCGTGGGATTCACCGAGTCCGAGACCTCGGGTTCCGGTGCCTCGTATCCGTCGGCCGGGCACCCCTGCCCGAGCCCACCGGACTTCGCCGTCGACGCCTTCAATCTCCTCGGGATCGCCGGCCAGATCAGCGGCGTCGCCGCCACCGAGGCCGGGGCGTGGCAGGTGGGCATCGACGGCGGCGTCTTCCAGGCCGGCTCGTACGGCTACGCCGTGAGTGCCGAATCGCACGCCGTCGGGACGGCGCCGTTCTTCGGGTCGCTGCCCGGGTTGGGCATCACCCCGGCGGCGCCGATCGTGGGCATCGCCGCCACCCCCGACAGCGGTGGCTACTGGTTGCTCGGCGCCGACGGAGGGGTGTTCGCCTTCGGTGACGCCCGCTTCTTCGGCTCTGCTGTGCACCTCTCCTGATCCCGGCCCCGCACGCGCCGGGCGCGTCGGCGCGGGTCCTGCGTTATGACCGGGGGGTCATGTCCAGGTCGGGGGGCGCGGCGTCGGGGATCTTCCAGCGCAGGAAGGACTTGTCGTACACGTCGTGGTAGGCGTTGGCGGCGTCGACCATGGCGGTGAAGGCCGACTCGAAGCCCTCCCAGTCCTCGGCCTCGATGCACTTCTTCAGGGTGCCGACCTCTTCGGTGATGAACTTGTCCATGTTCTCGGTGTACTTGGGCCGGAGGAAGGCGCCCTTCTCCATGAGGTTGACGGCCTCCTTCAGCTGGAAGCGCGCCAGAGCCTGGTTGTGGGCCTTGCCGGCGTAGTAGCACTTCCAGATGCGGGCGCCGACGAGGGGCATGATCTCGGCCATCCCCGGCATGAGCGACCCCAGCTCGCTCAGGGCGAAGGTGCCCTTCCCGGTGTCGATCTCGTGATCATGATTGGCGGTGTCTGACATGGCGGGCACTGTACCGCGGGGCGCCAGGCGGGAGCATCCGTGTGGGACCGCCCCGGACCCGAGCACACCCGGGCGGGTCGACGGGTTCAGGACAGCCCGACGATATCCCCGTTCTCGTCGATGTCGATGCGCTCCGCCGCGGCGTGCGAGGGCAGGCCGGGCATGGTGCGCATGTCCCCGCACACGGGATAGACGAAGCCAGCACCCACCGACGCCCGCACCTCCCGCACCGGCAGCCGCCAGCCCGTGGGGGCGCCCTTGAGGGTCGGGTCCGACGAGATGGACAGGTGGGTCTTGGCGATGCACACGGGAAGGCCGCCGAACCCGTTGCGCTCGTAGGTGTCGAGCTGGCGCGACGCGGCGGGGGAGTAGTCGACCCCCGCCGCTCCGTAGATGGTGGCGGCAACGGTCTCGATCTTCTGGCGCAGGGAGGCCTCGCCCGGGTACAGGAAGTGGAACTGGCTCGGCTCGTCGGCCGCCTCCACCACCGCCTCGGCCAGCTCGACCGCCCCCCGGCCCCCCTCGGTGAAGTGGGTGCACACCGCGGCCCGCACCCCGAGCGACGCCGCCACCTCGCGGATGGCCTCGTGCTCGGATGCGAAGTCCTCGGGGAAGGCGTTGATGGCGACCACCGGGGTCACGCCGTGGACGCGCACGTTGTCGATCTGCTTGCGCAGGTTGGCCGCGCCGGCGTGCACCTCGTCGGGGTTCTCCTCGAGCAGCGCCGGGGGAAGCGGCCGTCCGGCCACCACCCGGTGCGCGCCGGCGTGGACCTTCAGGGCCCGGACGGTGGCCACCACCACGGCGGCGTCGGGGGTGAGCCCCGATGTCCGGCACTTGATGTTGAAGAACCGCTCCGCCCCCATGTCGGCGCCGAACCCCGCCTCGGTGATGAGGTAGTCCCCGGTGTGGATGCCGATGAGATCGGCGATCACCGACGAGTTGCCGTGGGCGATGTTCCCGAAGGGCCCGGCGTGCACGAGCACCGGGGTGTTCTCGAGCGTCTGCAGCAGGTTGGGCTTGATGGCGTCGCGCATGATCACCGTCATCGCCCCCGCCGCCCGCAGCTCCTCCGCCGTGACCGGCGTGCCCTGGGCGTTGTAGGCCACCACGATGCGGCCGAGGCGCTCGCGCATGTCGCGCAGCGACGTCGACAGCGCCAGCACCGCCATCACCTCGGAGGCGGCCGTAATGTCGAACCCCGTCTGGCGGGGGACGCCGTCCTCCTTGGTGCCGAGCCCGACCACGAGGTTGCGCAGCGCCCGGTCGTTGACGTCCAGGACGCGGCGCCACGTCACGTTGTGCAGGTCGATGCCGAGCTCATTGCCGTGGTGGAGGTGGTTGTCGAGCATGGCCGACAGGGTGTTGTGCGCGGCGGTGACGGCGTGCATGTCGCCGGTCAGGTGGAGGTTGAGCGCCTCGAAGGGCACGGCCTGGCTGTGCCGCCCCCCGCCGCGCCCCCCTTGATGCCGAAGGTCGGCCCCATCGAGGACTGGCGGATGGCCAGGGTGGCGCGCTTGTCGATGTGGCGCATGGCCTGCCCGAGGCCCAGGGTGGTCGTCGTCTTGCCCTCGCCGAGCGGGGTGGGGGTGATCGCCGTCACCACCACGTAGCGGGCCCGGGGCCGGTCCGCCAGGGTCTCGATGGCGTCCAGGTTGATCTTGGCCACGTACTCGCCGTAGGGCTCGAGCAGGCCCTCGGGGATGCCGGCGTCCCACGCGATCTTGGTGATCGGCTTGAGCGTCGCCTGACGCGAGATCTCCAGCGTCGCTCAGCACCGCCCACCCCCCGCCCTCGCGGCAATGCCCGCGTCGGCCATCGCCCTCCCCTTCCAGCCCGGTCGCCGCCCCACCCGGGCACCCGTTATAGCCCCTCTGTGGGAGCATGCGCGACGTGCGTCGAGCTCGCGACCAGGGGCGCTGAGCCCGGACATGTCGACCTTCATCACCCGCTTCGACACGGCCGGGCCCGGTGTGCGCCTGGCGGTGAAGGACGTCATCGACATGGCGGGCGTGGTCACCACCGCCGGGTGCCGGGCGGTGGTGGACGAGGCCTCGCCCGCTGCCGGGCGACGCCACCTGCCTGGCCGGCGCCCGCCGGGCGGGGCGCGGATCGTGGGGCGCACCAACCTCCACGAGCTTGCGCTCGGGGTGACGGGCGTGAACCCCTGGTACGGCACGCCGGTCAACCCCCTCGATCCCACCCTCGTCCCCGGGGGCTCCTCGAGCGGGTCGGCCGTGGCGGTGGCCACGGGCGAAGCCGACGTCGCCTACGGCACCGACACGGGGGGCTCGGTGCGGATCCCCTCGGCGTGCTGTGGCACCGCCGGCCTGAAGACGACGTGGGGACGGATCCCCCTCGACGGGGTGTGGCCCCTGTCGCCCAGCTTCGACACGGTGGGCCCCATGGCCCGCGACGTGGCCGGGTTGGTGACGGGCATGGCGCTGCTCGAGCCGGGGTTCGCGGTCGGGCCCGGGGGCGGGTCGGTGCGGGTGGGGCGGATCCGGGTCGAGGCCGACGCGCCATCGACCGCGCCGTCGACGGTGCCCTGGCCCGCACCGGGTGGGAGGTGCTGGACCTCGACGTGCCGTTGTGGCACGACGCCACCGTCGCCGCCGGCGTGCTGCTCGTGGTGGAGGCGTGGGAAACCGATCGCGACCTGGTGGCGCGTCATCCCGGCCACGTCGGCGCCGACGTGGTGGGCCGGCTCGGCCTGGGAGCCGCGGTCGACCCCGGGGCGCGCGCCGCCGCCCTCGCCGTTCAGGCGCGCTCGGCGGGCCGAGCTCGACGCGCTGTTCGAGCGCGTCGACGTGATCGCCACGCCCACCCTGACGATCTTCCCGCCCCGTCTCGACGGCGGCGAGGAGCTGCTCATGGCCCGGTGCACGCTGCCGGTCAACCTGGCCGGCGTCCCCGCCCTCGCCCTTCCCGTGCCGAGCGACTGCCCGCTGCCGGCGAGCATCCAGCTCATCGGGCCGCCCGGGGGCGAGGAGCTGCTGCTGTCGGCGGGGGCCATGGTGGAGGCGGCCGCCGGCCCCCTATCGTGACCGCCCGCTGCTGTGGGCGCAGCCCGAGGCCGGGCCCCGGGCGCGCCCTCGACACGATGCAGCGAGCCAGCTCGGCGAAGCTCGTCACGCCGGCCATCACCTTGGCCACCCCGTTCTCGCGCAGCTGCTGCATGCCGTCGGCCGCCGCCGCCTCCTGGATGCGTGCCGCCGACGAGCGCTCCAGGACGAGCGTCCTGATGCGCGACGTCATGCGCATCACCTCGTAGACCGCCACTCGTCCGAAGTACCCGCTCTGGTTGCAGCGCTGGCACCCCCCGGGCGCGTACAGCACCATGGGCTCGCCGTGCCCGTCGCCGCCGCCCTCGGGCATGGGCACGGGCGGGGGAGTGGAGGCTGTGTCGGGCAGGACCGAGGTGATGGCCAGCAGCTCGTCACCGTCGGGTTCGTAGGGGCGCCGGCAGTGTGGGCACAGTCGCCGCACCAGCCGCTGGGCCACGACGCAGGTGAGCGACGACGCCACGAGGTAGGGCTCGAGGTCCATCTCGAGGAGGCGGGCGGTGGCGGTCGAGGCGTCGTTGGCGTGCAGGGTCGACAGCACGAGGTGCCCCGTGAGCGCAGCCTCGGCCGCGGTGTGGGCCGTCTCGGTGTCGCGGATCTCGCCGATGACGATGACGTCGGGGTCCGAGCGCAGGATCGAGCGGAGCCCGGCGGCGAAGGTGTAGCCGATGCGATCGTGGACCTGGGTCTGCTTGATGCCGGCGATGTCGTACTCGACGGGGTCCTCGATGGTGATCACGTTGCGACAGGGATCGTTGATCTCGTTGAGGATGGAGTAGATGGTGGTGGACTTGCCCGAGCCCGTCGGCCCCACAGCCAGGATGAGCCCCCAGGGCAGGCCGTAGGACTCGCGGAGCCGACCGAGCGCATCGCGGTCGAACCCGAGGCGGTCGACGTCGAGCAGGCCCTGATCGCGGTCGAGGATGCGGAGGGTGACCGCCTCTCCGTGCACGGTGGGCAGCGTGGCCACCCGGCCGTCGATGGTCCGTCCCGACGCCACGAACGACATGCGGCCGTCCTGGGGGCGCCGGTGCTCGGCGATGTCGAGCCCCGACATGATCTTGAGGCGGTTCACCGTGCCGGTGGGGACCGACGGCGACAGGTCGACGGCGTCGTGGAGGACACCGTCCACACGCAACCGGACGCGCATGTGCGTACCGCTCGGTTCGAGGTGCACGTCCGACGCCCGCGCCGCCACGGCCCGGTCGAGCAGGTGCTCCACGAACGTGGCCACCCGGAGGTCGGTCTGCGAAGCGGCGTCGGGGGCGGCGGGGGGCAGCGCCGAAACGTGTTCGGACGCGCTGACGGCGCCGAACGCGTCGGAGGAGAAGGCCCGGTCGAGCGCCAGCCGCAGCTGGCCGGGGAGGTGATCACGGCGTCGACCTGGCAGCCAGCCACCACCTGGGCGTCGTCGAGCGCCAGGACGTCGGCCGGATCGGTGAGGGCGAGAATGAGGCGCCCGTCTTCGACGGCCACGGGCAGGACCCCCCGGCGCCGGCAGAAGGTCTGGGGCAGGCGGGCCACGGCCTCTGGGGCCGGTGGCCACTCGGCCAGGTCGCGATACGGGAGCCCGAAGGTGCCGGCCAGGGCGCGGCTCAGGTCCTCCTCGTCGATGACCCCCCGGGCGACGAGGAGCTGGCCCAGCGAGTCGCCCGTCAGCCGCTGCTCGGCCAGGGCGGAGTCGACGTCGTCCCTGTTGAGCAGTCCGTGGTCGACCAGCCAATCGCCGACCCGCATCCGGCCCCGTGGGCGGGGGTCGTCGTCGGTGTCGGGGATGTGCGTGGGCGCCTTGGGCGTCCGTATGCGGCTCACGTGTCGACGTCCTTGCCCGGCCACCAGCCCTCTTCGGTCCACTCGTCGTCGACCTGGCGCACGGCCGAGAGTGGACGGACGTGGGCGGTCCTGGCGAGGCGCCAGTCGATGCCACGGCGGCACCCGGGGCATTCAGGGAAACGCTCGCCCGCGGCCACGGTGATGGAGCCGTGACCGCACCACCCCGTCCACGTGCCCGATTCTTTGCACAGCTCGTTACTGAACGGCATGGCCGTCCCCCTCCGTGTCGACGGACGCCGTCGCCACGATCCAGGGCCCGGTCGACGGCTCCCTTCTAGGCATCGACGCGGGAGGCGTCTCAAGCGAGTCCCTTTCCCGCCACTGGAGGGGAAAGTGACTTTGGTCCCGGTCCGAGGTCCGAGGTCTGAGGTCTGAGGTCCGAGGTCCGGGCGTCGGGCTTGGACATCGGTGTCTGGCTCCGGGGAAGGCGGGGTCCCCAGGGGGTTGCTCTCGGGCCGCCCTTCGGTATACCCCCCATGGGGGTTATACGCGAGGCGTGGTCAAGCGGGTGACCCGGTCGAGGTCACAGGCGACAGGGCCGGGCAGGCCGACAGGGCCGGGCAGGCCGACCGGGCCGGGCAGGCCGACGGGGCCCTGTCCCGGTGGGGAGCCGTCAGACGGGGCCGGGCTCCTTGGGGGCGGTGTGGGACAGCACGGCCCGGAGGAAGCGGAGCAGATCGCAGCGGAAGCAGTAGTCGCGACACGTGTGAGCCACTGGACATCCCCCCCTCGACGGCTGCCCGCACCCGCCCCCGAGAGGCCGGGTGGGACCGCCACCCCTTGCGCCAACCGTGGCAAACGACCCTCACCACGACCCCACGCGCCGCCCAACAATCGCCCAACTGGGCCCCCGGGTCAATCGGGAGTCGGGTGCGGAGCGGGGTGCAGGAGCCGAACCCCGTCTGCCGGCCCACGGGGCGGGACGACTCGAAGCCGTCGGGGACGCCGCCGGGCCGGGGACCCGGAGCGCCTGTGCATCTAGTGTCTGGGCCTCGCGGCACCGTCGAGGACGGGGGAGCCCATGATCCGAGGTGAGGGGACCGCAGTGGTGAGGGGTGTCACCCCGGACGAGGTCTTCGACTTCGTGCTGGACCCCGCCCAATACACCAAGGCCGACACCAAGATGGTGTGGGTCACGAAGCTCGCCGACACCCCCGACGGGATGCTGGCCCGCGAGGACGGCACCTTCCTGGGCCTGCTCAAGGGGTCGGTTGTGACCCGCTACCGCTGGACCAGGCCCACCTCCATCGACGTCACCCTCGAGCACGGGGTGCCCCGGGCCCTGCACGCCTGGTTCGAGATCGAGGCGGTGGAGGGCGGCACACGGGTGCGCCACGTCGAGGAGCTGGACCTCGGTCACGGTCTCTTCGGCCTGCTCCACGACGCCCTGGCCCGGTCGTGGTTCGCCCGCTCGGTGGAGGCGGAGGTGGCCGAGATCGCCCGGCTGCTCGAAGCCGGTGAGCGCGGCCGCGCCGCCGAGGCCGCCGGGCCTTCCTGACCCGCTCAGATGGCGAAGCGGATGTCGAGGCTTCGCAGGTAGGTGTGCAGTCCGGCATCCTGCACGGGCAGGAGGTGGGCCGGGGCACCGGAGGTGTTGTGATGGCTGTGCCACAGGCCCGGGGGGGTCACGAAGGCGCCGCCCGGCTCCCAGTCGACACGCTCGGGGTCGACGATGGCACCGTCGGGCCCGATCTCTTCGCCCACCAGCGTGAAGCACCCCGGCCGGCAGTCGACGATCAGGTCGAGGGCGATGCTCTGGTGGCGATGGGGACGCTGCACCTGCCCCTCGGGGAGCACGCCGAGCATGGCCCACAGCGTGTGGGTGGCGGTGAGGGTCTGGTCGTTGCGGGCGTTGCCGAGCAGCACGGCCACCCGGTTGCGCCCCGCCGCGTCGGGCTCGGCCGCCACCCGGGCCAGCCGCTCCCGCACCCGCTCCCCGTCGAACAGGGTGGGGCTGAAGCGGGGAACCGAGGGCCGTACCCCGAGGTAGGCGAGGAGGGGGGAGTCGTCGACCTGGTAGAGCACGGCGTCCTCGTCTGCCCGGTGCCGGGCCCGGATGCCGCCGGGGATGGTGACCACGTCACCGGCCCGCCACGCCACGTACCCCGACATCCCCGGACCCTCGACCTCGGTGCCGCCCCGGCCCCGCAGGCAGTACGCCAGGGTGCTGGTGGCGTCGGGGAGGACGTCGACGTCGTCCCCCGCCGCCATGCACACGAACCGGGCCAGCAGGGACGGCCCGGTGGCGGGCCAGGTCGTGCCGAGAACGTCGGACAGGTCGAGGGCGACGGTGCGCGTCGCCGTGCCGCCGTGCAGGGCGGCGGGGAAGCGGCGCAGGGGCACGGGTGTGATGGAACCCGACCGCAGCGGATCGGCGGCCGCGCTGTACTCGTGGAAGCGCGCCTCACCGGTCCAGTCCTCGGTGGCCACCCCCACGGCCAGGACGGCGCCCCCGGTGGAGGGCGGGGTCCTGCCCCGGTCACTGGATCGTGGCACCCCACCAGTATCGGTCAAGCGCCGCGTCCCTGCCGGCGGTGGGGGGGGCGCGTGACGGCTCGGCACAAAGGTCTGTCGCCGCGGCGTGTCGTGGCCCCCGCGACGTAAGGCGTGACGATGGGAACGGGCGCACTGGGCGCGGGGCGCGTCGCGTCGCGTCGCACGGACGACATGCCGTGGGGCCGGGCCGATGTGTCTGTGGGCGACGCGATTGTGCGCGAGCGCGCCGCGTTGGGGAAGACCTGGGGAGGACCCTGGGGAAAGGTTCGTCGAAATTGGGGAATCCAGCCGAATTCTCTGGAGAACATATGGATTTCGCGCCGCGCTCTTGACCTTCGTCCGAGGCTGGCGCACAGTGTCACCAGTCGGATGAACAACGACCTTCCGGAGACCTGAGAGAGCGCCGCAAGGCGGGATCGAGGGGAAGAGGAAGGCGACGAGTTCGCCGGTCAGGCAGACGGTGGCGCAGCAGGAGGTTCCCTGGGACCGACACTGCGACACCCGGAACGGGGGTCGTCCGACTCCGGGGACGGGTGAGCTGTCAGCCGCAGGCGGGCCCCGAGGAGTGCGGGCGGCTTCGGTCGCACCGGCTACTCGGGGTCTTGCCGCGTCCGGGCACAGTTGCGCGAGTCCCCACCGCGCCGTTGTCGCTCGACGCGCCACGTGCCGTGCCCGCGTGGGTGGCGGGCGGCGCAGGACGCCGGCGCATGCAGAACGTCAGCGCACCGAGAACCTCGTGTCGCCGGCGGGCGGCTCGGCGTCGACGTCGACGGCGCGCACGTGCGCCATGGGCGGGCCGTCGTGGCACCACCTCACCAGGGTGTCGACGGCAGGCGCCGGCCCCTCGAAGACAGCCTCGACATCGCCGTCGTCGGTGTTGCGTACCCAGCCCCCCACGCCGGCTGCCACGGCGCGCCGGGCACACGAGGCCCGGAACCCCACACCCTGCACGCGCCCGTGGACCCGCACCCGCGACCGGACCACGGCCGGCGCCACCTCGGCGCTCACCGCGCAGCGGCGCCCCGGGTGTCGCCCACGGCGTCCATGAGGCAGGGGTCACGTTCCTCGTCGGTGCAGCGCTCGCACTCGAGCTCGAGCGTGCTGTGGGCGATGGCGAAGGGCACCCCGATGGCCGTCTTGACGAGATCGCCGACGACCTGGGCCTCCTCCAGGCTGGGGTGCCCCGACAGCACGACGTGGGCCGACAGGGCCCGCACCTCGCTCGAGAGGCTCCAGACGTGCAGGTCGTGCACCTCGGCCACGCCCGGGACCCCGCTCATGGTCGTGGTGAGCACGTCCAGGTCGACGTCGGCCGGGACCGACTCGAGCAGGACGTCCACGCTGGCCCGCAGCAGCCGGTAGGCCTCCACCACGATGATGGCGGCGACCACCAGGGAGGCCACGGGGTCGATCCACTCCAGCGACGGACGGGCCACGAGCACGGCGCCGGCGGCCACCACCGCCAGCGATCCGAGCGCATCCCCGGCCATGTGCAAGGTGGCGGCCCGCATGTTGAGGTCACGCCCGCCCTCGCGCAGCACCAGGACGGCGACGCCGTTCACCACCAGGGCCACACCGGCCACGGCGACCACGAGGGCCCCGTGCACGGCGTGGGGGTGCAGCAGCCGCACGATGCTCCCGACCACGATGGCCACCGTCACCGCCGCGATCACGGCCGCGTTGACGAGGGCGGCCAGGATGGGCCACCGGTGGTAGCCGAAGGAGCGCGACGGGTTGCGCGGCCGCAGCGCCCACCGCACGGCCAGGAACGACATGGCCAGACCGGCCACGTCGGTGAGGTTGTGGCCGGCGTCAGACAGCAGGGCGGCGGAGTGGGCCACGAGGCCCCCGGTCAGCTGCGCCGCGGCCAGCACCACCGTCAGGGCCAGCGTGAGGCCCAGCCGACGGGACCGGCCGCCGGCACCCCTGCGGCTGTCGGCGCCCCTGGGATCGGTGTGGCTGGTGGAGCTGGCGGCGCGGCCCATGGACGGCATGGCTCCTCGGTGAGACCTCCCCCCAGGCTACCGGGGGCGCTGGCTCATCCGAAGGGTCCGAACCACGACCGGTCGGCGTCGCCCTCTCGGTAGCACCGCCCCAGGTGGCCGAACCAGGCCGTGCTGTCGTCGAGCCCGCCGGGCCGGTGGCGCGCCAGCCACAGGCGCCGGTGCTCCTCCACGTAGGCCGACAGCTCGGCGGCGAGGGCGGCGCGCCCGTCGGTCGGAACTGCGGCCAGGGTGCCGTCGCCGGCCAGCCGCAGCCCGGCGTCGTGGCACGACAGGCGGACCAGCGCGGCCGTGGCCCGCAGCTCGTCGGCGACGAGGGCGCCGTCACCACGCCGCGGCGCGGCCCGTCCCAGGCGGTCCACGGTGTCGTCGAGCAGCGCCTCCACGGCGTCGAGCTCGGACTGCGCCAGCCCCTCCGTCAGCCCCGTGCCCACCTTCCACTGCGGCAGCAGGAGGTGCACGGCCAGCGCCGACATGTTCGGGGGCCGGGGCGTGACCATGCGCGGCGTGCGGCCCAGGTCCACCACGGCCCGCCCCGTCTCACTCGTGGGGTCGTCGTAGCAGTGGGCGTCGAGCAGCGCCGCCAGACCGTCGGTGTCGAGACCTGCGTGCGCGTCCACGCTCCAGCCGAAGGCGGCCGCCGCCGCCAGCCCCGGGTCGCGCACGGGGGGCTGCTGGTGATGCCCCATGTCGCCCCAGTCGGTCACGAGCAGGCCGCCCGCCCCGTGCGCCAGCCCGGCCCGGGCCGCGGCCGACACGTTGCCCAGCATGTTGTCGACGCGCCCGGTCACCGACAGCCAGCTGGACGTGCCCGGACACACCCAGAACGGCACGCCCGCCGCCGCCAGCCGCGACGCCCGGTCGTCGAAGGGATGGTTGTCCTCGTAGCCCCACTCGCACACGGTGACGTCGCCGGGGAGGGCGGCCAGGAGATCGGGGTGGGTGGCGAGGACGTCGCCCCACACGAGCAGGTCGCGCCCCGACAGGATGTCTGTGTCCCGCATCGCCGCCAGCCACGTGGCCCAGTCGCCGTGCCGTTCGGCGCTCAGCTCCCACGGCTCGTCCAGACCCACGTGCACACGCCGGCTCGCCACCTCGGGCACGAGCTGGCCCAGCAGGTCGGTGACGAGCGCCAGGGACCCCGGCTTGGCCGGGTCGAGGGTGAGGGGAGGCCGGTGGATGCCGAACACCCAGTCGAACCCGTCGGGGGAGATGGCGAGGGGCCGGTAGCGCTCGTGGCGCAGCCACCGCTCGAAGTGCCCCAGGGTGTTCTGGTTGGCGACCAGCTCGACGCCGAGCGACCGGCAGTGGGCGTCGAGGGCGTGCACGTCCTCGGCCGTGAACGGATCGGCATGACGCCACACCTCCTCGTGGCCGGCGTAGGCGAAGGTGTGCTCCATGTAGAGCTGGACCTGGTTCACCTTCCACCCGGCCAGGCGCTCGACCAGGGAGAAGAGCGTGGCCAGGGTGGGGACGCGGTCGCGCGACACGTCGAGCATGACGCCGCGGACGGCGAAGTCGGGCCAGTCCTCGATCCGGCACACCGGCAGCGTCCCGTCGGCAGCGCCGTCGGGGGCGTTGGCGTCGTGGCCGAGCTGGGCCAGGGTGGCCCGGGCGTGTCGGAGCCCGGCGTCGTCCGCGCCCCGGGCTCGGACCCCGTTGTCTGTCACCTCGAGGCGGTAGCCCTGGGGCGGCAGCGTCGTGTCGAGGCCCTCGTCGGGCGGTCCGCCCGAGGCGCGGCGGCGGTCGGGTGCCACCTCGAGGGAGCGGGGCCGGGGCAGTAGCACCAGCCCTTGCGACTCGGGCCCGCCGGCGGCGGCGGTCGGGGAGGGGCTCAGCCCCCCGCCTCCCACAGACCCTCGGGGCGCAGGCCCCGCCCCACCATGGCGGCGAGCTCCTCGCGCACCACGAGAAGGTCGTCAGCATGCGTCACCCCGATGCAGCGTCCCGGCCCGTCGATGACGCGCACCTCCTGGGCGGGCCCGCCGCCGGGGGTGTCGCCGGCGATCATCGCCCCCACCACCTCGGGCAGGAGCACCTCGGACTCGTCGGCCAGTGCGGCCCGGTCGCCCACGGTGCCGTCGGCGGACACGGTGGGATGCGCTTGGTGCACGGCCGCCTCGAGCACGGGCCAGATGGCGGGCTGGAACCCCCACAGGTTCATCGACACCGGGGTGTCGCCCGCCAGCGCGGCGGGCTCGAGGCCGTCCTCGGAGACGAAGGTGCCGTCGGCCCGGCGCCGCACCGAGCGCCGCTCCACCAGGCGGACCAGGTGCCCGTCGGCGCGCACCTCGCAGGTGCCGCGCGTCACCGGGTCGTCGGTGACGATGCTGTCGCGGCAGGCGGAAGGCCACGATGGCGTGCTCGTCGCTGCCGGCCAGGTGCCCGGCCAGCAGGGACAGGGCCGGGATGCCGTAGACGTCGTCGGAGTTCACCACGGCGAAGGCGCCGTCACCGACGTGGCTCCGGGCGCACAGCACGGCGTGGGCCGTGCCGAGCGGCACCTGCTGCTCGGCGAAGGACACCGACACCGTGGGGGGAAGCACTGGCGCACGTGGTAGGCGATGGCCGGGCCCGTCTGGGGACCGACGATGATGACGACGTCCCCGAAGCCGGCCGCCTCGGCGTCCGACGCGGTGAGGTCGATGACGGCCTCGCCGTGCAGGCCCACCGGGGCGAGGGGCTTGCACCCGCCGTAGCGCTTGGCCATGCCCGCGGCCAGCACCACCAGCACGGGTCTGTCGCGGTCGGGATGCGGGGGGGTCGGTCACCCCGCCCATCGTAGGACGGCGCTCGCCCACGTCATCCCGCCGCCGAAGCCCGACAACAGACGCGATGGCGCCGGGCCGGAGGCGCCCGGTGCTGAGGGCGTCGGCCAGGGCGAGGGGGATCGACGCCGAGGAGGTGTTGCCGTAGCGGTCGATGGTGACCACGCAGCGCTCCTCGGGGATGCCGAGGCGCTGGGCGGCGGCGCTGATGATGCGGGCGTTGGCCTGATGGGGCACGAACAGCTCGACGTCGTCGGGCGTGAGCCCGGCCCGGCCCAGGGCGGCCAGCGACGACTCGACCACGACGCGCACGGCATGGCGGAAGATCTCCTTGCCGTTCATGTACAGGTAGCCGCCATGGTCGCACTTGAGCAGGTGGCGCAGCGACCCGTCCGCCCCCAGGTCCCAGGCGAGGAGCTGGCCCGGCCCGTCGGTGGCCTCGAGGAGCACGGCGCCGGCACCGTCGCCCACGAGCACGGCCAGGCTGCGGTCGTCCCAGTCGGTGATGTGCGAGAGCGTCTCGGCCCCGATGACGAGCACCCGCTTCGCCCCCACCGCCACGAGGCCGTGCGCCGCCACGAGGCTGTAGACGAACCCCGAGCACGCCGCGTTGAGGTCGAAGGCGCCACCGCGCACCCCGAGGCGCTCCTGCACGGTGGCGGAGGTCCCGGGGACGAGGGCGTCGGGGGTGGTGGTGGCGAGCACGACCACGTCGACGTCGGCGCCGCTGCGACCGGCCCGCTCGAGGGCCTGGGCCCCCGCCGCCACGGCCAGCTCCGAGGTCGTGCCCCCGATGCGCCGCTCGCGGATCCCGGTGCGCTCGGTGATCCAGGCGTCGCTCGTGTCGAGACGGGCCGAGAGGTCCTCGTTGGTGACGATCTTGTCGGGCAGGCCGATGCCCCACCCGGTGACGACGGCGCCCGGCACGCTCAGGTGCGCTCCAGCACGTGCACCGCGACCAGGGCGGTGTCCTTCCCGGCCATGATCCCGCCCGTGTTCACGGCCACGCCCAGCCGGGGTCCGGGAACCTGGCGCCCCGAGGCCGTGCCCCGCAGCTGGTGGACGAGCTCGGCGATCTGGCAGATACCGGTGGCGCCGAGCGGGTGCCCGCGCGCCACGAGCCCACCGCTCGGGTTGACGCACACACCCCGCCCGCCCACGTCGGTGTCGCCGGCCACGGTGGCGACACCGGCCTCGCCGGGGGGGTAGAAGCCGAGCGACTCGAGGGCGTAGAGCTCCTCGGCGGCGGTGGCGTCGTGCAGCTCGACCACGTCCATGTCCTCGGGTCCCACGCCGGCAGCCTTCCACGCCTCCTCGGCCGTCTCGCGCAGCCGGTCGTGGTAGTCGAGCTCGCCGTTGCCCGATCGCAGCACGCTGGCCCGCAGCCGCGGCGCCCCGGGTTGGGCGCCGGCCGACAGCACCGCCGCCGCCGCCCCGTCGGTGAACGACGAGCACATGAGGCGGGTGAGGGGCTCGACCACGACCGGCGCCGCCAGGACCTCCTCCGCCGTCACCGGCGTGCGGAACTGGGCCAGGGGGTTGCGGCCCCGCAGCGCCTGGCCTTGGCCGCCGCCGCCGCGATCTGCGCCGGCGTGGTGCCCCGAGTCTCGATCTGGTGGCGGACCCAGGTGGCGTTGAGCGCCATGAGGAGGCTGCCGGCGTCGTTGGCGAGCGCGCTGCGCAGCTGGGCGCGCTCCTCGCTCGGCAGCCCGTCCTCGATCCCGGCGATGGTCTCGCCCCGCTGCCCCGTCCACATCTTCTCGACCCCGACCACGAGCACGGGCGACTGCCCGGCCTGGGCGGCCATGGCGCCGAGGTGCATGGCCGAGGAGCCGCCGGCGCAGGAGTTGTCCACGTTGACGACGCCTGTCGTCCCGAGGTCGATGTCGCGCAGCCAGCTCTGCCCCCGGATGCATCCCTGATCGAGCAGGCGACCGCCCAGCGCGTTGGCCACGATGACCAGGCCCACGTCGGTGGGCGAGAGCCCGGCGTCGGTCAACGCCGCCCTGACGGCGTGCGCCGCCATGGCCCGGGGCGTGAGATCCCGACGGTCCATCGGGGTCATGCCGATGCCGACGACGCTGACGTCCGCACTCACCACGCGCTCACCTCCAGCGTCTCCCCGAGGCTGCCCCGAGCCGGGGGAGAGCACGCGACGAGGCCGGCGAACTCGCCGGCCAGATCCTCGAATTGTACCAGCGGGTCGTCGTCGGTCACGAAGACCGCCACGTGCTGCGCGCCCGCCTCCACGTAGCGGCCGAGGGCCGCGGCGCAGCGGCGGGCGTCCCCCGTGACGAGGTGGCGGGCGAACGAACGCGCCGGCAGGCCGTAGAGCGAGGACATCCACTCGAGCCCGCGCCGCCCCGCCTCGTCGCCGCCCACGCCGACGAACACCACAACGGCCCGTGCCACGGCGACGGGGTCGCGTCCCGGCCCGGTCGGCCTCCTTGTCGAGCCGGTCCATGGCGGCGCCGTACTCCTCGGGCGCCATGAACAGCGGGATCCATCCGTCGCCCCGTCGCCCGGCGCGCCGAAGGGCCGCCTCGCTCGACCCGCCCACCCACACCGGGATCGGCCCCGCCGCCGGGAGCTGGGCGTAGCGCGGTTCCGACTCCGGAGACCAGGCGCGACGCAGGGCGTCGATGCCCTCGTCGAGCCGGCGGCCGCGCCCGGCGAAGTCGGCGCCCGCCGCCTCGTACTCGCCGGGGTGGCTGCCCACCCCCACGCCGAGCACCAGGCGCCCCCCCGACAGGTGGGCCAGCGCGGCCGCCTCCTTGGCCACCGAAGGCGGATGCCGCAGGGGCAGCTGCAAGACACACGACCCCACCGTGGCCCGGGTGGAGGAGGACACCGCCACCCCCAGGGCGCTCATGGTCTCGAGGGCGGGGGAGTGCCAGTAGAGGTGGTCACACGCCCACAGTCCAGACGCCCCGGCCGCCTCGGCTCCCCGGCACACCGCCGCCAGGGCGCCGGCGGCGGGCAGCTCGGGGCGACGCTGGGGAAAGGTGGGCAGGATGAGGCCTATCCCCGGCGCCACCGGGGCGCCCACCACGGGGCCTGACGCCGGCATAGGGGGCTCGGCCGGCGTGTCGCTGCGCACGCCGAATGGTATCCGGCGACCCATAGTTGACGGTGTGTCAGATCCGGCTGTGGCCCTCGTGACCTGGTTCGGCGTGGCGCCACGGCACAATGGGAGGGTGACGACACTCTCCGGCCCCGACCAGTCAAGCGCCCCCGGCGCCCCCACCGGGCCCGTTGGCGCCCCGGGCGAGGAGGAGCGGGCACGGCGCGAAGCCGACCTGCGCTCGCTCATCGAGCTCATGCGGCCGTCGGTGCAGGCCGACGGGGGAGACCTCGAGCTGGTGGCGTTCGACGTGGACACGGGGGTCGTGCAGGTGGAGCTGCGCGGTGCGTGCAGCTCGTGCGCCATCTCGTCGGCCACCTTGCAGGGCGGGGTCGACCGCATCCTGCCGCGGCCGTCTCGACTGGGTCACCGAGGTGCAGGGGGGCGTCGACGAGTCGATGGACGCCTTCGACAGCGCCGCCATGGGCCGCGGCGGCTACGTCCCACGGGCCTGACCGCCCCGCCCGACGGCCCCACCGGACCGCCCCACCGATTGCCGGGCCCACGCCGGAACGGATGCCGACGGTGACCACAGGCCCGGCCGAGCCCGGCGCGGCGCCGCGCAACGACGCGTTGGTGTCGCGCCTTTCTGGCGGCGTGGGAGCGACGTGACAGCGCGTTCATCGTCGAGTGCTTCACCGAGGACGCCGTCTACCACTCCATGCCGCTGTCGCCCATCGTGGGGAGGCCGGCCATCGCGGCGTGGGTGGCCCGGTTCGCCGACGTCGCACCGGGGCGCCTGGCCATCACCAACCAAGTGGCCACAGGTGACATCGTCATGAACGAGCGGGTCGACGCCATCACGCTCAACGGCCGGCCCGTGACCCTTCCCATCTCCGGCGTGTTCGAGATCGAGGACGGCCGCATACGGGCCTGGCGCGAGTACTTCGACCTGGCGCCGGCGCGGGCCGCCTACGACGACGGCTCGTCGTAGTCCTGCGGCCGCCCCCCGGCGTCGGCCGGCGCCATCGGGGCATAATCACGCCGTGACGACGATCTACTACGAGGACGACGCCGATCCCGCCGTGCTCTCGGGGGAGACCGTGGCCGTCGTCGGGTACGGCAACCAGGGACGGTCCTGGGCTCTCAACCTCCGCGACAGCGGGTGCGCGCCGGCGGTCTGTGCCCGCCGCGACGACACGCGCCGGCAGGCCGAGGCGGACGGGTTCGACACCCACGACGTCTCCGCCGCCTCCGACGCCGACGTGGTGTGCATCCTCGTGCCCGACGACGTCATCCCCACCCTCGGCATCGACCCCGGCCCGCGGTCGTGCGTCATCGTGGCCTCGGGCTACACACTCGCGTTCGGTCGCCTGGCGCCGGCCGGCGATGCGGGCATGGTGGCACCGCGCATGCTCGGACCCGAGGTCCGGCGCTGCTACGAGGAGGGGGTGGGCTTCATCTCCGCCGTCGGCGTCCACCGGGACGTGACGGGCCGGGCCCTGCCACGCGTGCTGGCCGTGGCGCGCGCCGTGGGCGGGCTGCGCCAGGGTGGCATCGAGCTCACGCCCATGCAGGAGGCCGTCCTCGACCTGGGGGTGGAACAGGTCCTGTCTCCCGCCCTCAGCGCCGTCAGCACCGCCTTCGTGCAGACCATGGCGGAGCGGGGCATCCCCCTCGAGGCCATCATCACCGAGCTGGTGCTCTCGGGTGAGGTGGAACGCACCTACCGGCTCCTCCGCGAGGTGGGCTACGCCGTGCAGTCGGAGTTCCACTCGCCCACGAGCCAGTACGGGCAGCTGACGCGGCGGGGCCGCTACGACCACCTCGATCTGCTGCCCGTCATCCGCGCCCTGGCCGACGACATCGACAGCGGCCGCTTCGCCGACGAGTGGGACGCCGAGCGCGACGCCGGCTATCCGAGGCTCGCCGCCCTGAAGGAGCAATTCGCCGGGCCGGGCGTCCGGGCCTTCGAGGCCGAGCTGCGCACGCGCCTCGGACCGGGCGTGGCCCGGGCCGGAGGACGGGGGGCTCAGGCCACCAGCTCGGATTCCTCCACCGGCCCGTAGCGCACGATCGGCTCGAACAGGTCGAGCACGGTGCGGTCGGTGTCGGTGATGCCCCGCAGCACCGACGACGTCAGGCGCCGCGCCGCGAAACGCCGCGCCACGGCGGCCTTGCGGGCGTCGCCGTCTCGGTCGAGGGCCCACGCCGCCTCCTCCACCAGCAGCGCTCCCTCGGCCGTGTCGGCCAGCAGCTCGGCCAGGCGCCGGCTGTGCAGCAGGGCCAGGTCGTCGGGGGCGGACGCGAGGTAGGAGACAGCCGAGCGGGCGTCGGCGAGGGAGGCCGCCACGGTGTCGAGCGCACCGGCCAGGACCTTGCGGCCGGCGGCGGCCTCGAGGGCCTGCTCCAGCCGGGAGAACAGCGCCAGGTGGGCCTGCTCTCCCCTGATGGCCCGGCGCACGTCGATGCACAAGATGTTCTCCGTCCCCTCCCAGATGGTGTGGCACTGGGCGTCGCGCAGCTGGCGGGCCATGGGCCAGTCCTCCATGTACCCGTTGCCGGCCAGGACCTCCAGGCCGTTGGAGGCGGCCCACAGCGCCACACGGGTGCAGCGCATCTTGGCCAGCGGCACGAGGATGCGACGCACCAGGCGCCCGCTGTCGGCGTCCGCCGCCGACCGTGTGGCCGCCGCGCACTCGTAGGTGGCGGCCATGCCCGCCTCGAGGTCGACGAGCATGTCCACGAGCGTCTCGCGCACGAGGGGGTAGCTGTCGATCCGGTTGCCGAACTGCGAGCGGCGCGCCGCGTAGATGGCCGCCTCCAGGAACGACCGGCGGTGGATGCCGAGACCCATGAGGGCGACGCCGAACCTGCTCCCGTTGACCATCTCCATCATGCGGTTGATGCCCCGCCCGTCGCGTGCCGCATCCGGCCCCCGTGCGCCGGACCCCGCCGTGTCGCCCGATGCCGTCGCCGGGTCCCCCGCCAGCCACGCCCGGGCGCCGTCGAGCGACACCTCGCCCGTGGGCACGCCCACCGTGCCCAGCTTGGACTTGAGGCGCTTGACGGTGAAGCCGTTGGGTGACCCGTCGGGGAGGATGCGGGGGACGATGTAGGTGGCGAGGCCGCGGCTCCCGCCCGGTGCCCCCTCGGGGCGGGCGAGGACGATGAACACCTCGGCGTCGACGTTGGAGCAGAAGTGCTTCTCCCCGGTGAGCAGCCACTCGTCACCGTCCTGCACGGCGGTGGTGGTGTTGGCCCCCACGTCGCTGCCGCCCTGGCGCTCGGTGAGGAACATGCCGCCCTCCCACGCCTCGTCGGGGTCGAGGCTGCGCAGCCGGCGCAGCAGGTCGTGGCGGGCACCGTCGGGTGCGTAGCGCTCCACGATGTCCGCCGCCCCCGACGTCATGCCGAGACCGCAGTAGATGGCCGTCTCGGCCTGTGACACCAGGTACGACACCGACGCCGTGACCACCCCGGGGACCGGCCGCCCGGCCAGGGCCTCCAGGCTCACGAAGCCGTTGCGGACCAGGTCGGCCTTGCTCTGGGTCCAGGTGGGGTGGTGGACGACCTCGTCCACCTCGACACCCCAGCGGTCGTAGCGGCGCAGGACGGGGCCGTGCTTGTCGGTCACCTCGGCCCGGGGGGCGATGACCTGGCCCACCAGGGTCCCGTACCGCCCCACGTGCTCCTCGGCCAGCGCCCGCTCGGCGGGATCGGGCAGGTGGCGGTCGAGGAGGGCGGCCAGGTTGGGGTCGAGGCGGTACCAGTCGAGACCGGCCGCCTGCTCGTACTCGGCGTAGTCGGGGAGCATGCCCCCGATGCTAGGGCCCGCCCGCCCGCACGAACTATTAGCGAAGCTAATTAGAATAGGTAACAATGACAGCCATGGCCCCCGACCCCGCACCCGCTCCCGCCGCCCCGGCCCCCTCCGCCGCCGGGTCGCGGGGCCGCGGGCGCCCCCGTCGAGGAGGGCCTGGCCGATGTCTCCGCCGCCACGGCCGAGGCCGCGCCGGCCGACCCCGTCGGCCCCGACGCCGAGACGGCCGCCCGGCTGCGCCTGGCCGTCACCCGGCTGTCGCGGCGCCTGCGCCAGCAGGTGGCCGGGGGAGTGACCTCGTCGCAGGTCTCGGCGCTCGCCACGGTGGAGCGGCTGGGAACACCCACGCTGGGCGAGCTCGCCGCCTCCGAGCAGGTCCAGCCGCCCAGCATGACCAAGATGGTGGTCGGGCTCGAGGCGGCCCGGTTGGTGCTGCGGCTCGAGGACGACCACGACCGGCGCATCGTGCGGGTGGCGCTCACCGCCGAGGGCCGTCGCGCCGTGCAGCGCAGCCGCTCGCTGCGCACCGCCTACCTGGCCAAGCGCCTCCGCCGGCTGAGCGAGGCCGAGCGTGCGTCGTTGCAGGACGTGGTGCGCCTCCTCGAGCATCTGGTGGAGGAGCCGTGACCCGCTTCCGCCGCGAGGCCAGGACCACCTTCCGCTCCCTGCGCGTCCGCAACTACCGCCTCTACTTCACCGGCCAGCTCATCTCGGTGAGCGGCACCTGGATGCAGAGCGTGGCGCTCGCCTGGCTCGTCGTGCGCTACCTGGCGCCGCGGGGCCAGGCCGGTCTCGACGTCGGGTTCACCACCGCCTTGCAATTCCTGCCCATGCTCCTCCTCGGCGCCTGGGGGGGCGTGGTGGTCGACCGCGTGGACAAGCGCCGCCTGCTCTTCGTCACCCAGGCGTCGGCCGGCGTCCTGGCGCTCCTCCTCGGCCTGCTCGTCATGACCGGCAACGGGGCGGCCGGCCACGCTCATCTGTGGGAGGTCTACGTCCTGGCGTTCTTGCTCGGGCTGGTGAACCTGTTCGACAACCCCGCCCGCCAGACCTTCGTCATCGAGATGGTGGGCAAGGACGATCTGCCCAACGCCGTCAGCCTCAACAGCATCGTCATGAACGGGGCCCGGGTGATCGGGCCGGCCGTGAGCGGGGTGCTCATCGCCACCGTCGGTCTCGGCGTGTGCTTCCTCGTCAACACGGCCAGCTACGTGGCGGTCATCGTCGCCCTGTCCATGATGCGGCGCACCGATCTGCACCCCGCCCAGCGGGTGCTGCGGGCCAAGGGGCAGCTGCGTGAGGGCCTGCGCTACGCCTGGCGCGAGCCCGCCCTGCGCGGCCCGCTGCTCCTCGTGTGCGTGGTCGGGCTGCTCGCCTACAACTTCAACGTCATCCTCCCCCTCCTCGCCCGCGACACCTTCCACGGCGGGGCGGGAACCTTCGCCACGCTCACCTCGCTCATGGCCGGGGGAGCGGTGGTGGGCGGGCTGGTGGTGGCCAACCGGGGCAAGGCCAACATCCACCGCCTCACCGGCATCGGGATGTGCTTCGGTGTCCTCATCGCCGCCGTGGCGCTGGCGCCCAACCTGATCAGCGCGGGCGTCCTGCTCGTGGCCATGGGGGCGCTGTCGCTGTCGTTCATCGCCACCGCCAACGCCACCATCCAGCTGCGGGTCGAGCCCACCATGCGGGGCCGCGTCATGGCCCTGTACGCCGTGGGGTTCCTCGGCACCACGCCCATCGGCGCCCCCCTCGTGGGCTGGATCTCCCAGACGGCGAGCCCCCGGGTGGCGCTGCTCGTGGGGGCGGTGGCCACGGTGACCGCCTCGGCGCTGACCCTGCTCCGCCACCGCTACGAGCATCGGCGCTCCTTCGAGCAGGCCGCGGTGGTGGAGCAGTCCGAGCCCGGCACCGAGCTCGGCGTGGCCTGAACGAGGCGCCGACCGTCAGCGGGCGCGGATTCCGGGAGCCGTCAGCTCGGGGCGCCGGGGCCTGCTCCGACGAGCTCGTCCAGCAAGGCCCGGACGCGGGCGTCGATGTCGTCGACGATGGGCCGCACCGCCTCCAGCGGCTTGCCCGCCGGGTCGGGCAGGTCCCAGTCGAGGTGGCGCGAGCCGGGGAAGACGGGGCAGGTGTCGCCACATCCCATGGTGACCACGACGTCGGCGGCACGCGCCGCCTCGTCGGTGAGCGGCTTGGGGGTCTCCCCCGTGGCGTCGAGGCCCCGCTCGGCGAGGACGGCGACGACGGCCGGGTTGAGCGCGTCACCGGGTTCCGATCCCGCCGACAGCACCTCGACCCGGCCCTCGGCGTAGTGCTCCAGCAGGACGCGGCCCGCCACGCTGCGGCCGGCGTTGTGGGTGCAGAGGAACAGGACCACGGGCGGGTCGTTCATCGAGACTCCAGTGCGGGCGGCTGCGAACGGGGGTCGCCGCCGTGGGGGTAGACGATCTCGGAGGCCTCGCCGGCGGTGACGCCGGGGTACAGCGCCTTGATCACGGCGAAGGCGAGGGCCCCGCCCACGACCTGGGCGGCGACGAAGGCCGGCGCCGAGGAGGGCGCGATGCCGGCGAAGGTGTCCGACAGCATGCGCCCCACGGTGATGGCGGGGTTGGCGAAGCTGGTCGAGCTGGTGAAGAAGTAGGCCGTCCCGATGTAGGCGCCCACGGCGGCCGGCGCCGCGCGGTTCCGGCCGGTGCGGGCCAGGGCGAAGACCACCAGCACGAGGCCGAGCGTGGCCACGACCTCGGACAGGGCGTGGGCGGCGCTGGCTCGGTGGCGCATCGAGATCGACACGGCCGGCTTCGAGAACATGAGGTTGGCGAGCACCGCGCCGCCCGCGCATCCCGCCACCTGCGCCACGAGGTATGACCACGCGTCACGCCAGCGCAGCCCGCCGAAGGCGGCGTCGACGAACGACACCACGGGGTTGAAGTGGCCACCGGAGATCGGGCCGAACATGAGGATGATGGCGTAGAGGCCGGCTGCGGTGGCCGCCGCGTTCTGAGCAGCTCGAGCCCGACGTTTCCCGGTGACAGCTGCTGCGCGGCGATGCCGGACCCGACCACGACGGCGGCCAGGAACGCGCTGCCGAGCAGCTCGGCGGCGAGGCGCCGCCACGGCGCGGCCTGTTCCACGGTGCCCGTCACGGCGCCGATCGCCGCCGTCTCATCAGCAGCACGGGTCGGTGGCGCCCGGCGTGGTGCGGACGCCGTCAGCGGCGACCGTCGAGGCGGCGGGGACCGGGGCACACCGCTCGGTCGAGCACCCGAGGTCGGTCTGCTCCGGGGCGTCGGCCAGCACCACGTACACCTCCCACGGCACGCCGTCGGGGTCGTCCACCCAGGCCTTGTCCTGCACGGCGTAGCAACAGGTGGTCGACTCCTGCACCACGGGTGCGAGGCCCTCGTCCGCCAGCCGCCGGGTGGCGGCCCGGACCTCGGCGGGGGTGTCGACCTCCACGCCGACGTGGTTGAGGGCGCCGGTGACGCCGTGCCCGCGTGCGGCGTCGCTCTGCACGAGGACGAGCTTGAGCGGGGGCTCGGCGATGGCGAAGTTGGCGTACCCGGGGCGACGCTTGGCCGGACCCGACCCGAACAGGCGGGTGTAGAAGTCGACGGCGGCGTCGATGTCGCTGACGTTGAGGGCGAGCTGGACCCTGGACATGCCGGACCTCCGGGACGGACCATCGACAGATGTCGATGCATTGACTATGATTGATGCATCGACGGCTGTCAATGGGACCCTCCACGGGGACCGTGGCGCCGACCGCCCGGGGAAATGCCATGGCGACGAAGACAACGAGGAGCTCGACCATCACCGCTCCCGACGAGTGCTGCCGCGTCGGTGCTCACGTCGCCGCTCGACGCCTCGGCGGCATCCGAGCTGGCGGGGGGCTTCACGGCGCTGGCGGATCCGGTCCGCCTGCGGGTGCTGAGCATGCTGGCCGCCGCGCCGGAGGGCGAGGTGTGCGTGTGCGAGCTCGTCGGACCGCTCGGCAAGAGCCAGCCCACCGTGTCGCATCACCTGAAGATCCTGAGCGATGCCGGCCTCGTCCACGGCGAGCGGCGCGGCAAGTGGGTGTGGTACTCCCTCGACCGTCCCCGGCTCGCCGCCCTGCGCGCCGCACTGGAGCCCGAGTGCTGAGCGTTCCTCTCGGGATGCCGCGGACGGGCGCTACACGCTGAGGCGCACCGCACCGTGGGCCACACTGGGGGAGTGCCCCCCTCGCGTTCGGAGCTGACCGCAGTTGTCGACCGGTTGACCGCAGCCGGATGCGTGGCCGCCGACGAGGAGGCGGACGAGCTCGTCGGGGCCGCACCCGACGCCAGCACGCTCGAAGCGTGGGTGCGCCGGCGCGAACAGGGTGAGCCGCTGGCGTGGATCGTGGGGACGATGCGGTTCTGCGGCCAGGCCGTGCGCGTCGATCCCGGTGTCTATGTCCCTCGCCTCCAGAGCGAGGCGCTGGCGCGACTCGCCGCGTCGCTGCTTCCCGCCCGGGGGCGCGCCGCCGACCTGTGCACCGGGGCCGGGGCCGTGGCCGTGCACCTCGGGGCAGCGGTCCCCACGGCCGCGGTTGTGGGTGTGGACATCGATCTCAGCGCCGCCGCCTGCGCCCGGGGCAACGGCGTCACGGCGGTGTCGGGCGATCTCGGTGGTCCGCTCGGCGACGGGATGTTCGACGTCGTGACGGCGGTGGCTCCCTACGTCCCCTCCCCGGACCTGCGCTTCCTCCCCGCCGACGTCCGTCGCTACGAGCCGCGACGGGCCCTCGACGGCGGGGGTGACGGCCTCGACCTGGTGCGCAGGATCGTCGCCGACGCCCCTCGGCTGCTGCGGCGTGGCGGGTGGCTCGTGCTCGAGCTGGGCGGGGACCAAGACGACGCGCTGGCGCCCGTCCTGGGCGCGGCCGGCTTCGGGTCGGTGACCACGTGGTGCGACGACGACGGTGACCTGCGCGGTGTGGCAGCCCGGTCGGGCCTGACGTGACGCGGGCTGCCGCCGCGGCTGGCTCAGACCGGCCGCGGCTCCTTCGGCAAGCCGAGCACGCGCTCGCCCACGATGTTGCGCTGGATCTCGGCCGTGCCGCCCCAGATGGTCTCCGACCGGCTGAAGAAGAACGAGGCCTGGAGGTCGCTCACCGGGTAGCCGGTGCCGTCGCGGGCGCGAGCGCCGGAAGGCGTCGTCGGTGTCGTCGCTGCCGGTGAGGATCTGCCCCTCCATGCCGAGGACGTCGACGGCCAGGTCCATGACGTGCTGGTGGTACTCCGACCACAGCATCTTGTGCATGGCGCCGAGGGCGGCGGCGTGGTGGGTCCCGTGCAGGGCGTCGGTGAGCGAGCGGTAGCCGTTGATCTGCATGATCTTCACCTTCGACCAGGCGTGCGCCAGCCCCTGGCGCACGGTGGGATCGGTGATCCGGCCGCAGCGGCGGGCCTCCTCGATCACCTGGTCGAGCTCCTTCTGGAAGCGCCGGTGGCCGGTGGTGGAGGAGGCGCCGCGCTCGAACCCGAGCGTTGTCATGGCCACCTTCCACCCGTTGTTCACCCCGCCCACCACGTTCTGCACCGGGCAGCGGGCGTCGGCGAAGAACACCTCGTTGAACTCCGAGGAGCCGTCGATCTGCTTGATGGGCCGCACCTCCACACCGGGCTGCTTCATGGGGACCAGGAGATAGGAGATGCCCTGGTGCTTGGGCGCCTCGGGGTCGGTGCGGGCCAGCAGGAAGATGTAGTCGGCGAACTGGGCCTGGGTGGTCCACACCTTCTGTCCGCTCACCACCCACTCGTCGCCGTCGAGCGTGGCGCGCGTCGTGAGCGAGGCCAGGTCGCTCCCGGCGTCGGGCTCGGAGAAGCCCTGGCACCAGGCGATGGTGCCGTCCAGGATCCGGGGGATGAAGGCCCGCTTCTGCTCCTCGGTGCCCCACTGCAAGATGGTGGGGCCCACCAGGGTGTCACCGAAGAAGTCGGCGCGCATCGGCAGCATGGGCGCGGGCGAACTCCTCGTTCAGCACCACCTGCTCGATGAGCGACAGGCCCTTGCCCCCGTACTCGGTGGGCCAGCCGGCGCAGATCCACCCGCCCTGGCGCAGCTTGTCGGTCCACGCGGCGTTGAAGGCACGCCGCTCCTCGTCGGTGAGCCGGAAGCCGGGCTCGAACCATCCCTCGGGCAGGTTGTCCTCCAACCAGCCGCGGATCTCCGTGCGAAGCGCCTCCGCCTCGGGGGGATAGGTCAGGTCCATGGACGAGCTCCTCGGTCGACGACACCGCCCTGGCCGACGGTACCGCCGGTGGGCGACACTGTCACATGGCGGCCGCCCGGCCGCCCGTCGCCCGATCGCCCGCAGGCGGGCCGGCCGCTGGCGGCGCCGCCGAGCCGGCCGTCAGCCGATCTCGATGGCCTTCACGAGGAGCAGCGCCACGGCCAGGAAGACGTAGCCGTACATGAGGTACATGGTGAGGGTGCGTCCCCTCGACCACGGGGGGCGCTCCAGCAGCGCCACGGGGGGCATCCGCCAGGTGTCGCGCCGGGCCCGTTCGGCCACGGGCTGGGGAGGCCGCTTGGCCACGGCCCGCAGGTAGAGGATCCCCGCCACCAGAAGGACGCCCACCATGCCGGCCCCGAGCGCCACGAGCAGCATCCCGACGTCGATGTGGCTGAAGACGGTGGTGATCATGAGGATGAACGACAGGACGAACAGCGCGGCCAGGATCACCGCCGCCACGCAGTTCAGCCAGGGCCGGTTGATCCACGGCCCGAGCACCGCCTTGTCGTTGCACAGCAGCAGCAGGAACACCGTGGCGCTCGGGAGGAGGATGCCGGCCAGAGCCTGCACGGCGGTGGTGATGAGGCCGAGCGGCGCCCCGGCAGGAGCACGATGCTGGCCGCCAGGGCCACGACGCCGGTGAAGATGGCGTAGAAGGCCTTGGCGTCGCGGATCCGCCGGTTGAGCGAGTGCCGGATCCCGAAGATGTCGCCGAAGGCGTAGGACGTCGACAGCGTCACCGCCGCCGCGCCGATGATCGAGGCGTTGAGCAGCACGACGGCGAACAGGGTGCCGGTGGCGTGGCCCAGGTAGTGGTCGAGGGCGTGCGCAACCCCCCGGCGTTGGTGAAGTGACCCGACTCCCGGGTACCGGCGAAGGCGGAGGCGGCGGTGATCATGATGAGGCTGGCCGCCAGCACCGTCACGAACGACCCGAGCACCGTGTCCACCCGCTCGTAGTTCATCCACCGGGGGGTGATGCGCTTGTCCACGATGTTGGACTGCTGGAAGAACAGCTGCCACGGCGCCACCGTCGTGCCCACGATGGCGATGATGAGGAGGATGGAGGTGGAGTTGAACCCGCCCGCCACGCCCGGCAGCACGTAGTGCGAGAAGACCGGTCCGGCGTGGGGGTGGGCATAGACGGCCAACGGGATGACGAGGAAGTTGGCCACGATGAACACGAGCATGAAGCGTTCCCAGCGGCGGAAGCTCCCGGTGGCGGTCATGGCCACGAGGGCGAGTGCCGCCAGGGGCACCGACACGTAGGGGCTCACCCCGAAGTACCCGAGCGCCAGGCTGACGCCGATGAACTCGGTCACGATGGTGAGGAAATTCAAGACGAAGAGGTCCCCGACCGAGAACGCCCCCCAGAAGCGGCCGAAGCGCTCCCGGATGAGCCGGGCGTGCCCGACGCCGCACACCGCCCCGAGGCGCACCACCATCTCCTGGTTGACGATGAGGACGGGGATGAGCAGAGGCAGCGTCCACAGCAGCGTCAGCCCGTAGTTCTGGCCGGCCTGGGCGTAGGTGGCGACCCCGCCGGCGTCGTTGTCGCCCACCATGACGATGAGGCCGGGACCGAGGATGGCGAGGAGGGTGAGGACACGACCCCGCCACGACCGGCGGGGGCCCTCGTCGTGCTCGCGGATGGTGCCGAAGGCACCCTGGATGTCGCCGCGTTCGGTATGCCCTGCTCCGCCCCGTGCCCGGCGGCGCTCTGGTCACCGGCGCCGTGGCGCGCACCACCTGCGGCCGAGGCCGCGCTGGCGTTCTCGGTGTGCAGGGCCTTGTCGGCCATGAGGGACCTCCCGACGGTGCCGGCGTCGTAGGCGTGCATGGAACGCGCACGCACGCGCGCGGGTCGGCCTCCGGGTCAGCCCAGTGGCGTCATCCCTGCGGGGCATCCGCGCACGAATCGTCGTGGTGACGCGTCAGCGTGCAGCGCTGCTCCTTTGCCTGGCCCTGGGGAACCTCACCACAGGCCCGTGACGTCCGGTAGGGCACCGGACTCGCCGCACACTGCCACTTCCCGCGGCGCACGCCGCCTCGCCGGTCGACCCGGCTGAGGTGAGGCTGCTTCGAACGTCCAGCCTACCTTCTGGAGCGGGTCCGAGGGAGGCCTACTCCTCCACCGACGTCATGCCGAAGTCCCGGCGCCACCCCGTGGGGAGCAGCATCTCGAGGAGATCGTCCACGGTGATCACGCCCACCATGCGGTGGTCCTCGTCCATCACCGGTGCCACGGTGAGGTTGAAGTCCGTCATCTTGCGGGTCACGGCGTGCAGGTCCCAGTCGGGGTGCACGTGGGCGGGGTTGGGACGCACCACCGAGGCCAGGATGGCCGAGTCGGGCGCCTGGATCAGCGACACCACCGAGGCCGAGCCGGTCACCGTGCCCTCGGGCCCTGGGCGAACACCACCGCCAGCGCTTCGGGCGGGGCGGTGCTCGTCCGCACCACCTCGAGGCGTCGCGCACCAGCGTCGAGTCCGCCAGGCACACGAAGTCGGGGATCATGAGACCGCCCGCTGTCTCGGGGTTGTAGTTGAGCAGCGCCCGGACCTTTCGCTGCTGGGGCCCAGGCAGGAGGCCGAGCACGGGCAGGCGGCGCTCCTGGTCCAGCTCGGTGATGAGGTCGGCGGCGTCGTCGGGGGCCATGGTGGCGAGCAGGCGGGCCGCCTCGGCGTCGGTGCGGCTCTGCACGAACTCGAGCTGGTGCTCGGCGTCGAGCTCCTCGAACACGTCGGCCTCGAGCTCGCGGTTCTGGCCCACCGCCTCGATGATCTCCTCGCCCTCGTCGTGCGATGCCGCCTCCACCAGGTCGGCGATCTGGGCCGGGTGCAGGCGAGCCAGCTTGCGGTAGGGGATGCGCAGGCGGGCGGTGGGCACGTGGGCCACGAAGGGCTCGATGCTGCCCCAGTCGACGACCTTGCCGGGCGGGACGCGCCGTCCGAGGACGCGCGGCAGCAGGCGCCGCAGGGCCACCCGGGGGCTGGGTCGACGGCCACGACCTCCCAGCGGCCCTCCACCTTGGCCAGCTCGATCTCGTTGGCCCGGATGAGGCGGGCCCCTGCAGGTTGATCAGGTGGCGGGCGCTCAGGTCCGCCGACAGCAGCAGCTCGCCGGGGCGGCGCTCGAAGCGCTGCAGGCTCACGGTGGCGCCCGAGAACACCACCTGCCCCGGCCGCAGGTCGGCGATGAGGGCCACGGGCACGAACAGCTGGCGGTGGGCGATGCGCGACCACGGCGCCGGTGACGGGGGGGTGGGGGGAGAAGCCCAGGCGGGCGATGAGGTCCTCGACCCGCCCCAGGCGGTCGCCGTCCCGGTCCACGAGCGCCCCTCTGACCACGCTCGACAGGTGCAGGAACTCGATGGCCATCGTGGTGGCGCTCCCTCGGGGCACGCAGTGCACCATCCGGGTCGACGGGGCCGGGTGGCACCTCTCAACCTAGTGGACCAGGATGCGACCCCGACGCGTCCCGGGCCGGCCCCGCGCCGGGGCGCGAGGTCCTGGTCGGAGGCTCGCCGTTTGCGCGGGGACAGGGTTCCGGGGGAGGCTGACCGGCCATGGTCTTGCCCGGGGACGACCGCGTGCCTAAGAGCCCCGGCAGCGGTTGGCCGAGATCCGTGCCTCGTGGGAGCGCAGCAAGCACATCGAGGTCCCGGCCCACCGGCCCGCCGCACCGCCGGGCCCCGGCGGCCTGCGCATCGCCTATCTCGTCTACCGGGGCAACCCCCGCTGCGGTGGCCAGGGCGTCTACACCCGCCACGTGGCCCGCGAGCTGGTGGCCATGGGCCACTCGGTGGAGGTCTTCGCCGGCCAGCCCTGGCCCGTGCTCGACGAGGGCGTGGGGTTCACCCCCGTGCCCGGTCTCGACCTGTACCGCGACCCCGACCCCTTCCGGGTGCCGCACCCCCGCGAGTTCCGGGTCCTCCATCGACCTCCTCGAGTTCGGCGTCATGTGCACGGCCGGGTTCCCCGAGCCCCGTACCTTCTCCCTGCGGGCCCGGCGGCTCCTCCAGGCACGGCGCCACGACTTCGACATCGTGCACGACAACCAGTGCCTGGGGTCGGGCCTGCTCGGGATGATCGAGGACGGCTGGCCCCTGCTCACCACGCTGCACCACCCCATCACCGTCGACCGCGAGCTGGCCCTGTCGCACGCCGAGAACGCCTACCGCCGCCTCACCCAGCGGCGCTGGTTCGGCTTCCTCGGCATGCAGAAGCGGGTGGCAGCGCAGCTGCCGCGCATCGTCACGGTGTCGGAGTCCTCCAAGCTCGACATCGCCGCCCAGATGGGCGTGGCACCCGTCCCGCATGACCGTGGTGCCCGTGGGCGTCGACCACACCGTGTTCCGCCCCCGCCCCGAGCGCCCCCGGGTCCAGGGCCGCATCATGGTGACGTCGTCGAGCGACGTGCCCATGAAGGGCCTCGTGCCCCTGCTCGAGGCGGTGGCCAAGCTGCGCACCGAGCGCGACATCGAGCTGGTCGTCATCGGCAAGCCCCAGGAGGGCGGCCGGGTGGCGCGCACCATCGACCGCCTGGGCCTGGCGCCGGTCGTGCGCTGCGTCAGGGGGATCTCCGACGACGAGCTGGCCTGTCTGTACGGCGAGGCCGAGGTGGCGGTGGTGCCCTCGCTGTACGAAGGGTTCTCGCTCCCGGCCATCGAGGCCATGGCGTGTGGGGTGCCCGCTCGTCGCCACCACGGGCGGGGCGCTGCCCGAGGTGGTGGGCGCCGACGGCGAGACCGGCCCTGCTCGTCACCCCCGACGACCCCGAGGCCCTGGCCGGGGCCATCCGGCGCATCTTCGACGACCCCGACCTGGCCGCCCGGCTGGGCGAGGGGGGCCGGGCCCGTGTGCTCGGCCGTTTCACCTGGGAGGCCACGGCGCCGGGGCACCCTCGAGCAGTACCGGGTGGTGCTCGACGAGCACCGCCGGGCTTCCGGTGCGTCGCCGGCGCGGTGGCGACGGGGAGCGAGCCGTGCTGACCGTCGACTACGGGCGGCTGGGCGTGCAGCCGGGCGAGCGCCTGCTCGACCTGGGCTGCGGCGGTGGCCGCCACGCCTTCCAGGCCGTGCGCCTGGGGGCCCGGGTGGTGGCCCTCGACGCCCAGGCCAGCGAGGTCGCCCAGGTCGCGCGACACCATCGGCGCCATGCTCGACGCCGAGAGATCCGCGACCGACGACGAGGCCGGTGTGGTCCAGGGCGACGCCCTGCGCCTGCCGTTCGCCGACGCCAGCTTCGACCGCGTCATCGCCTCCGAGGTGCTCGAGCACATCCCCGACGACGGCACAGCCATGGCCGAGCTGTCCCGGGTACTGCGGCCCGGGGGGACCATGGCCGTCACCGTGCCGCGCTTCGGGCCCGAGGCCGTCAACTGGGCGCTGTCGAACGATTACCACGACGTCCCCGGCGGCCACGTGCGCATCTACCGGCGCTCGACGCTCGCTGGAGCGGTTGCCGGCGGCGGGCCTGCGCCCGGTGGGAGCCATCACGCCCATGCACTGCACTCGCCCTACTGGTGGCTGCGCTGCCGGTGGGACCACGGCGACGACCATCCCATGGTCGCGCGCCTACCACCGGCTCCTTGTGTGGGACATCATGCGCGCCCCGTGCTCACCCGGGTCGCCGACCACTGCTCAACCCGCTGCTCGGCAAGAGCCTCGTCGTCTATCTGGAGAAGCCGGCATGACACGGACAGAAGGCATGCTCCCCGCCGGACACCGGCCTCACGGCGTGCCGGCATCGGGGGAACCGTCGCGCCGTGGCGGTGGTCCCCGCGGTGGAGGGGGTCCTCAGCGCGGACGAGGTGGTCGCTACCGCCGGTCGATCGCCGCCGTGCAGCAGCACGACGGCATGATCCCGTGGTTCGAGGGCGGCCACTGTGACCCGTGGAACCACGTCGAGTCGGCCATGGCGCTCACCGTGGCCGGGCTCGACACGAGGCGACCGCGCCTACCAGTGGCTGGCCGACACCCAGCTTCCCGACGGCTCGTGGTTCAACTACTACCTGGCCGGCAGCGGGGTGAAGGACCCCCGCCTCGACACCAACGTCTGCGCCTACGTGGCCACCGGCGTGTGGCACTACTTCCGGGTGACGGGCGAGCGCTCGCTCGTCGAGCACATGTGG
>CAWIWK010000069.1:0-16475 GCA_963839605.1 uncultured Acidimicrobiales bacterium | reverse complement strand
TCGGCGGAGGCCGTCACCCGGCCGCCTTCCCGCGGGCGCCGGGCTGTCCGGGGACGAAATTTCAGCGTCTTTCCCGGCCATTGGCGTCATGTGGGCCCCGAAGGTCGGCGCGCGCTTCCAGCTTCCTCGGGCGCTGCCGGGGAAAGGGATGTCTTTGTAAATTCCAATTTTCTGTTTTTTAAGCAATTGCAAGGGCCTCCGAGCAGAGAGAAAACGCCGTGGGAACGCCGGGCCGCCCTTGCCCTCGGGGCGCTGGAAGAAGCCGGCGGCGGGGAGCGACAAACAAAGCCGAATGACGCCGCCAAGCCCGTCGCCGCCATTGGCCCGCGATCCCGTCAGCGTCGCTCGGGCCCGAAAGCCAGCACGGGACCCCGCCGCGGGGAAGGCCCAGCACCACGACGTCGGGACCCAGCCCGGCGCCCTGGACCATCGCCGCCAGGCGACGGCCGGCGTCCACCCGGTCGGAGAACCTCACGGCCTCACCGCGGGCTCACCGAGCTGCTGGCCCACCAGCTGGCACACGACCCCCGCGCCGCCCAGGACCACGCCCGAGCGAACCGGCGCACTCAGTCCGGCGCCGTCCGCGAAGTCCGCGCCCTCGATGCACGAGCACCACCCGGTTCGGCGCCGTCCCCAACACGTCGGCCAGTCGGAGCACGTCGGAGAAACTCCATGCCATGGCTGCTCACCGCCGGGGTGACGCCCACCTCAGCACCGTCGAGCTCCACAACGTGCACCGCTCCGGGTCGGCCACCGGCACGCGCGGCGTCGACCACCACGGCCAGCACGCGGCCCCGTCCCACCACCCGAGCAGGTCCACGGGCGTGCTCATGCACCCGGTTGGTGCCGCCCTCCCCCGGCCAGGGCGCCCAGCACGCCCAGCACCGCCGGCCCGGCGCCGTCGTCAGCGGCACGGCGTTACCCAGCGCAGCCACCACCACCGCTCGGGAGGGATGCGGGCAGGCAGGGGGTCCGGTGCTCACGTCCGGTGCACCTTTGACATCGAGGAAGTGCGTGGCGCACGAGATACACGGGTCGTGGTTGCGGATGGCCTGCTCGCTGCGCCAGGTCAGCGCCTCGTCGGACAGGTCCAGCGACGCCTGACCGTCTGGCGGAGGTCGGACTCGATCAACAGCTGGTTCTGTGAGGTCGGTGGCACGATGCGGGCCCTCGGTGATCAGGCCCTCTCGTCGATCTCATACGGTGTGACGGCGAGCCGCCGGGGCACTTCCGTCGCCCCGGTGCGCGCCCGCCACCGCGGGGACCCCCGTGCACGCCGGACGGTCGCGGGCTCGTACCGTCCGACGCAGCGCGAGCGCCTCGTCACCGCCAACGACAAGCTCGACCGCACGCACCACGATGCTGCGGAACGGGTTGGTGCAGACCGCGCCCGAGGCCCGCGGCGGTCGCCACCGTCGCGTCCGCGCGGGGAGCTCAGCCTCGTTCAGCGCGTAGCGCGCCAGGGGGCCGGTCAGGTACCGAACGCGACCCCCGAGGAAGGGCGTGCAACGCCGTCGATCGGGCCCACCTGCTCCTCGACCACCAGGTCGGCGAAGCCGCGCCGGCAGTGGTGTCCAGTCCGTCCGACGAGGCCCGACGTGGCCCGACTCCATCGGTACCGGTCGCATGGCGCAGGGCGACGAACCGGTAGTCGCCATCCACGTCGGGGAAGTCGAAGCCGGCCACCCAGCGGGCAGCGGCGGCGGCCCAGCGCGTCGGTCGAGTGGCCCGGCCAGCGCCGACCACGGCGGCCCGTGGCGGCGCCACGGTAGAACCCCGCCCACTCCGCGTTGACCGGGTGCGACGGCCCAGCCCCACCGACCTCTCCATGATCCGGTTGCCCAGTTTCTTGAGCGCCAACCCGCGCTCGAAGGCGGCCGGCTCGGCACGGGCCAGCTCCACTGCGTCCTGACAGCCCAAGAAGTCCGGGGCGTGGAGCATGTGGATGTGCAGCGCGTGGCTCTGCAGCCACTCCCCGCAGTAGAGCAACCGCCGCAAGTCCGTGATCTGTGGGCCCACCGCCACGCCCAGCGCGTCCTCCACGGCCGCGCAGGCGCTGATCTGGTAGGCCACCGGGCAGTCCGCAGATCCGCGCCGTCAGGTCGGGCGCCTCGAGGGCGCTCCGGCCCCGCAGGAAGGCCTCGAAGAAACGGGGCGGCTCGTAGATCTGCAGGGCCACCTCCTCGACCGTCCCGTCGCGGACCTCGACGCGGAACGAACCCTCCCCCTCGACACGCGCCGAGCCCTTGGACCGAGACAATCCGCGTCCCGTCACGCCGCCCGGTGCTCCCACCCTCGGGCGTGCTCACGACGACTCCCGCTCCGCCTCGGCCCGTCGGCGCAGGGTGACGGCCTGGCGGCCGAACACCTCGTCACCCGAGTAGAAGGTCGAGAAGAGCCGCGACGCATCGCCAGACGCCAGGCCCTGGGCCAGGAGCTCGGCGGCCGAGGACTCGGTGTTGGCCCCGCCCACGGGGCCGAAGCAGCCGTAGCAGCCGCGCCCGACTGCGGGGCACGAGCGCGCCGCAGCCGGCACGCGTCACCGGCCCCAGGCAGGCGGTGCCGTGCGCCACCAGGACACAGACCGTGCCCCTGCCCTTGCACTGCTGGCACACGGTGTGGTCGGCGACCACCGGGCGGCGGCCGGCCAGCACGGCCGTGATGACCTCCAAGAGCTGGTGGCGGTCGATGGGGCAACCGTGCAGCTCGTAGTCGACGGCCACGTGGGCCGAGATGGGGGTCGAGGTGGCCAACGACGACACGTACTCGGGATGGGCGTACACCACCCGGGCGTACTCACCATCGCCAGCCATGTTGCGCAGGGCCTGCACGCCGCCCGACGTGGCACACGCCCCGATCGTGATCAACCGGCCCGAGGCGGCACGGATGGCACGGATGCGCTCGGCATCCTCCTCGGTGGTGACCGAACCCTCAACGAGCGACACGTCGTAAGGGCCGTCCGCGCTGGCCCGGCTCATCTCGGTGAAGTGAACGATGCGTACGGCACCGGCCAGAGCGAGCAGCTCGTCCTCGCAGTCGAGCAGGCTCAGCTGACAGCCGTCGCACGAGGCGAACTTCCACACGGCCAGGCTGGGCGGTGGCAGCCCGCTCACCGGTTGCGCTCCATGAACAGCTCGTCCGCCAGCCCGCCGTAGCGCACCACCGGTCCGTCACGGCACACCAGGAGCGGACCGAGCTGGCAGTGTCCGCACAGGCCCACCCCGCACTGCATGTTTCGCTCCAAGGACACCCGGATCCGCCCGGGGTCGACACCACGGTCGACCAGGGCCCGAGCGGCGAAGCGCATCATGATCTCCGGGCCGCACAGCAAGGCCAGCGCTCCGGCGGCGTCGAAGGGCGCCGCCGGCAAGAGGTCGGTCACCACACCAACCGTGCCCACCCACCCCGCCGCACCCACGTCGACCGAGACGGCCACATGGGCGCCGGCACGCGCCCAAGCCTCGAGCTCTTCTGGGTAGAGGATCTGGTCGGGTGAACGGGCGCCGGCCAGCAAGTACACGCCGCCGCGCCCCGCCTGCTGGCGAGCGACGAGATCGATCATGGCCCCGCGCAACGGCGCCAACCCGATGCCACCCGCCATCACGACGACGTCGGCGCCGTCCTCCAATTCTTCGATGCCCCACGCCGTCCCGAACGGACCGCGGATGCCCACGACCGCCCCCACCGGGGTGTCGCACAGGGCGGCCGTCACCGCACCGACGCGCCGCACGCAGTGCTCGAGCGGTCCTGGCGCCGCCGGCGCGCTCGACATGGACACCGCCACCTCACCCTGACCGAACGCGGTCACCATGTTGAACTGCCCGTGCCGGAACGACGGGCGCTCCCCCTCGGCCGGCTCGAGCAACAGGGTCACCACGTCGTGGGCCTCCTGGCGTCGGGCCACCACCACGTAGGGGGCCGGGACGAGGCTTCCGGCGTCACACACTGCGGGGTCCGTAGACGTCGAGGAGGCGGAGGCGGGCCGCCTGGAGCCGGGCCAGGAGCACGCTGGCCAGTCGATCCGAGAACACGGTGGCAGCCGCGGGATTCTCGGCCAATGCGGCGCGCAGACTGACGGCGTCGAGCGCCACCGCCTCGACGTCGCTCTCGGCCCGGGCGTCGAACTGGTACCGGTACGGCGGAGCCGCCCACGACAACCCGACCATGTGACCGGCCGGGATGGTGTCCACCGTCACGGGACCGCGGTTGGGCGAATGGACCTCGATGCTCACCTGGCCCCGGCTGACCAGATACGCCACGTCGGCCGGGCTTCCCTCGCGGAACATCAAGGTCCCGGCGGCGAAGGTCACCGGCTCTCCCGCCCGGCCCACCAGCTCGAGCACCTCGTCGGGGAAACCGGACAAGAAGTCGTGTTCGAGACGAGGCGTGTGCTCGCTCATCACACCTCCCCACTGCGGCGGGCGCCGTCGCTGTCCCTGATGGCTGACGCCTCCTCGGTGATGTCGATGCCCACCGGGCACCACGTGATGCAACGACCACAGCCGACACATCCCGACGTGTCGAACTGGTCCCACCACGTGGAGAGCTTGTGGGTCAGCCACTGCCGGTAGCGCGACGACGTGGTGGGCCGCACGGCGCCGCCATGGAGGAACGAGTGTTCGACGTCGAAGCACGACGCCCACGAGCGCCGGCGCTCCACCGTGCCCTCGAGATCACTGACGTCCTTGATGTCGGCGCAGAAACAGGTCGGGCACACGAGGGTGCAATTGCCGCACGACAGGCAACGTTCGGCCACCTCGTCCCATCGGGGGTGCTCGAGGTTCCGGGCCAGCATGGCAGCCAAGCCCTCGGTCTCGAGGGCACGTCCCATGTTTCGCTGGGCGCCTTCGAGCACCGCTCGTCGCGCCGCACGGTCCTGGTCGGTCGCCGGCACCGCTCCGGCACGCTCGAGCAGCGCCGCACCCTCTTCGCTGCCGGCTACGGCGTAGAAGCGGTGTGGCCCGGCTAGCTCGCTCGAGCGCGGCGTCGAAGCCCGGCCCGGTGCTGGCCTCGGCACCGGATGGCGCTCCGACACCGGGTCCGGTGCCCATCGAGGCGCAAAAGCAGCTCGATGACGGCGACCCGCACTCGACGGCGAGCACGAACGCCCCGGCCCGCCGAGAGGAGTAGCGGTCGTCGGGCACCGCCCCGCCCAAAAGCACGCGATCGAGCACTCCGAGCGCAGCGAGCTCGCAGGGCCGGGCCCCCACCACGGCCACCGGCTGGTCCCCCGCCGGTGGTACCGAGAAACGCACCGCACCGTCTTGCGCTTGCGCCCGCCACAGCGTCTCGCTGGGCACGAAGAACTCGGACTTCGGCGACGTCGGTCCCACTGCCCAGCCGAACAGCTCGTCGTCACCGCTGTGCACCAGTCGGTAGTGCCCCGGGGCCTGCTCGTCGTGCCACCCAATGGGCAGGTCGGCCAGCGACGACAGGTCGCCGAGCACCACCGCGCCCTCGCGCACCACGGGGCCCACGACCCGGTAGCCCTCCTCAGCGAGGAGCGCCAGGAGCCGGTCCAGACCCTCAACTGCCAGGACTGCATCGTCTCCCACGCGCACCGCGATCCAACCTACGCCCACGCGACGGCACAGCGCCGGGGACCTTTGGCACTATTGCGCGGGCGGGGAGACGAGCACCCTGGGACCAGTGTTCGAGGTGCGCTTCCATGGACGGGGAGGGCAGGGCGCCGTCACCGCGGCCGACCTGCTGGCACTGGCTGCCTTCACCGATGGGCATCGGGCGCAGTCGTTCCCCAGCTTCGGCTCGGAACGGACCGGTGCGCCCGTGGTGGCCTACTGCCGGCTGGCCGAGCACGCCATCCGCACACGCGAGCCGGTGGTGACACCCGACTGTGTCGTGGTCATCGACCCCACGCTGGTCCACCAGGTCGACCTCTTCTCGGGTCTGGCTCCCGAGGGCTACGTGCTCATCAACTCGTCGCGCCCGCTCGACACACTGGGCCTGGGCTCCCTGGTGGGGCGCTTCGCCCCCGAGCGACTGCTCACGGTGGCGGCCACCGACGCAGCGCGGCGCCAGCTCGGCCGGCCACTGCCCAACGCGGCGCTCCTGGGTGGCTTCGCCGCACTGACCGGACAGGTCACCTTGGGGTCGCTCAGCGCGGCCATCCGGGAGCGGTTCAGCCGGGACGGGACGGTCGCCGAACGCAACGTCGCCGCGGCGGCAGAGGTCTTCCAACAGGCGCGGTTGGCCTTGACGGCCGACGGCAGGGCGGTGCTCGGTGCTCCGACAGATTGAAGGCTCGCGTGCCGTCGCCGAGACGGTGGCGAAGTGCCGCCCCGAAGTGGTGTGCGCCTACCCGATCTCGCCGCAGACCCACATCATCGAGGCTCTGGGCGAGCTGGTGAAGTCCGGCGCGCTCACGCCCTGCGAGTTCATCAACGTCGAGTCCGAGTTCGCCGCCATGTCGGTGGCCATCGGCGCATCAGCTGCCGGAGCGCGGGCGTTCACGGCCACGGCCAGCCAGGGCCTCCTGTTCATGATGGAAGCGGTCTACAACGCCGGCGGCCTCGGGTTGCCCATCGTCATGACCCTGGCCAACCGGGCCGTCGGTGCACCCATCAACATCTGGAACGACCACAGCGACGCCATGGCCGCCCGTGACGCCGGATGGGTGCAGCTGTTCGCCGAGACCATCCAAGAAGCGGCCGACCTCCACATCCAGGCCTTCCGGCTGGCCGAGGAACTCTCGGTCCCCGTCATGGTCTGCATGGACGGCTTCATCCTGACGCACGCCACCGAGCAGGTCGACCTTCCCGCCCAAGACGCCGTCGACACCTTCTTGCCCCCCTACGAGCCGCGGCAGGTACTCGATCCAGACGACCCGTACTCGATCGGCGCCATGGTGGGCCCCGAGGCCTTCGAGGAGGTGCGCTACCTGGCCTACGCCCGCCAGCTGGCCGCGCTCGACCGCATCGGCGAGCTCGGCGAGGAGTTCGCCGAGGCCTTCGGCCGTGCCTCGGGCGGCTTGGTCCATCCGTACCGCAGCGCCGACGCTGAGGTGGTCGTGGTGGCCATGGGTTCGGTCCTCGGGACCATCAAGGACGTCATCGACGCCCAGCGCGAGGCCGGGCACCGCATCGGTGCCCTCGGTGTCACTTCCTTTCGCCCCTTCCCGGGCGACGCCGTGCGGCGGGCGTTGGCCGGCGCATCGAGGGTGGTCGTGGTCGAGAAGGCCTTGAGCGTGGGCTTCGGCGGCGTGCTCTCGACCGACGTCGCCATGGCGCTGAGCGGCCTGCCCGTCTCGGTGTCCACCGTCGTGGCCGGGTTGGGTGGCCGGCCCATCACCAAGACCTCGCTGGAGGCCGTCTTCGAGGCGGCGTGGCGCGGGCAGGCGGAGCGGCTCACCTTCCTCGACCTCAAGACCGAGCTGGTCGAGCGCGAGCTGGCGCGCATGGCGCACCAGCGACGTTCGGGGCCGACGGCCGAGAACGTGCTGCGCGACGTCGGCACCGTGGCATCTGGAATCGGGTGACGATGGGGACGCCGTGACGCCGGTGCGCTTCTACCAGGTGGGCAGCTTTGCCGTGGGCAACCGATTGGTCCGCCGCGACGACCGCACCGTCCAGTCCGACGCGTCCCGGGCCAATTCGCTGACCTCGGGACACCGCGCCTGCCAGGGCTGCGGCGAGGCGCTCGGCGCCCGGTACGCGCTCGACGCGGCCATGCGAGCCACCGACGGCCGCATGGTGGCCGTCAACGCCACCGGGTGCCTCGAGGTGTTCTCGACGCCGTACCCGGAGACCTCGTGGCAGGTGGCTTGGTTCCATTCGCTCTTCGGCAACGCCCCCGCAGTGGCCACGGGCGTGGCGGCCGCGCTGCGGGTCAAGGGCAAGCGCGACGTGCGCGTGGTGGCCCAGGCCGGAGACGGTGGCACGGTCGACATCGGGTTCGGGTGCCTTTCGGGGATGTTCGAGCGCAACGACGATGTGCTCTTCATCTGCTACGACAACGAGGGCTACATGAACACCGGGGTGCAGCGCTCCGGCGCCACCCCACCCGCGGCGCGCACGGCCACTACCGAGGCGGTGGGTGACCACCCCGGCAACGAGTTCGGACAGGGGAAGAACCTCCCCGAGCTGGCGGTGGCCCATCGGATCCCCTACGTGGCCACGGCCACCGTGGCCGACCTCCACGACCTCGAGAACAAGGTGACCAGGGCCATGGGCATGCACGGGGCGCGCTACGTGCACATCCTGGTGCCCTGCCCGCTCGGGTGGGGATCGGCGTCCCAGGACACCGTGCGGGTGGCCAGGCTGGCCACCCAGACCGGGCTGTTCCCGCTCTTCGAGGCCGAGCACGGTGAGATCGTGCGCACCACACCGATCCGCCGGTCGGCTCGGGTGATCGACTACCTGCGCCTCCAGAGCCGGTTCCGCCACCTCTTCGACGCCGAGGGGAACCCGGCCCGGCCCGAGGTCATCGACGCGCTCCAGGCCATGGCCGACCGCACCATCACCCGCTACGGGTTGAGGGCGTCCGAGGGAGGCCCGGCGCGCCGAGACGCCCCGACCGACTTGGTGGAGTCGTGACCGAGAAGCCCTTCGCCATCACCCTCGAGGTCGGGTCCTCCCTGGCCAACAAGACCGGTAGCTGGCGGACCGAACGGCCGGTGTACGTGGACCGGCTGCCTCCGTGTAACGACGCCTGCCCGGCCGGGGAGAACATCCAACAGTGGCTCTACTGCGCCGAGGACGGCTCTTACGAGGCCGCCTGGCGCCAGATCATGCGCGACAACCCGTTGCCCGCTGTGATGGGCCGCGCCTGCTTCCACCCGTGCCAGACGGCGTGCAACCGGGCCGTCGTCGACGAGGCGGTGGGCATCAACGCCATCGAGCGCTTCCTCGGTGACCGCGCCCTGGCCCAGGGGTGGGAGCCCGATCCGCCCGGGCCGGCCACCGGGCGCCGGGTCCTCGTGGTCGGGTCCGGGCCCGGTGGCCTCTCGGCCGCCTACCACCTGCGCCGGCTCGGGCACGCGGTGGTCCTCTTCGAGGCCTCAGCACTCCCCGGCGGCATGATGCGCTACGGGATCCCCTCCTACCGGCTGCCCCGGGACGTGGTGGCGGCGGAGATCGAGCGCATCAGGTCCCTCGGCGTCGAGATCGTGTGCGACCACCGGGTCGACGACCTGGCCGCGACCATGGCCGACGGGGGATTCGACGCTGCCTTCCTGGCTGTGGGCGCCCAACGGGGCAAGCACGCCGACATCCCCGCCGGTGACTCGGCCCGCATCCTCGACGCCGTCTCCCTGCTGCATGGGACCGAGGACGGCGCCCCGCCGGTGCTCGGTCGCCGTGTGGTGGTCTACGGGGGCGGCGACACGGCCATGGACGCCGCCCGCACGGCGCGTCGCCTCGGCGCCACCGACGCCGTGGTCGTCTACCGGCGCACCCGAGAGCGGATGCCGGCCAACGCCGAGGAGGTGCGTGACGCGCTCGAGGAGGGCGTGCAGCTCAAGTGGCTCTCGACCATCACCGGCGCCGGGGACGGCGGCCTGACGGTCGAACGCATGGAGCTCGACGCAACGGGCTTCCCCCAACCCACCGGAGAGGTCGAACAACTGCCGGCGGACTCGGTCGTCCTGGCGCTCGGCCAGAGCGCCGATCTGACCCTGCTGGGCACCATGCCCGAGATCGAGATCGACGGGGAGCTCGTCGCCGTCGGTCCCGACACGATGACGGCGCGCCCCGGCGTCTTTGCCGGCGGCGACGTGGTGGCGGGCGGGCCGGACGCTGACCGATGCGGTGGGGCACGGCAAGCGCGGCGGCCCGGGCCATCGACGCCTTCGTGGACCACCGCCGCCGCGGCACGGCCGAGCGCCACCGCCTGGCCGGGCCCGAACACCTCAACACCTGGTACTACGCCGATGCGCCACATGCCGTGCGCCCGCGCCTCGACGCGGCGCGGCGCGCCTCGACCTTCGACGAAGTCGTGGGCGGCCTCGACGAGTCCACCGCCCTCTTCGAGGCTCGCCGCTGCATGTCGTGCGGCAACTGCTTCCAGTGCGACAACTGTTTCGGCGTGTGCCCCGACAACGCCGTGATGAAGGTCGACGAGGCCCACGGCTACCGCTTCGACTACGACTACTGCAAGGGGTGCGGGCTCTGCGTCGAGGAGTGCCCCTGCGGGGCCATCGAGATGGTGCCCGAGCAGATCTAGGCCGGGGCCGGGCCGGGCACCGGGCCGTGGCCCCTGCCCCATCGTCGGGCCGCCGAAGGGATGGCGGGCCGCCACCCCGGCCGAGACCGACCGGGCGGTCGGGCACGGCCGCCTCGAGCAGCATGCGCCACTCGGCCGCGGCCACCGTGGCGCGCACGGCGGCCACCGCGTCGGGGTTCACCGAGATGGAGGTGATGCCGAGCCGAACCAGGTGCTCGGCGAAGGCGGGCCGGTTCGACGGCGCCTGTCCGCACAACGACGACGTGATGCCCGACGCCTGGGAGCCACCGATGATGCGTCCGATGGTGTCGAGGACGGCCGGATCGGCCTCGTCGAAGACATCGGCGCAGATCTGCGAGTCCCGGTCGACGCCCAACACGAGCTGGGTCAGGTCGTTGCTGCCGATCGACACGCCGGCAATGCCCATCTGGGCGTAGGTCGGGACCCAGTAGGCGACCGAGGGAACCTCGGCCATGACCCATACGGGCAACGATCCGGCCACCGGGCTGGCGTCGACCACCTCGAGGCAGGCCTCGAGCTCCCAGGCCGTGCGCACGAAGGGGATCATGAGCACCATGTTGGGCGTCTGCTCGAGGACCTTGGCCAGCACGTCGAGCTCGAGGCGGAACAGGTCGGGCTCACGCACATAGCGGTAACAACCGCGGTAGCCGATCATGGGGTTCTCCTCGTGCGGCTCGAACTCCGCGCCGCCGGTGAGGTTGGAGAACTCGTTGGAGCGAAAGTCGATGCTGCGGTAGACCACCGGTCGGGGCGCGAAGGCCCGGGTGATGCGCAACAACGACTCGGCCATGCGATCGACGAAGGTCCCCTGTTCCCCTCGCTCGAGCAACGCCCGCGGATGGACGCCTCCCAAGGCGTCGGTCACCATGAACTCGGCCCGCAGCAGCCCCACCCCGTCGACGGGCAGGGCGGCCACCTCCTCGGCGTGCTCGGCAAAGGCGAGGTTGACGTAGATCCGCGTGGCCAGCGCTCCGGGCCCAGCCCCGGCGGCTGACCCCGCCGGGGCGGTCGCCGCCGCCGTGGCCGCCACGGGCGCGGCGGCGCCCTCGACCACCGTCCCTTGCGCACCATCGACGGTCACCAGCTCGCCATCGCGCAACACGGTGGTGGCGGTGCGGGCGCCGACGACGGCCGGGACGCCCAGCTCGCGCGACACGATGGCGGCGTGACACGTCATGCCGCCCCCGTCGGTCACGATGGCGGCGGCCCGGCGCATGGTCGGCACCCAGTCCGGGCTCGTCATGGGGGCCACCAGAACCTCACCAGCCAGCAGGCGCTCGCCCTCGTCGGGCGTGCGCAGCACGCGCACCACACCCGAGGCCCGTCCCGCCGAGGCGGCCAGGCCCGCGCACCAGCACGGCACCGCCCTCGGGACCCGACGGCGTGGCACCAGACGCTTCGGAGGCGCCCACCGCCGTCACCGGACGGGACTGGACCAGATAGATCCGCCCTTGCGCCATGGCCCACTCGATGTCCTGGGGTGCGCCGTAGTGCGCCTCGGTGGCCAGCCCGAGCCGGGCCACGTCGAGGACCTCGTCGTCGGACAGCACGCGGACGACTGCCCTCCGACGGGCTCATCTCCGTGCGCAGGTCCTCACCGTCGGGACCGCGCACGATCTTGAAGTTCTGAGTCCCCACCCGGACGTGCACGAGTCGCGGGCGTCCTGCCAGCCTTGTCGACCACGTAGGTGTCCGGCTCGACCTGCCCGCTGACGACCACCTCGCCTTGGCCGAAGGCGGCCTCGATGACGAGGTGCCCGGTCTCGCCAGTAGAGGGGTCTACGGTGAACATGACGCCGGAACGCTCGGAGGGCACCATCTCCTGGACCACGACCGCGATGGACGGCTCCTCGGTCAGGTCCCGGTCACCGCGGTAGAAGATGGAGCGGGCGCCCCACAGCGAGGCCCAGCAGTCCACGACGCGCCGCAGTAGCGCCTCGTCCCCCGCCACGTTGGTGAAGGTCTCGTTCATGCCGGCGAACGAGGTACCCTCGGCGCTCCTCGCCGATCCCCGATGAGCGCACGGCCACGCGGTACCCGCTCCCCAGGCGGCGTAGGCGCCGATGACCGCGCGGCCAGGCTCGCGGGCACGGCCACCGAGCCCACCACTGATGTCCTGGGCCTCGGCCGCCAGCGTGTCGAGCTGTTCGGGGATCGGCGTCACGGGCCGTTCGGCCAAAACGCCGCCAGGCGTTCACGGACGCCGGCGCGCTCCGATGGCGTCGAGATAGGCCTCACCGGTGATCACGAACCCCGGCGGGACGGGCAACCCGCCTGCCGTCAGCTCCCCGAGGTTGGCGCCTTTGCCCCCGACCGAAGGCAGCGTCGGCAGCCCGATCTCGTCAAACCAACGGATCGCGCTGCTCCTGTTCCACCACTCCCATCCTCGGCGCACATACCCCAGGTAGATAGGGTCCAATGTCCCTGTTTGGAGCCGGCTGACCCTGCGACACTTTTGCCCGATGCGCACGCTCACCTTCGAGCAGGTGGTGACACGTTTGCGTGCCCGAGCAGCCAGCCCGCCTGGCTCCTGTCGGGAATGCCGCCACACCGACGGCGCTGGTCCGGGCACTCGCCGAGGCTATGGACCCGTGCCGGGTGTTCCACTCAACTCCCAGTACGACTTCTCGCAGCACCCCACCTTCATCTGCGAGACACCGTTCGTCGGCCCGGGCATGCGGCACAACCCGCAGCTCGACTACCTGCCCATGCGCCTGTCACTGGTACCCCGTCTCTTCGACACGGTCCGCCCTCCCGACGCCGTGCTGCTCCACACGTCGACGCCGCGCCACGGGAAGGTTTCGCTCGGGATTGAAGTCAACATCATGCCGGCGGCGATCGAGCAAGCACGCCGCCGGGGCCGGCCTGGTCCTGGCCCAGGTCAACCCGCAGATGCCCTACACATTCGGCGATGCCGAGATCCCGCTCGACGACCTCGACGGCGTGCTCGAGGTGGACGAGCATCCCACCCACGCCCAGCGTGGTCCAACGAGCCGCGGCCGAGGCCATCGGCGAGCGGGTGGCCTCCTTTTCGCCCGACGGCGCCACTTTGCAGCTCGGCATCGGCTTGATCCCCGACGTGGCGGCCCGGCATGATGTCGTCACGGCGTGCCATGCGGGTCTGGTCCGAGATGATCAGCGACGGCGTGATGAACCGACCGGGCCGGAGTCCTCGACCCGACAACACCAATCGTGACCTCGTTCCGATCGGCTCGCCCGAGCTGTACCGGTGGGTCCGACGGCAACGAACGTTTGCGTCACGCGGCGCACCGAGACGGTGAACGACCCGGCCCGGTCGCCGGCCACCCCGCCATGCTTTCGGTCAACGCCGCCATGCAGGTCGACCTGTTCGCCCAGGCCAACGCCAGTTTCGTCGCCGGCGACTCCATTCGGGCTTCGGTGGCCAGCCCGACTTCGTCTCGGGGCCGCTCCACTCCGCCCGGGGGACACGCCGTGGCGCCCTACGCCTGGCACGACAAGACCGACACCTCGACCGTCGTTCCCGGTGCTGCGCAACCCGGTCACGCTCGTTCCAGCACTCGGCCATGGTGAGCGAGCACGGGTGCGCCGAGATCTTTGGCCACTCCCAGGACACACAGGCCCAGCTGCTCATCGAGCACGTGGCCGACCCACGGGCCCGCCAGGAGCTCACCGACGCCGCCCGCGCCCTCGGCCTGCGCCGGGGCTTCGACTGACCCCGCCCAAGGGCGCCGCCGCCGATCGGGCCTTTGTCCCCTTCTGTGACGGGTTCGGATCGGCAAGCTCCGTGTCGGTCGCTCGGATGCGGCAGCTGCCGGGTCCGTACGCCGGCGCGACGTCGAAGGGAGTCGCCGTGAGATCACCGAGCACCTCAACAGCCACCAAAAGGACACCTTGGCCCTGATCTCCGCCACCGAGCGGGAACCTCGAATGGGGCATGCGGTGCTGTCCACTGCTCGACGCGATCGCCGACGTCCACGAGACACACAAGAGCAAGGTCATCGTGACGATCGGTGAGCACGTCGAGGACCTTCGACACCCAGCGCCACAAGGACGTCGACGCCGATCAGCTGGCCTACCTGCGCCAGCTCTTCCCGGCCAGGCCGGTTACGATCCCGAGGCGGCATCCAACTGATTTCGGCCCGGGCGCGCATCGCCGGGCGGTACGGGTAGCCGCCTACATTTTGGGGACATCCGACCGGGACGACCTGTACCGATGGCCAACTGCGACGTGCTCTGCGTGGGCGACGCGGCGACCGATGTCTTCATCCGCTTGTCCGACCGCGCATCCACACCAGCCGAGACGGCGAGGACAGCTGGCTTGATCTCCCTTTCGGCGGCAAAGTTCCCTTCGACTACCGCTGCTGACGGTCGACGCCGGGGGCAACGCCGCCAACGCTGCGGTCGGGTTCCCGCCCGGCTCGGTGTGTCGTCCGCCTCGCTGTCCCATGCCGGCGACGACCGCCTCGGCACCACATCGGCATTCGCCCTGCAACACGAAGGGGTCGACACGCACCTCGTCAAGCTCGATCCCGGGCGGCCCTCCAACCGCAACTTCGTCTTGTGGTACGGCGAGGACCGGACGATCCTGGTGCGCCACGGGAGCTCTGCGACTACTCCTGGCCCGATCTCGTCCTACAGGAGATGCTCGGCCTCGGTTCTACCTCAGCTGCCGGTGGGATGTGACGCACCGGAGTACTACGAGGAGATCGTCGACTGGCTCAACTCCGAGCCCTCAGTCCGCTTCGTCTTCCAGCCGGGCACCTTCCAGATCAAGCTCGGCGCCAAGGCCCTGGCCGCCGCGTACCGGCGCACCGACCTCTTGGTTGCAACCGGGAGGAGGCAGCCGAGATCGGCGGTGGCGACCACGCCCGCATGGACGACCTCATCGACTGCCTGCACCGGCTCGGGCCCACGACGGTGGTCGTCACCGACGGACCCGGCGGCGCCAACGCCTCGGACGGAACGCTGCGCTACCGCGTGCCCGCCTTCCCCGACCCGTCACCCCCGGGAGCGCACGGGGGCCGGTGACGCCTTCACCTCGGCGCTGGTGGCCGCGCTCGCCAAGGGCCTCCCGATCCACGAGGCACTGCTGTGGGGGCCGGTCAACGCCATGAACGTCGTGCAGGAGGTCGGCTCGCAGACCGGGTTGCTGACCGAGGGCGAGCTGCGCCAGCACCTCGAGCGCGCACCGGGCGCCTACGCCGTGACGAGCTGGTGAGCGCCCCGGTCCTGGCAGCCGACGTCGGCGGGACGCAGATGCGTGCGGCCCTGGTGGACGAGGACGGCACCATCCTCGAACGGCGTGTCGCACCCACGCCGGCGTCACGCCGAGGTCCCCGAGACCCTCGTCGACCTGGTGCGCACGATGGGCGCCGTGAGCACACACGGGACAGCCACCCACGCCGTCGTGGGGTTGCCCGGCTCGATCGACTACGAACGTGGGCGACTCCTCTGGGCGCCCCACCTCCCGGCCCAGTGGCCCGACCTGCTCTCGGCCGACGTGCTCGCCGCCGCCCTTGACCTGCCTGTCTTCGTGGCCAACGACGCCGATCTGGCCGCCGTGGGCGAAGCGTTGCTCGGAGCCGGCGCTCGCAGCGGCGGACGTGGCCTACGTGACCATCTCGACGGGCGTCGGCGCGGGCGTGGTGCAACGCGGCCACCTGGTGCGCGGCCGACGCCTGGTTCGCCGAGATCGGCCGCACGGTCATCGACGCCGAGGCCTGGCGGGCCGGCCGACCCTGCACGGTCAGGAGCTCGGTTCGGGCAGCGGCCTGGCCGCCCAGGCACGGCTCGGAGGCTTGGGCGACCTCGACGCCCGCCAGATCGAAGCGGCTGCCGTGGCGGCGAGCCGCGGCCGGGCCATCTGGGACGGGGCCGCCGCCGCCTCCGTCGGGGTGACCAACGTCGTGATGATGTTCTACCCCTTCATCGTCGTCATCGGCGGTGGGATCGGGCGCAGCGAGACCTTCTTCAACCTGGTCCGGGATCTCGTCCTGAGCCGCCCCGAGCACCACCCCGACGACCTGGCCATCGTGCCCGGCGCCCTGGGGGACGACGCCGGGCTGGTGGGGTGCGCCCGTTGGCTCCATGCCGCCGGTCCAGCGCGCCACGGCAAGGACCGGGGCACACGGCACGCGACCCGGCGTGCACGTGGCACTCGGTTGGTAGGCGCCCTGCTGAGCGCGCTCAGTGTCCTGGCCGCCGTGGCCGTGCCCGCGTGGTCACCAGCGGCGGCGCCAGCGGCCGCCGGAGCCGGTTCGGGATCGTGGACGGGTACCACGGTGACCCCACCG
>CAWIWK010000068.1:0-6580 GCA_963839605.1 uncultured Acidimicrobiales bacterium | reverse complement strand
TCGAGGGCACCATCGGAAAGGAAGTGCCGTGCCCGTCCGTATACCCCCCAATGGGGTTATACGCGAGGGCAGGCGTTCGCGGAGCCGGGGAGCCGGGGATCGGGGGGCGGGAAAGTCGCGATCAGGCGAGGAAGAGCCGCTCGGGGTCGTAGCGCCGCAGGGCGAGCACCTCGGCGGGGCCAACGGCGCCAGCTCCTCCACCGAGGCGGCCACTTCCACGTCCCAAGCCGCACGCCCCCGACCAGGGCCCGCACCCGGTCGGGCAGGGGTGCGTCGCCGGCGGGCACGGCGGCCACCCGGAGCACCCCGTCGAGCCGGCGCAGGACGCCCAGGTCGGTGACCACGCTGCATACGCGCTCGCCGGGCTCGTGACGAAGCCGACGCGCTCCACGCAGACGTTGGGGTCGAGCCAGCGACACCACCACGCACCCGGCGGCGCGGCTGGCCACGTCGTTGGCGCCCCCGGACCCGACGAGGAACGGGCCTCCGGGGATGAGGTGGACTTGAGGTTGCGTCCGGTCGACCTGAGCCGCACCCAGGCAGGCGACGGTGACGGTGCCGGGCCCGCCCACCACCATGCCGAGCACGGTGGAGGCGTCGGCCAGCAGCGAGGTGCCGGGGAAGACCCGGTGGTTGAAGATGTAGGGGTCGGCCGGCGTGGGCGATAGCCCCACAGTCCCAGCTCGGCCGTGAGCCGGAGCGACGACCCCCGGCCCGGGCCCGGTCCACCGCCACCCAGGCGGCCAGGTTGGCCACGCCGGCACCGGCCAGCACGGCGTGGGCCCCGAGCGAGCCGCCACCGCCTCCACCTCGCGGGCCCCGAAGACAGGCAGCCTGCCTCCCAGGGGCGGGGGCAGGTCGGCGTCGACGGGGTGGGCGTCGGCGTCCTGACGCCAGGACTCGGGGTCGGTCCGCCCCGCCAGCCAGGTCAGGCGCTCGCTGCCCACCCGCTCGAGGTACTCCCCGTGGGTGGTGGCGTCGAGCACCCAGTGTCGGGCCCAGGCGTCGAAGTCACGGCGCGTGGCCGGGCCTCGCCCCAGAAGGCGATGTCCTCGCCGTACGAGCTCACCGGGAGGCCGGGGCGGAGAGGCCGCCGGGATGGGCCCCGAAGGGGGCCTCCACCACGGCCAGGACACGGTGGGCGGGGATCCGACCCGGTGACCCAGGCCCTCGAGGCGATCCACCACCCGCTCCACCGTGGCCACCACCCGCGTTCGCGCCGCCCACGCCCCCCACACCCCTTCGAGCAGGGGCTCCGACAGCGCCACGTTCCCTTCGTGGTCGGCCACCGCCCCGTGCACGAGCGTGCACGTCGGGCACGAGGGGCGCCACCATGCCCACCGGACCGAACGGCGTGTCGGCCACGGCGAAGGCGTCGTTGTCGGCCATGGACGACCCGCTGCAGCGAGCCCGTGACCACGGCCGGCAGGCCCCGAGCGGCGGCCTCGAGCCGCTGGGTGAAGTCAGGATCGACCAGTGCTCGACCTCGACCGCCCCCGAGGCGTACGCCTCCTGGAAGACGGGGTTGGGGGTGTAGGTGGGGAAGGTGCCGCCCAGTACGTCGTCACCACCTTGCGCACCATGCCGCCCCGGAAGAACAGCGCCCCGAGCGAGCTCAGGCTGAGCATGACGAGGGTGAACCCGGCGTCGGTGCCCCAGTGCTGGCGGGCGAGCGCGCGCCGCTGTCCAGCGGCTGTGCCCGCACAGGACCTGCACCGTGTCGCCGGGGCGGACGTGGCGCGCGAGCGCCTCCTGCAGGTCGAGATGCTCCACGTCGTCGCCTGTGCGTCGCGTACCCGTCGTCGCCCGGCGCGCCGTACGCCTCAGCGACCGGTCCAGCGCGGGGGGCGCTTCTCGGCGAAGGCGGCCGGTCCCTCCTTGGCGTCCTCGCTGGAGAACACCTCGGTAGCGAGGGCCGACTCGATGCGGTACGCCTCCTTCATGTCCACGGCCAGGCCGCGCAGGACGCTCTCCTTGGTCTTGCGCACCGCCAGCGGGCCGTTGGCGGTGATGCGGTGGGCGTACTCGACGGCCTTGTCACGCAGCTCGTCGGCGGGCACCACGGCGTTCAACACCCCGAAGCGCAGCGCCTGCTCGGCCGGGATGCGGTCGGCGCACAACAGGAACTCCATCGCCGCCGGGAACGCGATCTGCCGGGGCAGGCGCACCGTCGTCCCCCCGCCGGCGAACAGACCCCGCTTGGGCTCCATGACCCCGAAGTAGGCCTCGGGCGTGGCCACCCGGATGTCGCATCCCGCCGAGCATCTCCATGCCGCCCGCCACGCAGGCGCCGTTCACGGCGGCCACGATCGGCTTGTAGAGCTTGACGCCGCGGAGCACGGCCCGTACACCGTCGTCGATGCGGTAGCCGTCGATCTCCTCCACCTGGCGCGAGGCGATCTCTCGCTGGAGCTTGGTCACCTCGGGGATGTAGGTCTTGAGATCGGCGCCGAGCAGAAGGCGTTGCCCACCCCGGTGATGATGGCGACCCACGCCTCGTCGTCCTCGCCGAAACGGTCCCACGCCCGCGGCAGCTGGGCGAAGTGATCCATGTCGAGGCTGTTCATGGCGTGCAGGCGGTCGATGGTGATCCACACCACATGGTCGTCGCCGAGCTCGTAGTGGACGGGCACGCTATCTCCTCTGCTCGCGGGGGAGACCGAGGATGCGCTCCCCGATGACATTGCGCTGCACCTCGGAGGTCCCTCCGGCGATGCTGGCCGCCTTGGACCACAGCCACTGCCGCTGCCACGGGCCGACCCCGGCGCGCGTCCGGTCCCTCCACCGCCAGGCGGCCTCGGACAGGTGCTGGGTCATGTCCGACGACGTGAGCTTGCACCCAGCTCGACTCGGGGCCGGGCGCCACACCGCGCGCCAGCTTGGACAGCGTCCGCCAGTTGTGGGTGCGCAGCACCACCAGCGACACGTAGGCGTCGACCAGCGCGTCGGCCACGTCGGGGTCCTCGAGCGAGCCGTGGCCGCCGCCAGGGCGAAGAGCCGCGCCAGGTACCCCTCGTGGACGACCTCCTCCTTGAAGGGGAAGTTGGTACCCCGCTCGTGGGCAAGCGTGGTGGAGGCCACCGCCACCCCTGGCCCTCGGGGCCGACGAGGTGGTCGTCGGGCACCTCCACCGCGTCGAGGAAGACCTCGTTGAACTCGGCGTCTCCCGTGATCTGCACGAGGGGTCGGATCTCCACCCCGGGGGCCTGCATGTCCACCACCAGCAGCGACAGGCCGCGGGGGCCCGTGGTCCCCTCGGCGCTGCGGGCCAGGCACAGCCCGTACCGGGCGAACTGGGCGTACGACGTCCACACCTTCTGCCCCGTGACCCGCCACCCGCCGGGGACGGCCTCGGCCCGGGTGGAGAGGCCCGACAGGTCCGACCCCGCCCCTGGCTCGCTGAAGAGCTGGCACCAGATGTCCGCCGCGGTGGTGATGGCGGGAAGCCAGCGCCGGCACTGGTCGGTGCTGCCGTGGGCGAGCAGGGTCGGCCCGGCCAGGTTGATGCCCACCCGGTTGACGAGCTGGGGGGCGCCGCTGCGGGCGTACTCGGCGTTGAAGATGGCCACCTCGACCGGCGAGGCGCCCCGGCCGCCGTACTCGGCGGGCCAGTCGATGCCCACCCATCCGGCGCCGGCCAGCTTGGCCTGCCAGTCCGCCCCCACGCCACCTGGCGGGCCAGGTCGTCGGTGTCGGGGGGTGCTCCACGTTGGACCCCAGCCACGAGCGACCTCGGCGGCGAAGCGCTGCTCGTTCTCGTCGAGCGACAGGTCCACCGTCGTCTACAGGTCCCAGGCCCGGATGCGCCCGCTCTCCTCGAAGGCCGAGCGCAGCCTCGCCTCCTGCGGCCGGCTCGAACACCCGGTAGGAGGCCTCGCCCCGGCCGCGGATGTAGACGACGTCGCCGCCCACGCGGTCGGAGTGGAACTTCTGGTGCACGAGCGTCGCACCAGGACCTTGTTGGTGGGCGTGGTGGGCAGGGTCTCGCACACCCGCATGTAGCGGGGTCGCCACTTGGGGCTGAGGTCGCTCTGGGCGTTGATCCAGGCGGCGAAGGCGTCGGGATCGAAGTCGGCGGCGGGGAGCACGACGGCCGCCATGACCTGGTCGCCGGCGTCCACGTCGGGGACGCCGTAGACCGACGCCATCATGACGTCGGGGTGGCGGGCCACGATGGCCTCGATGGGCGTGGCCGGGAAGTTCTCGCCGTCCACCCGCAGCCAGTCCGACGTGCGCCCGGCGAAGTACACCCAGTCGTCGGCGTCCACGTAGCCGAGATCACCGCTCCAGTACCACCCGTTGCGCGTGGTGCGGGCCATGGCCTCGTCGTTGCGGTAGTACCCCTCGAAGGGCCCCATGCCCTCGGTGTTGACGATCTCGCCCACGCACTCCTCGGGGTTCACGAGGCGTCCCTCGGCGTCGATGACGGCGCGGGCAGCTCCGTGCCTTCGGGGTCGACGACCTTGATGCCCTGGCGCAGCCGGCCAACCGATCCCCGGGGCGGGCCGCCGGAGCGGTCGAGGGCGATGCCCCCCTCGGTGGAGCCGAAGACGTCGACCACGGCCACGCCGAAGCGCGCCGCCACCGCCTCCACCACGTGGGGGGAGCCCTCGTTGCCGTACGCCAGCCGGAGCGGGTTGTCGGCGTCGTCGGGGCGTTCCGGGGTGGCGAGGAGATAGGCCAGGGGCTTGCCCGTGTAGTTGAACCACGTGGCGCCGTAGCGCCGGACGTCGTCGAGAAAGCGCGACGCGCTGAAGCGCCGGGCGAGGCCGACCGAGGCTCCGGCCACGAGTGCCGGGGCCAGGCCCACCATGAGCGAGTTGGAGTGGAACAGGGGCATGGCCAGGTAGCCGACGTCGTCGGGCTCCACGCCGAGCACCATGGTCATGCGGTTTCCTGTCGTGAGCAGGCGCCGCTGGGTACAGCGCACCGCCTTGGGCGCGGCCGAGGTCCCCGACGTGAACAGCAGCACCCAAAGCGACTCGATGTCGGGCTCGAGGCCGGGGTCGCCGGCACCGGGTGCCAGGGACGACAGTGCGTCGTCGAGCGACTGGCCGAGCGTGCGCGGTGGGTCGCCCGCGTCGGGGAAGCGCTCGGACACGAGCAGGCCGCCGGACAGGTCGAGGGCGGACGCCACGGGGGCGAGCAGCTCCTGGTGGCGGGGCTCGGTCACGAGGAACTGCACGTCGGTGTGGACGATGTCGGCCAGGAGGTGCTCGTCGCGCCGGGTGTGGTTGAGCCCGACCAGCGCGGCGCCCGCGAGCCCGCCCCGGCCAGGGCGAAGACGTAGTCGGGGTGTTGTCGAGGAGCACGGCCACGTGCGGTGGGCGGCCCGGATCGAGGCGCGCCCGGAACAGCGCCGCCCACCGGGAGGCCTCGGCGTAGACCTCGGCGTGGGTCCACGTCGTTCCCCGAAGCGCAGGGCGGGGCGGGGAGAAGACGGGGTCGGTGCCGTTGCGCCGCAGCAGGGCGGCGGCGTTGGCGGCGGGCAGGGGCGCCTCACCCGGCGGAGGCGCCAGGGCGACGCGCTCGTTCACGTTGGCAGGGCCCACCATGTGCGTCCGGGCGCGGGCCGTTCTCTGACCACGGCGTCAGGTTACGGCAATCCGCCCGGCGGTGGGTTGGCCCGCATGGCCGAGGTGCGCCCCCGCCGCCGCGCCCGGGGACGCCTGCGACCGACGTTGACCCAGGCCGAGGGTCGCGTTGACCGCCGTCCGGGCGGTCCTGGGACCCGCGGCGCGCTGACGCGGCGTTCGCCGGCGGACCCGGGGCTCGGTCGTGGACGGCACCGACCGGCTCGACGCGGCCGCCCTCGGGGACGCGCGTGGCGGCCGTTGCCGGCGGCCTGGCCGCGGCCGGGATCCGGCGCGCGGCGACGTGGTGGGCTGGCAGCTCCCCAACGGCGCCGCTGCCTTCTCCTGTACCGGGCGTGCTGGCGGCTCGGCGCCGTGGCGGCGCCGGTGACCACCGCATGGGCTCCGCCGAGGTGGGCGCGGCACTGGCCCAGGTCCACCCCGCGCTCGTGCTGGCCGTGGGCGGTGCCCCCGCCGCCGACGCCCCCGGCGCCCTCGTCCTCGACGCCGGGCACGGGCTCGGAGACCTGCTCGACGCCCTGGGCCCGGCCCCGCCGGTGGCGGCCGGCGCGGTGGCGGTGCGACCCACCGACGTCGCCGTGGCGCTCTTCACGTCCGGGTCGACGGGCGTGCCCAAGGCCGCCCTGCACACCCACCGGGGCCTCGGCTACAAGGCCGCGCTCATGGTGGTCGTGCACGGCCTGCGCAGCGGCGACGCCGTGCTCATGCCCGCCCCCTTGGCGCACGTCTCGGGCCTCTTGAACGGCGTGCTCATCCCTCCGCGGCCGGCATCCCCGCCGTGCTCATGGCGGCCTGGGACCCCGACGAGGGGCTGCGCCGCATCGAGGAGGAGCGCGTGTCGTTCATGGGCGCGCCACGGTGTTCTTCTCGCAGACGGCCGGATCCCCGACGTTCGCCCGAGGGGGTCGCCAGCCTGCGCCTGGTGTCCACCGGCGGCACGTCGGTCAGTCCCGCCTTCGTGGACGCCATGAGCGAGGCCTTCGCCT
>CAWIWK010000067.1:0-22639 GCA_963839605.1 uncultured Acidimicrobiales bacterium | reverse complement strand
TATCGATCGAAGCGCCCATGCCCACACGAGCGCCCCGATGGCCGGGGCCACGGCGACGGAGTAGTAGGGGTGGATGATCCCCTGGGCCAGGCTGATGACGAGCACGGTGACGACGAGCGACCCGCCCACGCTCACCGCGGCGCGGCGCCGGTCGGTGCGGGGGTGTTGCCGCCACAGCCACAGGCAGGCCACCGCCAGAAGGAGTGCGGCGGGAAGCAGCCACGCGAACTGGCTGCCGAAGTCGTCGGTGAAGAAGCGGACAACCCGGTGGGTCCCCAGCGCGACCCGGCCCGCCGGCGCCCCCCACGCTGCCGCTCTCGTTCCCCGACAGCCGGCCGAAGCCGTTGCAGCCGAAGATCAGGTTGAGCACGCTGTTGTCCTGCGACCCGCCGATGTAGGGCCGGTCGGGGGCGGGGGTGAAGTCTGCACGGCCACCACCCACCATCCCGCCGACACCACCAGGGCCACCCCGCCGAGCGCCAGCTGGCCGATCCTCGGCGCCGCAGGGGCGTGGGGGCGGCCAGCAGATAGACGAGGGCGATGGCGGGGACGACGAGGAAGGCCTGCATCATCTTGGCGATGAAGCCCGTGCCGACGGCGGCCATGGCGACAGGACCAGCCGCCCGTGATGCGCCCGGCTCAAGCGCCCGCACCGTGGCGAGGTTGCCACCGTCAGAGAAGAAACAACACGTCGGGGTTGTTGGAGCGGAACATGAGGCGCGGCCACGGGTGTGGTGGCGAGCACGGCGCCCGCCAGGAGGGCGGCGCCGGGGCGGAACCACCGGCGCACCGTGGCGTAGAGGACGCCGACCGCCGCCACCCCCTCGAGCGCCTGGGGCACGAGGGACGCTCCACGAATTGAGGCCGAAGATGCGGGCCGAGAGCTCCATGACCCACAACGAGGCCGGCGGCTTGTCCACCGTGATGAAGTTGGCGGCGTCGGAGGATCCGAAGAAGAACGCCTTCCAGCTCCGGGTGCCGGCCTGCACGGCGGCGGAGTAGAAGGAGTTGGCCCACCCCGACCGCGCCGAGACCCCACAGGTAGAGCAGCGCCGTGCCCGCCCAGGAGGGTCGGAGGGCGGGCGGCCCAGGCGGTTCCCGGGGCGCCCCCGCCACGCACGCCGGCACCCGTCCGGGGTGTGGCGTCCGGATCGAGGTCCTGGGGCACGTCGGCCTGTGGGACGGCGATGACGTGGGCAGCACGTCGGTGGTCATCATGCGCTCCTGGTGGTGTCGGCGCGACGGCCGGGGTACGGGTGGTGGACCGGTGGAAGACCCACGAGCGGAACAGGACGAAGCGCAGCACGGTGGCGGCGACGTTCGCCGCCACCAGGACGACCACCTCGGCGGCAGGCGTCCGGCGGCAGGGTCGGTGGCGTGCAGGAGGGCGAGGGCGCCGCTCGTGAGGGCGAGGCCGACGCCGAAGACCACGAGACCCTGGGCCTGGTGCCGGACGTGGGCGGTCCGGGTGCGCACGCCGAATGTGATGCGCCGGTTGACGGCGGTGTTGGCCACGGCGGTGGCGAGCAGCGCCAGGGCGTTGGCCGGCTGGGCACCGATCCCCTGGCGAAGGAGCACGTAGAGCACCACGTAGGCGAGGGTGCTCACCACCCCCACGGCGCAGAAGCGCGCAGCTGCCCGACGAGACCGGCCGGGGCGCGACGGCTCGCTCGACCTCGGTCGACTGGCGCAGCGTGGCCAGGGGGAGCTTCCCCGACACCACACCGCGCACCAGGCGGGCCACGCCGCGCAGGTCGCCGAGGGCGGTGTCGAGCACGTCCACGCGCGAGTCGGGGTCGTCGACCCAGTCCACCGGGACCTCGGCGATGCGCATGCCGGCCCGCTCGGCCAGGAACAGCAGCTCGGTGTCGAAGAACCATCCCGTGTCCTGCACGAGCGGGAGCAGCGCCCGGGCACGGTCGGCCCGGATGGCCTTGAAACCGCACTGGGCGTCGGAGAAGGCGCCGCCAGGGTGGCGTGCAGCAGCAGGTTGTACAGGCGCGAGATCACCTCGCGCTTGGCGCCGCGCACCACGTGGGCACCGCGCGCCAGCCTGGTGCCGATGGAGAGGTCGCTGTGGCCCGACACCAGAGGGGCGACGAGCGGGAGCAGGGCGGCCAGGTCGGTGGAGAGATCGACGTCCATGTAAGCGAGCACCGCCGCGTCGCTCGTCGACCACACCTGGCGCAGCGCCCGGCCCCGGCCCTTCTCGGCCAGGTGCACGGCCACCACGTGGGGGAGCCGCTGGGCCAGGGAGCAGGCCATGGCCCACGTGCCGTCGGTGCTGGCGTTGTCGGCGATGGTGATGCGGAAGCGGAAGGGGAGGGTCCCGGTCAGATAGGCGTGGAGGCGCACGATGCTCGCCTCCAGGTCCTGCTCCTCGTTGTAGACGGGGACCACCACGTCCACCTGCGGCGCCTCCACGTCCATGGGGGGCAACAGCAGGACCGGCTACTGGCGCGTGCCGGCGCCGCTGGGGTTGCTCCCGTCGGCTTCCTCGGCTCCGGCTTCGGTCCCCGGAAGCGACGTCGTCCCGGGCCGCAGCGCCGTGGTCTCGAACATGGAGCCATTGTCCGGACCGGCACCGTGGGCCCCGTCAGGGTCAGCTGTGTGCCCGCTGAAATGTTCGGAGAACCCCGGTCAGGCGGTCCGGCGGGCCAATTCGACGACGGTCTTCCAGTTCCGGGTGGTGGCCGTCACCTGAAGGGCGCGCTCGAAGAAGGTGTTGTTGAGCTTGGTCCGCCCGTAGCCGGTGGGGCAGTGCACGTACACCTCGCGGCCCGAGACGGCGAACTCGTCGGGCCGGTAGGCGTCGGGGTCGACATCGGTCAGCCGGGCCGGGGCGGGACGGGCCGACAGGAACGTCACGTGCAGCCGGGCCGGGTCGTGGCCCTTGCCCGACAGCGGGTTGCCCTCGAGCACGGCCCGCAGCTGGGCGTGCGACCGCACCACGACGCCGGCGGACAGACCGAGCTCGTCCCGCAGCCGGCGCTCGATGGCCGGGCCCAGCCCCGAGGCGGCGGCGGTCGAGCCGAACGCCACGTTGCCGCTCTGGATGTAGGTCTCCACGTCGACGTGGCCGAGGTCGGCCACGATCCGGCGCAGGTCGGCCATGGACAACCGGGCCCGCCCGCCCACGTTGACGCCCCGGAGCATGGCGACGTAGCGCGTCATCGCAGCTCCACGTCCTCCAGGTACTCGTCGCGCCACAGGTCGAAGCGCTCCTCGGGGAGGTGCAATGCGTGGGTGGGGCGCAGGGCGTCCACGAAGGGGCGGTCGTGGCTGACCGCCACCACCGTGCCGGGCCAGGCGCCGAGCATCGATCCCACGGCCTGCACAGAGGAGGGGTCGAGGTTGTTGGTGGGCTCGTCGAGGACGAGGAGATTGGCGCGACCCGCCGACAGCATGGCCAGGCTGAGCTTGGCCCGCTCACCCCCCGACAAAGAGGCGGGGAACTGCTCGGCCAGGCCGCCGCTCAGACCGAAGGAGCCGAGCAGGGCGCGGCGTTCGCCCAGGGTGCGCAGCACGCTGTCATCGATCTGCTCGAGGGCACGGCGGTCGGGGTCGAGCTGCTCGTGCTCCTGGGCGAAGTAGCCGATGACGACGTTGTACCCGACCTCGACGTCCCCGGCGCTCGGGGGTTGGACCCCCGCCAGGCAGCGCAGCAGGCTGCTCTTGCCGGCCCCGTTGCGTCCGATGACGACCACCCGGTCGCCCCGTCCCACCACGAAGTCGACGTGGAGAAGCACCTTCTTGCTCCCGTAGGACACCCCCACGCCGCGCACCGTGAGCGGGATGGCGCCGGCACGCGCCGGCACCGGCAGACGGAAGGTGACGGTGCGCTCGCGTCTTCATCACCTGGGTGCGGTCCTCCTTGAGCCCTTCCACGCGCCGGTCGAGCACCTTGGCCTTGCGGGCCCGGCCCGCGGTGCTGGCCCGCATGGAGTCGGCCAACGTGGAGAGGCGGCGGATCTCCCGGTCCTCGAGGGCACGCTTCTTCTCGCTGCGTTCGGTATCCGCATGGAGCTGGGCCCGGAAAGAGGTGTAGTTGCCGGCGAACTCGCGCAGCGTGCCCTCGGCCAGCTGGAGGACCTTGGTGATGGTGCGGTCCAGCAGGCGGATGTCGTGGCTGATGACGAGAAGGGCTCCGGGGTAGCGCTCGAGCTCGGCCGTCAGCCACCGCTTGGCGTGCAGGTCGAGATGGTTGGTCGGCTCGTCCAGGACCAGGGTGTCGGGCCGGGCGAACAGGACGCGCACGAGATCCACGCGCCGGCGCTGACCCCCCGACAGGCCGTCGATGTCGTCGAACAGGGCGTCCTGGGGGAGCCCCAGCCCCTCGGCCAGGCGGGCGATGTCACCTTCGAGGGTGTAGCCCCCGGCCAGGCGGTAGCGCTCCTCGGTCTCGGCGAAATGCGCCACGACCTCCTCGGTGGGATCGTCGGCCAGGGCACGCTGCGCGACGTGCAGCTCCTCGTCGAGGCGGTCGAGGCCCCGGGCCGACAGCACGTGCGACAGCCCGGTGGGCTCGAGGCCGAGCCCACCTGGGGCCGGCACCTGGGGGAGGAATCCGATCGAGCCCTGCACCGACACCTCGCCCGAGGTGCGCAGGTGGGGTGGTGGTGGCCCGCAGATGATCGACACGAGCGAGGACTTCCCCGTGCCGTTGCGCCCCACCAGCCCGACCTTGTCGCCCGGGCCCACCAGGAACGAGGCGTCGCGCACGAGCGTCCTGCCGCCCACCTCGATGCCCACGGCGCGCCCGGTGATCACCCCACCATTGGAGCAGGTCGACACGCATGGCCCGGACGCGACGGCCTCCACCGGAGGCCGGTGCGGGCGAGAGGAGTCGAACCTCCACCCCCGAGGGGACGGGGACCTAAACCCCGCGCGTCTACCAATTCCGCCACGCCCGCAGTGGCCGGCGGCGGCGGCGATGGCCGTGTGCCGGACGCGCCGAGCCTAACCGGCGCCGGCCCGAGCGTGGCCGACCGGGGCCCACATCCCGGGTAGCCTCGTGCCATGCCAAGCCTTCCTCCCCCCTTCCCACCTGGCCCGTTGTCCGACCCGGGTCCCTCCATGCGGACGGGCAGGCTCCCCGATCTGGCCTCGGCCGACGTTTTCCAGCGCCTTCTCATGGAGCGGATCATCTTCCTGGGCAGCGCCATCGACGAGGTGGTGGCCAACCAGGTGTGCGCCCAGCTCCTGCTCCTGGCGGCGGAGAACGGCGACAAGCGACATCGCCCTCTACATCAACTCCCCGGGGGGCTCGGTCACCGACGGCCTGGCCATCTACGACACGATGCAGTACGTCAGTTGCGACGTCAGCACCATCTGCGTGGGCCTGGCCGCCTCCATGGGACAATTCCTCCTGTGCGCGGGGGAGCCGGGCAAGCGCTTCGCCCTTCCCCACAGCCGGATCCTCATGCACCAGCCCTCCGGGCAGATGCAGGGCCAGGCGGCCGACATCGCCATCCAGGCCGAGCAGATCGTCTACCTGAAGCGGATGATGGCCGAGCGCATCGCCTTCCACACCGGCCAGCCCCTCGAGCGCATCGAGGCCGATTCCGACCGCGACCGGTGGTTCACGGCCGAAGAGGGCAAGGACTACGGCTTCATCGACCGGGTGATCGAGCACTCGTCACCGCAGGCGGCCAGCGCTGAGCACCGTACGGGGGCGGACGGGAGCGTCACGATGACCGACCTCCAGTCGGAGGCGGGCCCCGGGCAGTCCGAGTCGAACCTGGCGGGGAGCGCAGCAGTCGCGTCCCTGGGGGCGGTGCCGGCTCGGACATGTCCGGCACACCGGCCGTCCTGGCCGAGCGCAGCGCGAGCTGGAGGAGCGCATGGCCCGCGCCGCCGAGCGCGGCACCAAGCCCACGCGTGAGATCGCCGCCCGGGTGAGCGTGTGGCGCCGTCTGGGGCAGGCGTGGCGGTCCCGGGAGCTGTTCGGCTTCCTGGTCCGCAAGGAGATCAAGGTCAAGTACAAGAACTCGGTCCTCGGGTTCTTGTGGTCGATGCTCAACCCGGCCATGAACCTGGCCGTGTTCTACGTCCTGTTCACCTACTTCCTGCCCAACGGCATCCCCAACTTCGTCATCTACATGTTCTCCGCCATCCTGGTGTGGAACCTGTTCCTCACGGCCGTACTCACGGGGACGAGCACCATCGTCAACAACGGCGGCATCGTCAAGAAGGTGGCCTTCCCCCGCGAGATCCTCGCCTTTGCCTCGGTGGGGTCGGCTTTCATGTTCTTCCTCTTCCAGTCGATCGTGCTGGTCGGCTTCATGGTGGTCTTCTGGCACCGGCCCGCCTGGGGCGACATGTGGCTGCTCATCCCGGCGCTGGCGTCCATCGTCGTGCTGGCCTCGGCCCTTTCGGTGTTCCTGTCGGCGGTCAACGTCTACCTCCGCGACACCCAGCACCTGGTCGAGGTCATCCTGAACGCCTGGTTCTGGGCCACGCCCGCCATCTACCGTTTCGCCCAGGCTGCCACCGAGCTGAAGCGCCACCACCTGCTGTGGGTCTACTTCCTCGACCCCGTGGTGCCGGCGGTCATGACGTTCCAGCGCGTCTTCTACGCCGTGCCCATCGCCCGCAGCACGATCAAGCCGCATGCGCTCGAACCGATGCTCGCCACCTACGGCGTGCACTGGTACCTGCTGGCCGACCTGGCCGTGCTGGCGATCTCGCTCCTCCTGCTCCTGGGGGCCCTCGTCGTGTTCGGGCGCCTCGAGGGCAACTTCGCCGAGGAGCTCTGAGCCGATGGACGGGGCGGTGACGGTCGACGTCCGGGACGTGTCCAAGCGCTTCCGGCTCTACCGGGAGAAGTACCAGTCGGCCAAAGAGCGGTCCTGCACGTCGGTCGCAACCCCTACGAGGACTTCTGGGCCCTGCGCGACATCAACTTCCAGGTCTTCGAGGGCGAGACGGTGGGCGTGCTCGGGCGCAACGGCTCGGGGAAGTCCACCTTGCTGAAGTGCGTCACCGGCATCCTCCAGCCCACCGACGGCCAGGTGGTGGTGCGGGGGAGCCTCGCCGCCTTGCTGGAGCTCGGAGCGGGGTTCCAGCCGAGCTGTCGGGTCGCGACAACATCTACTTGAACGCCTCGCTGCTCGGTCTGTCCACCAAGGAGGTGGACCGGCGCTTCGACGACATCGTGGCCTTCGCCGAGCTCGAGCAGTTCATCGACAACCAGGTGAAGTTCTACTCCTCGGGCATGTTCGTCCGCCTCGGGTTCGCGGTGGCGGTCAACGTCGACCCCGACGTGCTCGTGGTGGACGAGGTGCTGGCGGTGGGGGACGAGAACTTCCAGCGCAAGTGCCTGGCCCGCATCAAGCAGTTCCAGGAGCGAGGGCCGCACCATCCTGTTCGTGACGCATTCGCGCCGACCTGGTCCGCGTCATCTGCGATCGGGCCGTGGTGCTGAGCTCGGGCGGCACGATGCTCGGCATGGGCACGGCCGTCGACGCAATCCGCCTGTACCACGACCACCTGCTCGAGACCGGCTCGTCGGCGGACACCGCTGAGGGCGGGACCGCCGCTCCGGCGTATCGCCGTGTGCGCATCACGGGCATGGAGCTCGAGCACCCGGGCGTCGGCACGAGGGAGTACCTGCCTGCCCCGACGAGTCGCTCACGGCCCACATGGAGTACGAGGCCCTGGCGGCCACCGACGACGTCATGGTGGGGGTCGAGGTCCACGACCGGGCCGGCAACCTGGTCTTCGGCGCCGACAACTACCTGCTGCACAGCGCATCGACCTGACAGCGGGTCGTGGCCGGATCGACATCACCTTCGAGCGCATGCCGCTGCTGGAGGGCTCGTACACCCTGAATGCGGCCATCATGAACAGCGTCGGGGTCGTCTACGATCTGCACGAGCAGGAGGCCTTCGAGGTCATGAACCCGGGAACGTCGAGGGGGACCGTGGCGCTCGACCTGCGCATGGCCGTCCGGGCGGCGAGCCTGAGCTGAGCGGCGGCCGGTGCACGACCGTCCCGGTGGTGTCCGGTCCGCCCGGTTCCGCACCTCTACCACCCCATCCGAGGAGACACCGTGACCACCGACGACACCGCCGACGCCATCCCCGCCGACGACGCCGCCACGCACGCCTATCTCGACCGGGTGCGGCGCGAGATCGACGACGAGGTACGCCGCCGGCGCGCCGCCGGTGACTTCCCTCCCAGCTACGAGCGTCGCCTCGACGAGCTCTTCGCCCGCTTCACCCCGACGGGCGCGGCCGACGACCACTTCACCGAGGCCCTCAAGCTGGCGGACCGCTCCGCCTACTTCGACATCGAGGTGCCCATCGGCCCGAGCGCCAGCCCCGGGGGTTCGTCAAGTGGTCGCTGTGGCAGGCCGAGGCGTGGTTCGTCAACTACGTCGTCACCCAGGTCAACCACTTCGCCGCCTCGACCATGCGGGTGCTGCACCTGGTCGACGAGCGCCTGAGCGACGTCGAGCGCGACGTCGGGTTGCTCACGCCCCCACCACTGCCCGAGGACGAGGTGCTCGTCCCCGGCGCCGATCCCCGTCCCTTCGCCGACGCCGTGACGGCCCGTCTGGCCGCCGCCGGCGCCCCGGCGGGGCGGGTGCTGCACGCCGAGTGCGGCGACGGGCGCTCCTCGGCATCCTGGGCGCGGCGGGAGTCGACGCCTACGGGATCGACCCCGGCACCGCCGCCTCGGACGGCGCCGTGCAGGCGGGGCTCGACGTCCGTGCGCGACGACGTCCTCGGGCATCTGGGCTCGGTGGCCGACGAGGCCCTGGCGGGCCTCGTGCTGTCGGCGTGCGTCGACCGGCTGTCGCTCACCGAGCGGCGCCGCATGCTGCGCCTGGCCGAGGAGAAGCTCGCTCCGGGGGGCACCGTGGTGGTCATCGGCACCGCCCCCGGTGCGTGGGAGCGCCACGCCGGTCCGGTCGCCGCCGATCTCTCGTCCGGGCGCCCTCTGCACGCCGAGACCTGGGCCCACCTGGTGGCCCAGGCGGGCTTCACCGACGCCACCGTGTCGCCGGGCACCGACGCATTCGCCGTGCTCGCCACCAAGCGACCGGTGCGGTGAGGCCCGAGCGCATCGATCAGGTCGTCCCCTCCTTCAGCGGGCGCGACGCCATCGGCACGCACGTCCTGCACCTGCGCGACGTCCTGCGGGAGCGGGGGTTCGCCTCCGACATCTGGTGCGAGGGGACGTTCCCCGACGTGCGGTCCCAGTGCCGGCTGCTGTCGGAGGTCCCCGAGCAGGTCCGGCCGGGGACGTGGTGGCTGTACCACCTGTCGAGTGGGTCGCCGGTGGCCGATCTCATCGCAGCCCGACCCGAGCCCGTCATGCTGGACTACCACAACATCACGCCGGGCGAGCTGTTCGGGTCGTGGGTGCCGTGGGCGGTGGAGGAGGCCGACAGCGGGCGCAGGCAGCTCGACGATCTCATCGGCGTGGCCCGCTTCGCCTTCGCCGACTCGGCGTACAACGAGGCCGAGCTGCGCGCGGCGCGGCGCCGCCCGCACCCTGGTGGTGCCCCCGCTGTTCGATGCCGCCGCCCTCGGACAGAGCCCCGACGCCGACATCGTCGCCGACAGGCGTGCGCAGCGGTCGGGGGGCGGGGCCGACTGGCTGTTCGTGGGGCGCGTCACCCCCAGCAAGGCCCAGCACGACCTGGTGAAGGCGCTCGCCTGTTACCGGCGCTTCTACGATCCGAAGGCCCGGCTCCACCTCGTCGGGGCGGGCATGGGGGACGACTATCCCCGCGCCCTGCGACGCTTCGCCGCCGGCCTGGGCCTGGGGGCGGCGGTGCACCTGACCGGGCCCGTCAGCGACGCCGCCCTCGCCGCCTACTTCGCCACCGCCGATGTCTTCGTGTGCGCCTCGGAGCACGAGGGGTTCTGCGTGCCCGTGGTCGAGGCCATGTCCCTCGGTGTCCCGGTGGTGGCGCTCTCCGCCACGGCCGTCTCGGAGACCGCGGCGGGAGCCGCCCTCCTCCTCGACGACAAGTCCCCCATGGAGCTGGCCACGGCCGTGCACCGCGTCCTGTCCGACGGTGCGCTGCGCCGCGCCCTGGTGGCAGCGGGGCAGAGGCGGGGCGACGAGTTCTCCCTCGACGCCAGCCGCCGACGCTGGGCGGCCGCCGTCGACGAGGCCGTGGCCGCCGGCGACACGGTCGCCGCCGGGAAGGGTGCGAGGCGGTGACCCGGGGGGCGCGTCCGGCGCGCATCGACCAGGTGGTGCACATCCTGGCCGCCAACGACGCCATCGGCACCCACGTCCGCCACGTCCGCGACGCGCTGCGGGCGGCCGGGTTCGCATCGGACATCTACGCCGGGGAGGCCCACCCCGAGGTGCGCGACCAGGCCCGTCCGATCGGCGAGCTCCCCCGCACCCCGCACGCCGGCACCTGGCTCCTGTTCCACCACTCCACCGGCAGTGCCGTGGCCGAGGCAGTGCTGCGCCGGCCCGAGCCCAAGGTCATCGACTACCACAACATCACGCCTCCCTCCTACGTCCAGCGCTGGGCGCCGTGGATGCGCGAGGAGCTCGAGCTCGGCCTGGAGCAGCTCCGCGCCCTGGCGCCGGCGTCGTTCTTCGGCATCGCCCACTCCGCCTTCAGCCAGGGCGAGCTCGCCGCCGCGGGGTGCGCCCGCAGCGCCGTGGTCGCCCCCCTGGTGGACCTGAGCACCTTCGATCGCGTCCCCGACGAGGCCGTGATGGCCGAGCAGCGCCGCCGGCGCCAGGGCGGGGGAGCGCAGTGGCTGTTCGTGGCGGCACGTGTCGCCGCACAAGGCGCAGCACGACCTGGTGAAGGCGCTCGCCTGCTACCGGCGCTTCTTCGATCCCGACGCCCGGCTCCAGCTGGTGGGCTCGTCGCTCGGCACCGACTACCACCGCGCCCTCGAGCGCTTCGTGGCGCGCCTCGACCTGACGGGAGCGGTGGACATGGCCGGCGTCGTGAGCGACGCCGCCCTGAGCGCCTGGTACCGGTCCGCCGACGTCTTCGTGTGCGCCTCGGACCACGAGGGGTTCTGCGTGCCGCTGGTGGAGGCCATGCACGTCGGGCTGCCCGTGGTGGCCTTCGACGCCGCCGCCGTGGGCGAGACGGTGGGAGACGGCGGCCTGGTGCTGGCGGACAAGGCGCCCATGACGCTCGCCACCGCCGTGCACCGGGTCATGACCGACACCCGGGCCCGTGGCGCCGTGGTGGCGGCGGGCGCCCGTCGGTCGGGCGCCTTCTCGCTGCCGGCGGGGCGGGCGTCGATCGCCCGTGCTGTCGAGGCGGCGGTGGCGGCCGCTTCCGAGCTGGGGATCGGCGCATGACCGTCGCCGTGCACCAGCTGCTGCCGTCGCTGCACGTGGCCGACACGTCGGGGGCGCACACCCTTCGGGCCCGCGACACGCTGCGGGCGGCGGGCTTTGCCTCCGAGGTGTTCGTCGATCACGTCGACGCCCCCCTCGCCGCCGAGGCCCACCCCGTGGAGCAGCTCGACGCCCACGTGGTGCGGGGACAGACGCTGCTCGTGTACCAGCTGGCGGTGGGCTCGAGCCTGGTGGACCGCCTCATCGGGCCGCGGTGAGCCGCTCGTGGTCAACTACCACAACCTCACGCCGGCCAGCTTCTTCTGGCAGTGGGCGCCGGACTGGCTGGGGGCGGTGGAGACCGGCCGCCAGCAGCTGCACCGTCTCGTCCCCCGCGTCACCCACGCCATCGCCGTGTCGGCCTTCAACGAACGCGACCTCCAGGCCGCCGGCTACCGCTCCACCTCGGTCGTGCCCCCCTTCGTGGAGGTCGGCGCGTCGGGGGACGCAGACGGGGAGACGGACGGGGACGCCGAGAGGGACGGCGCCGGGGCCCGCTGGTTGTTCGTGGGAAAGCTGCTGCCCCACAAGGCGGCCCACGACATCGTGAAGGCGTTCGCCTGCTACCGACGTGCCTATGACCCCGGCGCCACCCTCACCCTGGTGGGAGGCCAGCCCGTGGCCGCCTACGCCGAGGCGGTCCGCGCCTTCGCCGCCGCCGCCGGGGTGGGCAAGGCGCTGTCGTTGCCCGGCTCGGTGAGCCTGGCCGAGCTGCGCCGCCAGTACCGCCAGGCGGACGTGTTCGTGTGCCTGTCGGACCACGAGGGCTTCTGCTTCCCCTCCTCGAGGCCATGTACCACGGTGTCCCCGTGGTCGCCTACGACGCCGGGGCGGTGGCGGCCACCGCCGGCGACGCCGCCCTCGTGCTCGCCGACAAGCACCCCGCCCACGTTGCCGCCGCGGTGCCGGCAGCGCCACCGGCGACGCCGAGCTGCGGGAGCGGCTGGTTGCGGCGGGGCGGCGACGGCTCGAGCGCTTCGCCCCCGAACCCACGGCGGAGCGCTTCGTCGACACCATCCGGGCCGTGCTCGCCCGACCGGGCCTCATGGGTGGTACCAGGTGACCACCACCGTGCACCAGCTCGTGCCGTCGGTGGTGCCCGGCGACGCCACCACCGCCCACACCCTCGAGGTGCAGCGCCTGCTCGTCGACCTCGGCTACCGCTCCGAGATCTACGCCCTGGCCGTGCACGAGTCGCTCGAGGACAGGGTGCAGCTCGTCGAGGAGCTGCGGGGCCCGTCGCGGCGCGACGCCTTCCTGCTGTACCAGTTCTCGGCGGTGTCGGGGTTGGCCGACTGGGTGCTCGGCCGGCGCGAGGCGGTGGCCCTCGACTACCACAACGTCACCCCGCCCGAGCTGTTCCATCCCTGGAGCCGGGGCATGGCGCTGTCGCTCGTCGCCGCCCAGGTGCAGGTGGCCCAACTCGCACCGCGTTGTGCTCTTGGGATCTGCGACTCGTCGTTCAACGCCGCCGATCTGGGGGCCCGTGGACTGCGGTCCACGGCGGTGGCGCCCATCCTCCTCGACACCGCCACCTTCGACGCCACCCCCGACCCCGCCACCATGGCCGCGCTGGAGCGGGCGCGGCACCCGGGCAGCTCCCACTGGCTGTTCGTGGGGGCAGTGGCACCCCACAAGGCCCAGCACCGGCTGGTGCAGGCCCTGGCCGTGCACCGGGCCATGTACGACCCCGGGGCACGCCTGTCGATCGTGGGGCGGGCCACGTCGCGCCGCTACTGGGAGGCGTTGCAGGGCCTCGTGGACACCCTCGGCCTGCGTGAGGCCGTGGACATGCCCGGTGGGGTGTCGCACGAGCAGCTGGTGGCCTACTACCGCAGCGCCGACGTGTTCGTGAGCCTGTCGCAGCACGAGGGCTTCTGCGTGCCCCTGCTCGAGGCCATGCACCACGGCCTGCCCGTCGTCGCCTACGGCGCCGGCGCAGTCCCCGAGACGATGGGCGACGGGGGCCTCGTGCTGGACCACGCCGACGCCCCCCACGTGGCCGCGGCGGTGCACGCCGTGGTGTCGAGCGAGGACACCCGGGCCACCCTCGGCGCGGCCGGCCGGGCGCGCCTCGAGCACTTCAGCCTGGCGCGCACCGGGCCGTCATGGCCGGCGTGATCCGGCGATGGGTGGCGGCGGGCGGCGCCTGGGACGAAGGGCGCGCAGCGTGAAGTACGCCTTCGTCGTGCCCCGCTACGGCGTCGAGATCCTGGGCGGCGCCAAGCTCGGCGCCCGCATGCTGGCCGAGCGCCTGGTGGCCCGGTTGGGGTGGTCGGTCGAGATCTTCACCACCTGCGCCCTGGACCACATGACGTGGGCCGACGCCTATCCCGAGGGCGACGAGGTCCTGAACGGCGTGGTGGTGCACCGGTTCCGCACCACCACGGGGCGCCCGCCGCGCTTCTTCCCCTTTTCCGAGCGCGTCCTGTCGCATCCGTCGGCCGCCACCCTGGCCGAGGCGGAGGAGTTCGTCGAGCTGCAGGGGCCGGGGTGTCCCGACCTCCTCGACGCCCTGGTGGCGAGCGACCGCGACCTGTTCGCCTTCTATCCCTACCTGTATGCCACCACGGTCCACGGCATCCCCCTCGTGGCCGACCGGGCCGTCATGCACCCCGCCGCCCACGACGAGCCGGCGCTGCACCTGCCGGTGTTCCAAGAGCCCCTGTCCGCGGCCCGCGGACTCGTGTTCCAGACCTGGAGCGAGCGCGCCCTCGTGCAGCGCCTGTTCCCCGTGGCCCAGGTGCCCCAGACCGTGATCGGCCTCGGCTTCGAAGGCCCGCCCGATACCCCGTCGGCTTCCGCCGCGGTACCCGGCGCCGTGGCGGCACTGGGGGAGAGGCCCTACCTGTTGTCGCTCGGCCGGGTGGACGGATTCAAGGGCACGACCATGCTGGGTGCGTTCTTCGCCACGTACAAGGAGCGCAACCCCGGTCCCCTGGCCCTGGTGGTGGCGGGACCGGTGACGGCCGAGCCCCCGGCGCACCCCGACGTCATCGTCACCGGCCCCGTGGACGAAGCGGAGAAGTGGGCGCTGCTGCGCGGTGCCACCGCCTTCGTCCAGCCCTCCCCCCACGAGGCCTTCTCGATCGTGCTCATGGAGGCGTGGAGCCAGGGCCTGGCGGTGGTGGTGAACGCCCGTTCCGCGGCCACACCGCGAGCACTGCGAGCGCTCCGGCGGTGGCGTGTGGTTCGGTTCCTATCTCGAGTTCGAGGCGGTGGTGGCCCGCCTCGCCTCGGACGCCGCCCTCCGCGGCGTCCTCGGAGGCCGGGGGCGGGCGTACGTGGAGGCCAACTACCGCTGGCCCACCATCATCGACCGCTACGGACGTTTCACCCACGCCGTGCTCGAGCACGGCGTCGTGCCCGCACGCTGAGGAGCCATCCGAGCGACGTTCCTTGCCCGCTGCGTGCCGTCGTCAGCGGCGCAGAGGCTCAGGCAGCGGCACGTCGCAGCGCACCCAGACCCGGCCGCGCCAGCGACACCCGCGCCCATGATCGTCACGGCCACCAGCACCGCCACCGATCCGGTGGCGAAGACAGCGTCGCGGGGATCGAGCCCGCCCGCCGCACGCGAAGAGGCGGACCAGGCACAGCGAAGCGGCGACGGTCTCGACCGCCACCCCGGCGACGGCGAGCGCGGCCACCCCGGTGGTGCGGGCGAGCACCTCGACACGCACCCCGGCACGGTGCAGGGCGACACCCGCCGCCAGCGCGCACGCCGCCGCCGCCGCCAGCGTGATCGCCACGTACGTCACCAGGATGCCGAGAACCGCCGCACCCCCCGGCCACGCCAGAGAAGCCGAGCCGTGGTGCGAGACATGGCGGGCATAGAGCGACACGAGCATCGTCACACCCAGCCACGCCGCCACGATCAGCCCGGGGGCGAGGGCGGGCACGACCACCTCACGCCGGCCCGCCCGCACGGCGCGCCACATGAGCACCCCCCACGTCACCAGTCCACCCGCCAGCACCAGGGCGGCCGACGCCTCCACGGCCACCAGCATGGTCATGTGGGCGGCGCCCGCCGCGCCGCGCAGACCGGGGAGCGGGGGGTCGGCGACCGCCTTGGAGAAGGCGGCGGTGGCGACCAGGCTGGCGCACCACGCTGCCAGGACGGTGCGGGTGGTGGCCTCGAGGCGGGCGCGCCGACCGGCGGCATCCCCCAGGGGGCCCGAAGCGGGGCGCCACCCAGGCGCGCAGCGCCCCCCGGGCGAGGTCGAGCGTTCGCACGCCAGTCGCCGGCCGCCACCACCGCGGCCAGCTCGGCTCCGTAGCGGGCCCGGAACCCGGGGGGGTAGGCGGCGAGGAGGATGGCGTGGAGCCGGTGCCGGCGCGGCGCCCTCATGTCCGGCCCCGAAGGCGGGAGCGTGTGCCGCCAGGCGTCGTCGCCCCACCCCGGCGAAGCGCGCCATGGAGGCGAGCTGGGTGTCGAGCACCTCCACCCCGCGGGCGGTCAGGCGGTAGGGGCGACGGCGGGTGTCGTCGTCGTCGAGGGGCTCGATGAGGCCCCGGGCCTCGAGGCGGGCGATGGCGCCGTACAGGGTGCCGGGACCGAGGCGCACCCCGGTCGTCTCCTCCACGTCCTGGACCATGGCGTACCCGTGCTTGGGCCCGCCGGCCAGGCTGCCCATGACGAGCAGTCCGGGGTCGGTCCAGCGGGGGTCCTCGGCATGCCTCGGCACCGGCTCCTCCTCGGTCGGCACGACACGGGCGGCGGTCGCCGGTCGCTAGTACGTATAACGATATACCTCCGGGGTGGCGACCACCAGGGCGGTCCGCCCGGTGGCTCCCGGTGGTCGGTACCATCGGTAGATCCCGGATGCCTCTTCCCGACCCCGACACGCCCCTGCCCGGGTCGCCGCCCTGCTCGGCGCCGTCGTGGTGGCGGCCGGGGTCCTCGCCGTGGCCGTGCCCGCCGCCTCGGCCTATCCCTATGCCGACGTCACCCTCACGGGCCACGGTTGGGGCCCCGGCACGGGCATGGGGCAGTGGGGAGCCCTGGGCGACGCCCTGGCCCAGACCCCGTACACCCAGATCCTGTCCGACTACTACGGAACGCTGGCCGGGGGTGGCACCACGTCGACCGGCACCCTGCCGGGCGGCTGGAGCGACGCGTCCACCCCGGTGAAGGTGGCCATCACCGCCAACGCCGGCAACACCGTGATCGTCACCTCGGCCTCGCCCTTCACGGTGACGGGCACGGCCGACACGTTCGGCCCCGGGGGCACGTACGGGGCGGTGATGTTCCAGATCGCCGCGGGCACGAGCGGGCTGTGGAACGTCTTCGGGGCGAGCGGCTGCGCCGGGCCCAGCTGGTCGCTCATCGACACGGACGTGTCGGGCCCCACTGCCTCGCCCGTGACGGCCGCGCCCTTCCCCTCGGCGACGGGGCCGGGCCTCGATGCCGAGCTGCTCCAGCTGTGCCAGGGGGGCGGCAACCTCTACGCCCGGGGCAGCTTCGAAGGCGTCACCAACTCCGCCGGGCAGCCCCGCACCGTCGACGTCGTCGCACTGGGCCAGTACGTGGCCGATGTGACGCCGTCGGAGTCCCCCGTGAGCTGGGGGGCGCTCGGGGCGGCCGGTCCCCAGGGCGAGCCGTGGGGCTTCCAGGAGCTCGAGGCGCAGGCCGTGGCGTCGCGTTCGTATGTGATGAGCACCTACGGCGCCCTGCAGGGCTACTTCGGCTATGCCGACATCTGCGATTCGTCGTGCCAGTCCTATCCCGGCGTCGCCAACGAGAACGCCCTCACCGACGCCGCCGTCGCCGACACGGCCGACACCGTCGTGCTCATGCCGGGCGGCACCGTGGCCCAGACGCAGATCCTCGTCCACCGGCGGCTACAGCGCCCCCGGCACGTTCGCGGCCGAGCCCGATCCGCAGGACGCGGTGTGCGTAGCCGGGGCGTGCAACCCGCACCACAGCTGGCAGGCCCAGATCCCCGTGGCCGCCGTCGAGAGCGCCTATCCCCAGATCGGCACGCTCATCTCCGTGGGCGTGTCGCAGCGAAACGGCCTGGGCGACCTGGGGGGACGGGTGCTGCAGATGACGGTGCAGGGCAGCGCCGGGAGCGTGGCGCTGAGCGGCAGCGCCTTCGCCGCCCAGTTCGCCTCCGACGGGGTGCAGTCGAACTGGTTCGCGGTGACGAGCCAGCCCAGTGGCGGGGTGGGCGGCTACTGGATGGCGGGCGCCGACGGGGGCGTGTTCGCCTTCGGCAACGCCGCGTTCGACGGTTCGATGGGCGGTACCCACCTGAACGCCCCCGTGGTGGGTATGGCCGCCCCCCGACGGCGGGGGCTACTGGATGGCGGCCGGCGACGGCGGCATCTTCTCCTTCGGCGACGCCGGCCTCCACCGATCCATGGGCGGCACCGCCTGAACGAGCCCGTGGTGGGCATCGCCGCCACCACCGACGGCGGCGGCTACTGGGAGGTGGCGTCCGACGGCGGCATCTTCTCCTTCGGCGACGCCGGCTTCCACGGATCCATGGGCGGCACCGCCTGAACGCCCCCGTGGTGGGCATGGCCGTCACCCCCGACGGCGGCGGCTTCTGGGAGGTGGCATCCGACGGCGGCATCTTCTCCTTCGGTGACGCCGGCTTCCCACGGCTCCCCTCGGCGCCACCCACCTGAACGCCCCGGTGGTGGGCATGGCCGCCGCACCCGACGGCGGGGGCTTCTGGCTCATGGGCGAGGACGGCGGGGTGTTGCCTTCGGCGGCGCCGCGTACCCGGGGTCGCTGCCCGGCATCGGCCTGCGCCCCAAGCCGCCGCGATCCTGCCCACCCACACGGGGCTCGGCTATCTCGTGCTCGGCACGGGGGGCCCGGCCCGTCGACTTCGGCGGCACGCCAATTCGGCGACGTCACGACGGCGGTGCCGGGGTGGGCGGGCACGGTGGTGGGAGGCCCGACCGCTTCTGGCTGAGGCTCTCGCAGCGCTCGGGAGCCACTCGGCGCGGATAGGGTGCGACCCGTGCTCACACGCCGGCTGGGGGGGACGGGACACCGGTCCTCGGTGGCGATCCTCGGCGGTGCGGCCTTCTGGGGCACGGATCCCGACGTGACGGCGTCGAGTTTCGCCGCCGCCCTCGACGCCGGTGTGAACCACCTCGACGTGGCCCCCCAGCTACGGACGGGCCCAGGGGCTGCTGGGTCCCCTGGTGGGCCCGCGGTGCGCGACCGGCTCTTCGTGGCCTGCAAGACCTGCGCCACGACCCGGCCGGGGTGCGGGCCCAGCTCGAGGAGTCGCTCACCCGCTGCAGTGCGAGTACTTCGACCTCTACCAGCTGCACGCCGTGACCGACCTCGAGGAGCTCGACCCCCGGGCCGGGCCGTGCAGGTCCTCATGGCGGCGCGCGACGAGGGGCTGTGCCGCTACGTGGGCATCACCGGCCACGACCTCACGCCGCCCCGCGGCGCACGCGAAGCCCTGCGGCGCTACGACCTCGACACCGTCATGTTCCCCGTCAATCCCCGCCTGTGGGCCGACGCCGCCTACCGGGCCGACGCCGAGGCTCTCGTCGCCGAGGCGGCCGGGCGCGACGTCGGTGTCATGGCCATCAAGGCGGTGGCCGCCCGCCCGTGGGGGGGGCGGCCCCACACCACCGCCACCTGGTACGAGCCCTACACGACGACGACGACATCGCGCGAGCCGTGCGCTTCGTGCTGAGCACCCCGGGGATCGACGCCCTGTGCACCCCGAGCGAGCCCGGGCTGGCCGCCGCCACCATCGCCGCCGCGGCGCGCCTCGAGGGGGACACGGGCGACATGGGCGCCATGGGCGAGGACGAGCGGGCCGAAGTCATGGCCAGCCACGGCGGCGAGGCCCACATCTCCCCCATGCCCACCGCATGACCGAGGCGTCCGGCGCCTTCGGGCGGGCGCTGCTCGAATGGACCCGGGGTGGCACCGAGCCCGAGATCATCGAGCGCGACGACGGCTTCGACGACGTCGGTGCCGGCTACGAGGTGTACCTGGCGCCCTTCGCCGCGTGGGAGCCGCGCCGAGCGCAAGGCGACGGCTCTGGCACTGGGCCGGGTCCTGGACATCGGGAGCGGGGCGGGGCGGGGTGGCGCTGCATCTCCAGGACCGTGGCCTCAGCATGTGGTTGGGCTGGACTCGTCGCCCCTGGCGGCACGCGCCGCCCGTCTGCGGGGGGTGGCGCAGGTGTGGTGCCGCGGCGCCGATGATCTCGGCTCGCTCGTGACGGGGTTCGACACCATCGTGCTCTTCGGCAACAACTCCGGCATGTTCGGCACCCCCGAGCGCACCCGGCGGGTGCTGAAAGCGTGGTCGCGCCGCGCCACGCCCGGGACGCGCATCCTGGCCGAGAGCACCAACCCCTACTGCGGGGGCGCCCCCGCCCTCGACCGCGCCTACTACCGCCGCAACCGCGCCCTCGGTCGCATGCCGGGCCAGGTGCGGGTGCGCACCCGCTACCGGCACTGGGTCACGCCCTGGTTCGACTGGCTGTTCGTGTCACACGCCGACCTGCGGGCGCTCGTGCGGGGAACGGGGTGGCACGTCACCGAGGTGGTGGGGTCGTCGCCGGCCGAGGCCTACGTGGCCGTGCTCGAGGCGCGCTGAGCATCGCCGGGTGGTTGTCGCCCGGTTGCCGTTCTCACGTCGCCCTCGTCCTCGTGCGCCGCATGGCGTGCATGACGAGTACGCCGAGAACGACCGCGCCGGCAACGAGAAAGGCGCTGCACAGCCAATCCGGCCAATCGACCACCTGCGCCAGGCACGACGCCGAATGCTCGGCGAAGCCGTAGATCCCTCCTGCCAGCAACACCGCTCCGATGGCACACGCAACGACTCTGCGCATACCCCGATGCTACGGGTTGCGGCGCTCAGCTGGCCCGCTGGACCGGCGGACGACCCCTGCGCCCCGGTGCCCCCGACCTGCGCTGCTGCGTCGACCCGTTCGATCCGTTCGATCCGTTGGCGCTCGGCGCCGAGCCGAAGGACCGGCCTCGGCCGCTCCTGCGGCGCGCCGGACCGCCCGTGGCGGCGTGCTGCGCCCGCCGTCTGCGTGGCGCGCTTGGCCCCGCCCCGGCGCGGCGCCTGCTTCGTGGCACCACCGCGGGGCGGCGCCTGCTTCGTGCCACCACCGCGGGGCGGCGCCTGCTTCGTGGCGGTGCCGCTCTCCGGTGCGCTCAGGGCCGTGGTGACGGTGGCCGTCGACGGGCCGTCGGGGGCGTCGAAGCCCTGGGCCAGACCGAGTGCCCGCTGCATGCCGCGCACCGTGGCGTGGTCGGTGTCGGTCACGAACGACACGACGGTGCCCCTCGCGTCCCGCCCGCCCCGCTGCGCCCCGACCGGTGGAGGTAGTCGGTGGCGTCGGTCGGCGGGTCGAATGCACCACGCAGGGCAGGTCCTCGACGTGGATGCCGCGGGCGGCCACGTCGGTGGCCACCGACGCGTGGGCCCGTCCCTGGGAGAAGGCGGCCAGGGCCCGCTCGCGCTGGGCCTGGGTTCGATCCCCGTGGATGGCCACGGCCGAGATCCCCCGCCTGGGTTGAGCTGCTTGGCCACCCGGTCGGCCCCGCGCCACGTGCGGCAGAAGACCACGGCACGGCCGTGCTGGCTCACCCAGCCGGAGCCGCCGGCCGGACGCGCTCGGAGCGCTCGGCACGCCAGAAGACGTGGGAGACCGCACCCACGCTCGACTCGTCGGCGACGACGTCGTGACGGACGGGATCGCGCTGGTAGGAGGCGGACGGGGTCTCCACCTCGCGTCCGATGGTGGCGGAGAACAACAGCACCTGGCGTTTGTGGGCGAGGTGCAGGTCGAGCAGGCGCCGGACGGCGGGGAGAAAGCCCATGTCCGCCATGCGGTCGGCCTCGTCGAGCACCACCGTGCGCACGTCGGCCAGGCTGAGCGCCCCTTGCTGGGAGCAGATCCTCGAGGCGCCCGGGGCAGGCCCGACGATGTCGACGCCGCGCTCGAGCGCCTTGCGCCCGACGCCGTAGCCGGTGCCGCCGTAGACGGCCAGGGTGCGCCGGCCGTTGTCGCCGGCGAGCAGGGCGAGCTCTCCTTGGACCTGGGCGGCGAGCTCACGGGTGGGGACGAGCACAAGGGCGGCGGGGCCGGCGGGGCTGCGACCCGGTGGCCCACGCTCACCACGGCCACACCGAAGGCGATGGTCTTGCCCGAGCCGGTCGGTGCCCGGCCGCACACGTCACGGCCGGCCAGGGCGTCGGGGATGGTGGCGCTCTGGATGGGGAAGGGGCTCGTGATGCCCTGCTTGGCGAGGCGGGCCACCAGGCGTTCAGGGACGCCGAGATGGAGAAGGACATGTGCAACGAAGCTCCAGTCGGAAGAGGAGGCCGACTCGACGGGAGCTCGAAGCGGGCCACGCGGCGAAGTGCCGACGACCGATAGGGGATAGAGGCCGAGGTTGCCTACAAGCTAGCAGGACTGGGGCACGGCTCCGGTCACCGGCACGGCACGCCCCCCCCCTGAGGGCACGGGGGTCACCAGGCGGTGAGGAAGTCGAGCGATACGACGGGAAGCCGCGCAGCTTGCCCCACCGCCCCAGGCGACCGGCGTCCACGCCGATGTCGGCCGCCTCGAGCATGGCGCGGTCCCCGGCGCTGTTGCCGTAGGCCCACACGAAGGGACGTTCGCCCGCGCCACGGTGGTCCTCCCCGTCGGTGCGCACGCCGTCTGCGGCCCGTCCCGCCCCATCCGCCAGCCACTGCTCCAAGCGGTCCCGCTTCTGCTCGCCACGGCAGTTGGCGCCGTCGAAGCCTCCCGTCAGGCGTCCCTCGGCGTCGAGCGCCAACCGGGTGGCGACGACGCCGTCCACACCAAGCTCCTCGCCCACCGGTCCGACGTAGTACTCCGGCGAGGCCGACACGATGACGACACGGTGGCCCTGGCGCTGGTGCCAGTCGAGGCGGGCCCGCATCTCGATGCGGGCCCGCCCGGCGTAGTGGGCACGTCCGAAGGCGGCGGCCCGCACCGCCACGTCGTCGGCGTCGAGGCCCGCCAGCGTGCGCCGGAAGAGCGCTTCCTTGGCCACGTCGGAGGCGGGACCGCCGAACAGCGAGGCGCGCACCGTGTTAGGCGCCAGGGCCACGCCGGCCGCCCGGCGCGCGGGGCCCGCCCCGCAGGGCGGAGAGGAACCGCCACACGCTGCCCCCGTCGGTGAGGGTGCCGTCGAAGTCGAAGGCCGCCACCACGTCGTCGCCCGGCACACACGCACACGAGGGCGCGGGCGCAGAGAACCGCGAGCGGGGCGCCGGGGCGTCCTCGGGCCGGGTGGCGCTCGACGGGCCGGACCCCCTGGC
>CAWIWK010000066.1:0-37329 GCA_963839605.1 uncultured Acidimicrobiales bacterium | reverse complement strand
CCAGAATCTCGGTCTCCCGCTCGACATGCAGCGTCGTCGTCAGCTTCACCCGCTCGCGGCCCTGCGCGTCGGCGGTCCGCCCCCAGATCAGCCCCACCGCCTGCCCGTCCTGGCGCACGCCGCGCGTGGCGAATTCACGCACCACGTCGTCGATCTCGGCGGCGCTCTCCACCCCTGAGGCGATCAGCCCACGCGCCGCCGCCACCCGCGCCATCGGACGCGTCCGTCACCGCCCGCCGTTGCAGGTCGCGGTCCAGCAGCCCGAGCGCCACCGCGTAGGCCTGCTCGCAGCCGCTCCTCCCGCGCCGGCAGCGGCGATCGCCTCCGGCCGCAGCACGCTGCGCAGGCCGCCAGCCCAGCGCTGCCGCCTCTCGCCGCCACGCCACCCAGTCGCCGAGGTCGTCCTGCTTGGCCTGCCGCGGATCGCCCTGCACCCCGCGCTTGGCCAGACCGATCTTGCCGCTCGGCGTCGAGACTGTCCCAGTCCAGCCCAAACTGGCGGCATAGGCGCCGCGCCGCATCGGTGCCGTTCAGCGTCCGCTTGGAGAACGCCGCCCGCACCGTCTCCGGGATCGCGGTGATCCGCGCCGCCCCGGTCGCCGCGTCGAGCGCCACCGCCGATGCCGTGCCGGCGCAGGTTGGTCGCCAGATGCGCCTGATACTAGCGCGCCCCATTCTGCACCCGCCCTTCCAGCCGCTGCAGGTCCAGCCCGCCCACCCGGCCGCTCCTCGGTCAGCACCGCGTTGGGCACCGCGACATGGGTGTGCAGCTGCGGGTCGCCGGCGACCTTCAGCGTCACCAGTTCGGTATAGGCGCTCGCCGCTGGCCGGCATCGTGCCGCGCCACCTCCACCGTCGGGCGGCTGGCGTAGTGATCGAAGCGGATCCAGCCGATCCGCCCGGGTTCGAACCCGTCCCGTCCCGCCTTGCCCTTGCGCGCCCGGCCGAGTTCGCGCTCCACATGGCCCATCGCCGCATCGACCGCGTCGCGGTGCGCCTGGGCGATGATGTTGCGCTCCGCCTCGGTCGGCGCGAACGCCCAGGCCAGCGACACCGATTTGTCCGCCGACCAGCACAGATCGACATAGCCGATCCGCGCCCGCGTCGCCGCCAGCCCCTCCAGCAGCGCCGCGCGTCCGGGCGTCGATCCGTCCGCCCGCTGCCCGGCCAGCAGATGGCCGCGCTCTACCGCGATTCGGCTCGCCGCTTGCCGCGGAACCCGTACAGCTCCAGCAAGCGGCCGCGGATCGCGGCCGCCCGCTCCGCCGGCAGCGCCGCCCCGTCCGCCCGCTTGCCGTCCAGGATGCGGGCCATCTGCTCCGGCGTTGGGCAGCAGCCGGGCGTCCAGCCCGAGCAGCCCGGCCAGGCTCTCGCTCGCCCGCTGCACCTGCTTGCCGGGGATCGGCGTGCCATCCGCCCGGTTGCCCGCCAGCAGCTGCGCGATCGCATCCGCGCCGGCGCCCGGTTCGGATCAAGCCCCAGCAGCGCCGCCAGCCGCGGGTCCATGTCGCGCCGCGGCTCCGCCACCGTCACCGCATGTCCCATCGGCCGGCTCCGCCGCGGCGTCAGGCCGCGCTGGTAGTAGTGCGACCAGTTCCGCCTGCGCCCGCGGCAGGGTCTGCTCCAGCAGGTGGTCCGCCATCGCCCGCGCCGCCGACGGCGCCCCGGCCGCCCCGGTCCGGTAGGTCAGCACCGGCGCGCACCCGGTCGCAGCCACCGGACAGCGCCTCGCCCCGCTACATCCGGCCAGCCCATCGCGCACGCTCGCCCGACATCCTGCCGGCAGCCGCCGCAGCTCACCGCCTTCAGGATCGCCTCCAGCCCGGCCGTCTGCCGGCTGAGCATTCGCGGCGATCTGCGCCAGGGTGTCGGACAGCTCCCGATCTCCGCCGCGCCCGGTGCCGCTCGCGGCCGTCATCAGACTGCCCGCAGCATCTCGGTGTGCGTCGCCTGCGTCTCCAGCATCAGCGCCAGGCCCTGCGTCAGCCCGGTCCATCTCCGCCGCAGCGCGGCCAACCGCCGCCTCGTTCCGTCCGCCATCGCCGTTGCACCCTTCCGCTGCTGGGTAGTTATAGACGCATATCTCAATGCAGGGGATGCACCAGGGGTGCCTTGGTCTGTAGAAAACTGCGGGACCTCCACCTGACACACCCTTCGTGACCTTGAACCGCATCAGCCGCGCCCGCTACACTCCGCCCGTTGCCTGCTCGCTTGACGCAGGACAACACCCGATCGCGCCGGACACGCCACCGCCATGAGCCGTCAGCCAGCCCAGGACCGCCGTCTGACCAAGGTGCTCGCCGCCCTGCGCATCCATGGCGGGCCAGGCCGCTCAACCCTCTATCGCTGGATGCGCCGGCACCACGACACCCTCGCCGCCGCCTTCGCCGAAACCACCCGGCCTGGGGGCCGCTCGCCACCGAACTTGCCGCCGTCGGCCTGACCGACGCCGACTGGCAAGCCACCCTCCGCCATCAGCGCACGCCAGACCTGGTATCGGGTCCGCCGCGAGCGCGCCCGGGCACGCCAGCAGCAACCCCCGCCGGCTCCCGTCCTCGCACCGGATGAGATCGCCCCCGCCGTGCATCTTGCCATGCCGCCACGGCCTGCCCCAGGTGACCCGCCGTCCGCGGTGCCGGTGTCGCACGCCGCCATGACCCTCGACATCCGCCCGGCGCGCACGGCGCGTCCGGCTGTCACCGGCCTGCCCCTGGCCGCCGCAATCGGATCGCCGCCAGCGGCACCCCTGCCAAGCCAGACAGCGGCGCCGGGCGACGAGGACGCGGCCGACAGCTCCGCCGCCTGGCCGCCGCCATGGACGCCCGCAAGGTCCCGCTGCCCAAGGTCATGTGAGGACCGCCGCCAACATTCCGCTGGCATATCTTTTTCAATCACCCGCCGCCATTCGCAGCAGCGCCGGGTCAACTGGCCGCGCCACACACCGAGGAGATCGATCATGGCCAAGCGCGACACCAACGACAGCGAACCCCGCGGCAATGGCGAGACGGACACCGCGCTCCTGACCGCCGGCACCAGCCAGGCGACTGTCGCGGCACAAACCCAGCCCTTGTGCGTGATCCCGCTCGGCCGCGGCACCCGCGGCAAGACCTGGTGGGTCCGCTGGGCCGTCGGCCGCGCCCTGGCTCAGGGCCGCGACATCGTCATCGCCGACGCCGACCGCACCAACGCCACACTCTCCGCCTTCTTCGACCGCGTCGTCACCCCGCCCAGCGCTGATGAGACCGAGATGCGCGACTGGTTCGCCGCCTTCATCGAGCGCCAGATCGCCGATCGCTTCACCGCCCTCATCGATCTCGGCGGCGGCGATCTCATCCTCAAGCAGCTGGCCCGCCGAGATCGGCCTCGCCGGCTTCCTCGAACGCTACGGCATCAGCCCGGTCGCGTGTACCTCCGCCCCGACCGCGACGACCTCGCCTATCTGCGCGACCTCGAGCAGGACGCCCTCTCTCGCCCCCGCCGCCACCATCCTCGTGCTCAACGAGGCGCTGGTGGCGCGCAACTGCCCGGAGAAGACCGCCTTCCAGTCCACGATCCTGGAGCACCCGACCTTCCTCAAGGCGCTGGACCGTGGCGCCAAAGTGGTCTGGATGCCGCGCCTGGCCGTCGCCCACGAAGTCGACACCCGCCGCCTCACCTTCACCGCCGCCGAGGACAGCCAGGTCAAGCCCGGCCAGCCGCCGATCGGACCCTGGAACCGCCAACTCATTCACAACTGGCTGCGTGACATGGAAAGCAATTTCGCCCCCGTCGCGCACTGGCTGCCATGAGCGGATGGCGCCACGCCATGCGTGAGCTGCTGTCGCGCCAACTGCCGCCGGAGCCTGAGACGCCGGCGGCAGCACGAACCCAGGCCGCTCTGCCAGCCCCGGGCGGCGTCGCCGCCACGGCCGCGCCGGACATGGCCGCACTGGTCGCGCAGATGCGCATCGCCGCCCGGCAGGCCGGCATCGACGACGACGGACCGCTGACCCCGCTGCTCCAGGCCATCATGCTGACCCTGGAACGCCTCGGCACGCTCACCGATCGCAACGCCCGGATCACCACAGAGCACGCCACCGCGCTGGCCACCACGCTCAGTCCGGGGAGGACGGCGACGTCGGGTCCCGGCGGATCGAATCGACTCGACCTCGAGGCGCGCCTCCGTCGCGAGCCGGCCCGCGAGCTCCGCGTCGGCCGAACCGGTTTCGCCGAACGCCACCTTGAGGTCGACCGTTCGCTCCGAGAAAGCCAGAAGCGGCTCGACGCGCGCGCATGGATTCGAAGGGCGAACTCCGGGGCGAGCGGATCGTCGGTGCGGACGACAATCGTGTCGAGAACCGGGCCCTGTCGCCCGTCTGTGTCGCAAACGACCTGCCAATCGGCGGTCTTGCCGGGGCCAATTCCCTCCCGGCAGGTTCACGCCGGCGCAGCCATAGGACCGACTCGCCCCTTCGATCCGGAGCGGAGCATCCCCAGCGTTGCGGAGCCGAAACCCGCCTACCTCCAGCAGCTGACCATGGAGTCCAACGGCAAGCACGTCACGCTCGACGGCGAGCCCGTCGACTACCACGACCGGGGCGGTGTACTGGGGCGAGCCCGGCACCAACGGCCAGCACAGCTTCTACCAGCTCATCCACCAGGGCACGACGCTGATCCCGGTCGACCTCATCGGCTTCGGCCGGAGCTCAACCCGCTGCGGCGACCACCACGACATCCTGACCTCCAACGTCTTCGCCCAGGCCCAGGCGCTGGCCTTCGGCAAGACCGAGGAGGAGGTGCGGGCCGAGGGCACGCCCGAGGCCGTGGTGCCCCACCGGGTGATGGAGGGCAACCGCCCGACCAACGTGATCCTGGCCGAGATGCTCACCCCCCGGGTGCTGGGCGCGCTGATCGCCCTCTACGAGCACAGCGTGTTCACCCAGGGGGCGATCTGGGGCATCGACTCGTTCGACCAGTGGGGGGTGGAGCTGGGCAAGGTGCTGGCCACGGCCAGATCATCCCCGAGCTCGACAGCGCGAGGCCGAGCCCGCGCTCGACCACGACTCGTCGACCAACGCCCTCATCCGCCGGTACCGTGCGCTGAAGACACACAAGGAGCTGACATGGCCAACTGACAAACCGATGCAGCTGGGCATGATCGGGCTCGGCCGGATGGGGGCCAACCTGGTCCGCCGACTGATGAGCGACGGCCACCGCTGCGTCGTCTACGACGTCAGTGCCGACGCCGTCAAGCGCGCTCGAGGCCGAGGGTGCCGACGGGCGTCGACCTCGCTGGAGGACTTCGTGGCCAAGCTCGAGAAGCCACGGGCCATGTGGATCATGGTCCCGGCCGGCATCGTGCAGAGACGCTCGACCAGCTGGTCGCCGCTGCTCGAGCCGGGCGACATCGTCATCGACGGCGGCAACTCCGTACTACCGCGACGACATCACCCGGGCCACGGCACTGGCCGGCCAAGCAGCATCCACTACGTGGACTGCGGGACCAGCGGCGGGGTCTGGGGCCTGGAGCGGGGCTACTGCCTGATGATCGGCGGCGAGGACGACGCCGGTGCACACCTCGACCCCATCTTCAAGACCATCGCCCCGGGCGAGGGAGACGCCGAGCCCACGCCGGGTCGGACCAGGACCGACGGCACCGCCGCCGCAGGGCTACCTGCACTGCGGCCCGAACGGGGCCGGGCCACTTCGTCAAGATGGTCCACAACGGCATGGAGTACGGCATGATGGCCGCCATCGCCGAGGGGCTGAGCATCATCAAGCACGCCGACGCCGGGAAGCACGCCGGAGAGGTCGACGCGGAGACCACCCCGCTGCGCGACCCCGAGGTCTACCAGTACGAGATCGACGTGGCCGAGGTGGCCGAGGTGTGGCGGCGGGGCTCGGTGGTCGGCTCGTGGCTGGTCGACCTCACCGCCGACGCCTTCGCCCGGTCGCCGGACCTGAGCGACTTCGCCGGCCGGGTCTCCGACTCGGGCGAGGGCCGCTGGACGGTGACGGCGGCCATCGACACCGGCGTGCCGGCCCCGGTCATCACCGCCGCCCTGTTACGAGCGGTTCGAGTCCCGGGGCAACGGGGACTTCACCGACAAGATCCTCTCGGCCATGCGCTCGGAGTTCGGCGGCCACGCCGAGAAGAAGGGCTAGGCCGGTGGTGCACCACGAGCTGTCGGTCCTCGACGACGCCGACGCCCTGGCCGCCCGCGCCGCCGCGTTCGTGGCCCGAGCTAGCGCCGCCGACGTGGTCCGGGCCCGGCGGCCGGTTCACCTTCGCCGTGAGCGGCGGCCGCACCCCGTGGGCCATGTTCGCCGACTGGCCGCCGAGGACGTCCCGTGGGCGGACGTGGTGATCTACCAGGTCGACGAGCGGGTGGCCCCCGAGGGGGACCCCGACCGCAACCTGGCCCACCTGCGCGAGAGCCTGGGCGACGCCCCGGCCCGGGTCGCTGCCCATGCCGGTGGACGACCCCGGGACCTCGACGGCGGCGGCGGCGACCTACGGTTCGTCTCTGCCCGAGCCGCTTCGACCTGGTCCACCTGGGACTCGGCCCCGACGGCCACACGGCGTCCCTGGTCCCCGGCGACCCGGTCCTCGATGTCACCGACCGGCTGGTCGGGCTGACCGGCGTCTACCAGGGACACCGGAGGATGACCCTGACCTACCCGGCCCTGGCCCGGGCCGACCAGCTCCTGTGGCTGGTCACCGGGGCGGACAAGCGGGACCCCCTGGCCCGGCTCCTCGCCGGCGACACGTCGATCCCCGCCGGCCGCGTCGAGGCCGCGGCACTCGCTGGTGCTGGCCGACGCGTCAGCGCGTCGACCCCGGTCACGGAGGACGCGTCACCGGGGCCGCCACGCCGACCCCGGGTCAGTCGCCGACAGGTCGGCCCACGGAGATCCGACGGTGCGCTCCGTCCACCGACCGGTCCCCGGGCCACCAGCACGGTGGCGACCAGCGCCGGGGGGAACAGCCCGTGCCCGACGACCCCGGGCTCCCGTCGAGGCACGCCGCCAGCGCGCCGGGGATCGGCGACGTCGCCGGTGAAGTCGGCGATCACCCCACCGTCGGGGCTGGGCGGCGCGTCCCGCAGCGTGACCGGTCCCCAGGCGACGGAGCGTCGACGCCAGGCCGAACCGGCAAGAGCTCCAGCGGGACGGGGCGTGCAGCGCAGTCGACCGGCTTGGACGAGTCGGCGATCACCACGAACCGGTCGGCGGCCGCGGCCACCAGCTTCTCCCGGGTGTGCGCGCCGCCGCCGCCCTTGACCAGCCAGCCGTCGGGCGCGATCTGGTCGGCCCCGTCGATGGCGAGGTCGAGGCGGTCCAGGGTGTCGAACGGCTCGACGTCGCAGGCCGAGGTCGCGGGCCGCCTGCCTCGGTCCGGGGAGAGGTCGCCACGCACCGGAGCGACAGCCGCCGTCCGGGCCAGCGGGCCCAGCAGTTCCGCCACGGTGCGTCCCGGTGCCCGAGGCCGACCGTCATGCCCGTCCTCGACCAGACCTCGGCCGCGCGCCTCGGCCGCCGCCCGCTTCTCCCGCCCGACGTCCGCGTGCCACGCTGCCCGGAGGGCTAGCGACCTCAGGCGTCCGCCCCGGTGCCAGGCGGGGCTTCTCGTGGTACGGCGGGACCGCCTTGTCGACCGTGGACGACCGGCGACGATGCAGGAGATCGTGATGGCCGCATCGCACCGCTGCGCCCGAAGTGCCATGGGGCGCCCAAGCCGGCCCGCCCCGACGACCACGTGATCGTCCTGTTCGGGGCGACCGGGGACCTGGCCAAGCGCAAGCTGCTCCCCGGGCTCTGTTCCACCTGGCCGTGGCCGGTCTCCTGCCCGAGCACTACCGCGTCATCGGCTCGTCGCCGGCCGCGTGCGCCATGTCCGAAGCCGAATTCCGGGCGCACGCCCGGCGACGCCGTCGAGCGAGTTCGGGGCTGACCAAGCCGACGGACAACGCCTGGACGGAGTTCGAGGACTCGTTGACCTTCGCCGCGGCCGATCCCGACGACCCCGCCCCGCTGGTGGCGGCCGTCGAGGCGCGCCGAGCGACCCGTCGGCGGCCGACCCCGGCGCCTGTTCCACCTGGCCGTTCCCCCGGTGGCCTTCGGGTCGGTGGTCGACCATGCTCGGGGCAGCGCAGGCTGGCCGACGGATGCCCGGGTGATCATCGAGAAGCCCTTCGGCACCGACCTGGCCTCGGCCGTGGCCCTGAACCAGACGATCCACGCCGTCTTCGACGAGTCGCAGATCTTCCGCATCGACCACTTCCTGGGCAAGGAGTCCGTCGAGAACCTCCTGGCCTTCCGGTTCGCCAACGGCCTGTTCGAGCCGATCTGGAACCGCGAGCACGTCGAGCTACGTCCAGATCGACGTGCCCGAGACGCTGTCGATCGAGGGCCGGGCCGGCGTTCTACGAAGCCACGGGCGCCTTCCGCGACATGGTGGTGACCCACCTCTTCCAGGTCCTCGGCTTCGTGGCCATGGAGCCCCCGGCCTCGCTGACGGCCAAGGCGCTGCGGGACGAGAAGAGCAAGGTCTTCGACTCGCATGCCGGCCCATCGACCTCGACGACGTGGTACGCGGCCAGTACGAGGGCTACCGCGACGAGCAGGGCGTCGCCCCCGACTCCACACACCGAGACCTTCGTGGCCCTGAGGGCGGAGGTCGACAACTGGCGGTGGCACGGCGTGCCCTTCCACCTGCGCACCGGCAAGGCCTGGAGCCGAGCCGCCAGGTGGTCACCATCGGTTTGCGGGAGCCGACGCTGCGCATGTTCGACCTCGACCGGCACTCCCACGCCCGTCCCGGCGCAACGAGATCGTCATCGACTTCAGCGACCCCGGGTCGATGAGGCCACCTTCCTGGCCAAGGAGCCCGGACCGGACATGCGCCTGGGACAGGCCACGCTGGTGTTCCGCTACGAGGACTCCTTCAACGCCGCCAACGACCTCGAGGGCTACGAGCGGCTGATCCTCGAGGCCATGCTGGGCGACCAGTCCCTGTTCACCAGCTCCGACGGCATCGAGCGCCTGTGGGAGATCTCGGCCCCGCTGCTCGAGCACCCGCCGCCCGTCGAGCCCTATGCCCCGGGCTCGTGGGGTCCACCTTCGATCGACACTGTTGTCGCTCCCCATCACTGGCATTTCCCCGAGGAGGACTGAGATGGCATCGGACTACGGCACACCGCTGTACCTCCTCGCCTTCGACCACCGCTCCTCGTTCGAACGCGGGCTCTTCGGCGCCACGCCTCCCCTCTCCCCCGAGGTCCACGACGGCATCGTGGCGGCCAAGGAGATCATCTTCGAGGCCAATCAGCTCGCCGTCGCCGCGGGTGCCCCCGTGCCCAGGCCGGGGTGCTCGTGGACGAGGAGTTCGGCGCGGCCGTGGCCCGACCGCGCCCTCGAGGCAGACGTCCCGCTGGCCATGCCGGTCGAGCGCTCGGGCCAGGACGAGTTCGAATTCCAGTACGGCGACCACTTCGCCGAGCACGTCGAGGCATTCGACCCGACCTTCGTCAAGGTCCTCGTCCGCTTCAACCCCGAGGGCGACAAGGACCTGAACCGCCGCCAGACCGAGCGGTTGGCCCGCCTGAGCCGCGTGGCTCCGGAGCACGCACCGCGCCTTCCTCTTCGAGCTGCTCGTCCCGGCCACCACCGCGCAGCTGGACAGCTTCGACGGCCACCAGCAGGACTATGACCGGCACCTGCGCCCCGAGCTCGTCGTGCGGGCCGTCGCCATGCTGCAGGCCGGCGGCGTGGAGCCCGACATCTGGAAGGTAGAGGGGCTCGACTCGAAAGGCGACGCCGGTGCCGTGGTCCGACAGGCGCGTGCCGGAGGCCGGGGGCACGTGCTGTGCATCGTGCTCGGACGCGGTGCGGACTGGGACAGCGTCGTGCGCTGGCTGGAGGTCGGCGCCGGCGTGGACGGGTTCGCAGGCTTTGCCGTGGGACGGACCCTGTGGCACGACCCACTGGCCGACCACATCGCGGGCCGGTCCTCGGACACCGAGACGGCGCACGTCATCGCCGAGCGCTACCGAAGGCTCATCGACGTCTACGACACAGCAGCACGCGGACACACCGAGACCTCGTAGTGACCTCCCCGCCCATCCGCCTGATGCTGGCCGACGTGGACGGCACCCTCGTGACCCAGGACAAGGTCCTCACCGACAGGGCGATCGCCGCCGTGCAGCGCCTGCGCGATGCGGGCATCCTCTTCGCCATCACCAGTGGGCGCCCACCACGGGGCATGGCCATGCTGGTGGAACCGCTCGACCTGCAGACGCCGATCGCCGCCTTCAACGGAGGGCTCCTGGTCGATCGCGACATCCGCGTCATCGAACAGCGCGTCCTCCCCGAGCCCCTGGTCGGCCCCATCGCCGCCCTCATGGCCTCCTTCGACCTGAGCGTGTGGCTCTACCGCGGCGCTGACTGGTACGTCCCGGATCCGAAGGGACCGCACGTCGACCGTGAGGCATGGACGGTCAAGTTCGAGCCCAAGGTCATGACGGGCATCGAGGGCCTGACCAGCGACGTGGCGAAGATCGTGGGTGTGAGCGACGACCACGACGCCGTGTCGAAGGCGTCGGCAGCAGCCCACGAGCGCTTCGGGAACCACGTCACGGCGGCGGCGTCCCAGCCCTACTACCTGGACGTCACCCACCCCGACGCCAACAAGGGGGCCGTGGCCCGGTACCTGGCGAAGCAGTACAAGCTGTCCACCGACGAGATCGCCACGATCGGGGACATGCCCAACGACGTGTTGATGTTCGCCCACTCGGGCCTGAGCATCGCCATGGGGAACGCCGACGTCCAGGTGCAGCGAGCCGCCCGTCGGGTGACGGGGACGAACGAGAACGAAGGCTTTGCCGAGGCGGTCGAGCGCTTCGTGCTGCCGGCGCCGACAGCCCCACCGCACAAGGACTCCGCAAGACGAGCCTCCGGTGATGGGGCGATCAGGCCGGGCTGACCAGTGCCCGCGCCTGTGGCAGTCCGACCACGAGATCGTGGAGGTCGCCGCCCACCTCGAGCCGGCTCGACTGCTCGACCCCACCGACCCTCATCGGATCGAAGCCGGCCGTTCGGATCAGCCGCTCGACGTCCTCGTCGACTCGGTCGTCGTCGGTCGCGTCGAAGAGGACGGCCCGCTCCGGCGACCGGTGGCTGGCGGACTCGAAGAGATCAGCCGACAGGGTTCCGAACGCCATGACCAAGCGTGCCTGCGTCGGCAACCACCCGGCGACGACCTCGCCCGAGGATTGCCCCTTCGGCAGGAGGCGCTCGACGTTGCCTTGTGCGTCGAGGCCGACCGGGTTGCTCGGAACAACCAGGAGCTTGTCGCCGAGCGGGCCGTCGATCTCGTCGATGACGCCCTTCAGCACGCCGAAGCGCAGCGCCAGGACGACGGCGTCGGCGCCGAGCAAGGCGTCACGGTTGTCGGTGGCGACCGCCGCTGCTCCGCCGATGTCCGCAGCCAGCTTTCGTGCCGACTCGTCGTCGGCGCTCGAGAGCCGCACGGCCTCGCCGCCTGACGCCAGGTGTCGGGCGATGACCGAGCCGATGCCTCCGGTGCCGATGACTGCCGTGGTCATGGTCGAAAACCCATCGGCGTCAAGGTACTAGACAACGGCGACCCCAGGTCAGAGGCCCGGGCACGGACCCGGCGGCCCCCGGCGGAGGCCCGGGGGTGCGCTCCATGGCACCCGTTCGAGCATGCTCGGGTGGCTCATGCCTGCTCCGGACGCGCCCTCCGCGACCCAGCGTTCGAACAGGTCGACCTTCACAGGGGGCCACGCACCGTCGCACGGCATGGTGCCACTCCTCAAGCGCTCGGCGATGGCAGCGGCGTTGCTCCGAACGTCGGAGCACGCCCAGCAGGTCGAACGCTCTGCGCATGGCATCGCGGTCCTCCTCGCGAAACAGCGGCTTGCTGTCGGCGTCGAAGCTGATGCTCGCTTCTGGCGCGTGGCTGCTCCTCTCGCTGCGGTCGTACGCAGATGCTCACCACCCTGTCCTGTGGGGTGGAACCGGGCCGGGAGGACGCTCCGTGCCGATCCTTGCCACGGTGCCTCCGACGGCCACGCACCACGCCCGCAACCGTCCGGGCCGGGGACCCCGGCGCGCGCCACGGGGTCCGGGCCTGAGAGCCTGACCGCTCCCGGGGCACCCCACCCGCCCCCGGATGGATGGCTGACCCCACCGGATGGCTGACCCCACCGGAGGGCTGACCCCACCGGAGGGCTGGAGGGCTGGAGGGCTGGAGGGCTGGAGGGGCACCGAACGTCTCCTGGCGTTCACGCCGGCGCAACGCCCCGGAAACACGAAGCTGGGAAAGTGGCCGCGCCAGCGGCTTCGCCGACGGCTCCGGGCACGGAACGAGGCGTGTCGGCGAGAGAGTGGGGACCACACGATGAGCTACCAGGCCGAGTACATCTGGATCGACGGGACGACGCCTTCGCCGTTGCTGCGGAGCAAGACCCGGATCGTTGCCGATGGCAAGGAACCGGGGATCTGGGGCTTCGACGGCTCGAGCACCAACCAGGCGACCGGTGAGGACTCGGACTGCGTCCTGCAGCCCGTCTTCAGCTGTCCCGACCCGCTGCGCGGCGAAGGCGACAAGCTCGTCATGTGCGAGGTCCTCCTGACGGACTTCACCCCGCACCCGACCAATACGAGGGCGGCGTGCGCCTCGGCGGCGGACCTCTACGCCTCCCAGGAGCCCTGGTTCGGCATCGAGCAGGAGTACACCTTCTTGGAGGCCGGCCGCCCGCTGGGATGGCCCGCCCAGGGATACCCGGCACCGCAGGGGCCGTACTACTGCGGGGTGGGCGGGGACAAGATGCCCGGTCGCCAGATCGTCGAGCGCCACACCGCCGCCTGCATGGCTGCCGGCCTGAGCATCGAGGGCACCAACGCCGAGGTGATGATGGGGCAGTGGGAATTCCAGATCGGCGTGCTCCCGCCGCTGGCCATGGCCGACCAGCTGTGGGTGGCCCGCTGGCTCCTGTTCCGGATCGCCGAGGACTTCGGCGTGTTCGCCACGCTCGAGCCCAAGCCGGTGATGGGAGATTGGAACGGTGCCGGCGCCCATACCAACTTCTCGACCAAGGCAATGCGCGGGGACGGTGGATGGGACGCCATCATCGCGGGGTGCGAGGCGCTCGGGACCAAGGTCGACGAGCACGTGTCGAACTACGGCGTCGGCATCGCCGACCGGCTCACCGGTGCGCATGAGACGGCCCATTACTCCAAGTTCAGCTACGGGACCTCCGACCGCGGTGCCTCGGTCAGGATCCCGTGGGCGGTGGCCAAGGACAAGAAGGGCTGGCTGGAGGACCGCAGGCCCAACGCCAACATGGACCCGTACGTGGTGTGCCGGCTCATGATGTCCACCATCTGCGGTGCGGCCGTCGGCATGGACTGAGCCAGGCGCAGCCCGCTGCACGCCAGGGGCGGTGGTCCCGGAATCCGACGGACCGGACCTCCGGGATCCTCGTTCAGTCGCCCCGGGTGAGTTGGTCTCGGCGCAGGACCTGCAGCAACTCGTCATAGGGCCCGAGGAGGAAGGCTTCGTCCCCACGCCGGAACCGTGTCCCGCGGCGCGGCGGGTGCTCGAGGGACCCGTCACCATCGGTGTGGCGCAGGGCGATGACCCGGGTCCGCAGTGACAGGTCCTGCATGGCGAGGCCCTCCAACCCACCGGAGGCGGCGACCGCCACCCGGCCGACGAGAAAAGGCTGCTGGTCGACATAGAACGTCTCGATCACGCCGAGGCCCAGAGCCACCCCCACGAACCACGGTGCTGCCAGGGCAGAGGTCGAGCGGACGTGGCGGAAGTCGAAGTTCCGTTCCATCATCCGAGCCAGGTCCCGGTCGAAAACCCGCACCACCACGGGTACCTCGTCCCATCGCTCTCCGAGCGACTCCCTGACGGCCAGGCCCGTCTCGATGTTCGTCAGATCCTCGCTGGTGAGGATGGCAACGGCCGCGGCGTCGGCCAGGTTCACCGTGGCGTGGGTCTGGCGCTGCGTTGCATCGGCGATGACGACCGGGACGTCGAGCGCCCGGGCACGATCCAGGTACCTGTTGCCTTGGTCGCGTTCGACGACGACCACGTGCAGACCTTCGGCCACCAGACCCTCCACCACCCGGATGCCCACCGAGCCCAAGCCGACCACGACCACGTGGCCGGCCATTCCCGGCACCCGGTGCCGACCCAGCGACTGATCGATCCGCCGACCCACCAGGACGTTGGTGAGCAGGGCGAACGACAAGCTGACCAGTGTCACGCCCGCGGCGATGAAGACGATGGCGAATCCCTTCAGCCAGGCGTCTTGCCCGCCGAACGAATAGTCCCCGAAGCCCACCGTCGCCACCGTCTCGACCGCGAAGTAGGCCGAGCTCAAGATGCCGGGGTGGGTGTGGGTGCCCGGCTGCACGTAGGCCAGTCGGATGACGGTGATCCCTGAGACGAGTAGGGCGGCAAGACTGGAGATGGCGAGCACGAGACCCTTCGAGCTCGAGCTCATCGAGCGCGTTGATACGCCGCTTGAGGATGACGCGAGGGACGCCGAGCGGCGCCGGTGACCGGATCGACCGACACTGTCGATGCCTGAGCGTTCCAGCTCGGCGGGGGTGCCGAGCACCGCCACCCGGTCCCCCGCCTGGACGGGGTGGTCGCGGCCGGGGCAGCACGCCATCTCCCCGCCACCCTCCGGCATCACCGCGACCGGGACCAGGTTCCCGAAATGGCTGCGGAACGTACCGTTGTAGCCATCGTTCTCGGTCACTGCCACCTGCACGACGGCGAACGTCTCACCGCTCACCTCGATGTCGTGCGAGGAGCGTCCCAGGCACGCCTCCACGAACGCAGGGGCGGCCAGCGCGGCCACGTCGAGCACGCTGCCCGGGCCCGTCACCCGCTCGAGGGCGCGGCCCACCGAGCGGTTCGCCAGCTGGACGACGAGGCGGATGTCCGGTCGCTGCTCGCGGACCCGCATGGCGATCTCCAGGGTGACCAGTTCGTTGGTCTCGACACAGATGACAGCAGACGCCCGATCGAGCCCCGCCTCGGCCAGGCCGGCACCGAGACGGGCGCTGCGGTGGATGTGCGGCACACCCCAATTCTCGACGACGCGGGCCAGCCGCAGGTCGGGGTCGTCGTCCACCACGACCACCGGCACGCCGCTCAGGTGGAGCTGCTCGACGGTGCGCAGGCCCACGCCCCCCAGTCCGCACACGATGACGTGCCCGTCGGTCCACCGCCCGTCCGAGCCGTTCGCCTCCGCAGTCTCCGGCGGCCGTTCGGACCGCAGCGTCATGGGCGCTGGCGCCAGCTGCGCTCGAACGGCAGGCGCCAGGACCTGGGCTCGATCAGGTCCCTGATCGAGGGCGGCCCCCACGAACCCACCCGGTAGAGCTCCACATCAGGCGGGTCGTCGATGAGCGGATGCGAGACCTCCCACAGGCGCTCGATGCCCTGGGCGTTGGTGAAGAGCGTCTGGTCGCCGATCAAGGCGTCGTGGATCAGGCGCTCGTAGGCCTCGAGGACGTCGTCGACCTGGTCCGTCTCGTGCAGGGCGAACTGCAGGCTCAGCTTGTCGAGGCGCATGCCCGGACCCGGCCGTTTGCCGTAGAACGACAGCGACAGCTTGGACGCGTCGGCCAGATCGAAGGTCAGGTGGTCGGGGCCCATGGTGCCGACCCCGGACCCCGGGGGGAACATGGACTTGGGGGGCTCGCGAAAGGCGATGGACACGATGCGGGCGCCTTCGGCCATCTGCTTTCCGGTCCTCAGGTAGAAGGGGACGCCGGCCCACCGCCAATTGTCGATCTCGCAGCGCAGCGCCACGAACGTCTCGGTGTCCGACGCCGCCTCGACGCCGGGCGTCGACCGGTACCCCTCGTACTGGCCCCTGACGACCTGCGAGGTCTCGATGGGACGCAGCGAGCGGAAGACCTTGTTCTTCTCCTCGTTGATCGCCGCCGGCTCGAGGGCTGTGGGGGGCTCCATGGCCACGAAGGCGAGGATCTGGAAGAGGTGCGTCACCACCATGTCCCGAAATGCCCCCGTGGCGTCGTAGAAGGCGCCGCGGGTGCCCACCGACAGGGTCTCGGGGACGTCGATCTGGATGTGGTCGATGTGATCGCGGTTCCAGATCGGCTCGAACAGCCCGTTGGCGAACCGGAAGGCCAGGATGTTCTGCGCCGCCTCCTTCCCCAGGAAGTGGTCGATGCGGAAGACCTGGGAGTCGTGGAACGACTCCTGCACCGACGAGTTCAAGCGTCGGGCCGAGTGCAGGTCCGTGCCGAAGGGCTTCTCCATGATGATGCGGGCCCGCTCGGTGAGCCGGGCCTGGCCCAGCATCCTGACCACCTGGTCGGCGGCGTGCGGGGGGATGCTCAGGTAGTGCAGGCGCGACGGCTCGCTGCTGAGCGTCGCCTCTGACTGCTCGACCGCCTTGGCCAGCCCGTCGGGACCGTGGGACTCGGGCACGTAGGTGATGTGGCGGCGGAACTGGTGCCAGAGCTCCTCGGTCACGTGGTCCTGGACGAACTCGTCGCACGCCGTCCGGGCGAGCTCGTGGTATCCGTCGTCGTCGAGGTCCTCGAGCGAGGTGGCGACGATGCGACATTCGGGCAGGAGCCCGGCCCTCGACAGGTTGTACAGCCCGGGCAGCAGCTTGCGCCGGGTGAGGTCGCCGGTGGCGCCGAAGAGCACGATGACGTGTGGTGGGACCGGAGCGTGGACGACGTTCCCGGGGCGCGCCAGGGCGCGAAGTTCCGACGCGCCGTCGATGTCGTGCGCCTCGACGCTCACGCCATGCTCCGATCCCTTTCCGTCGGGCCTCAGCCGAGACGGTAGGGAACCTTTGTTTCCACCACGTTGCCGCCCTGTATGGCTCGCGTGAATTGCACGGCGTCGGCGGGCGACATCCACCCATCTCGGGTCGACAGACCCTTCAGTGGTCTGGCCGGGGGCGCTTCCTCGTCCGTTCGGTGGCAGTCGAAGCCACGACGGTGATGACCATCGAGCTCAGTCAGAGCCGAGCGCAGCTGCCTGCTCGGCGAACAGCGCGAGCCCGTGCTGCCATCCGTCGGGCGATCCCACGGCCTCGTGCATCTGCTCCCATCCGGGGCCGTGACGGTCGAGGTGGCGGTGGGTGAGCTCGACGCGGGTCGAGGTATCGCTCTCGGGCGAGAAGGTCACTTCGATCTCGCTGACCTTCGCCGGGTCGGATTCGAGCTGCCACTGCAGGTTGATGTTCCAGGTGATCACGAAACGATGTGGAGGGTCGTAGGCGAGCACCCGGCCCCAACGGCACTCGGTCCCGTCGGTGGCCCGGTCGTACACGGCGCCGCCGACGTGGGGCTCGAAGACCATCTCGGCCAGCTCGCCTTGCAGGATGTGGTGCTCGGGCGGCCACCAACTCCCGATGCCCTCGGTGAACACCGAGAAGGCGTCCGCTTGGGGCGCCGAGACGACCACGGAACTCCGGACGGCGGTGTCGGTCGCTCGAGATGTCATTCGATTCCTCCTGGGTCTTCGACAACGGCTTTGAACGAGGCGAGCGCAAGGCTCCAAAAGCGCTCCAGGTACGCACGCAGCTCGGCGACGCCCGAGGGGTCGACCTGGTAGAGGCGCCGGGTTCCGGCGGGCCGGTCCATGACCAGCCCAACGTCTTTGAGCACCTTGAGGTGCTGGGAGACCGCAGGTCGAGACACCGGGAGGCGCGCCGCCAAGGCGCCGACGGGGAGAGCCTGTTCAGCCAGCAACTCGAAGATGGCCAGCCTGGTCGGCTCGGCCAGCACGCCCAGAGGAGACCTTTCGTAAGTCTTCACGAACCGTAAGTTATAACTTACCAATCCGCTTGTCAACGGCCGCGGCGGCCCTCGGCGTCGCCCGGGGCCGACGGGCGCGTCTCACCTGGCCCTCGGGTCGATCCGGGTGGAGGCGAGGGGTTCGCCCGTCTCGAGCAGTGTCTTCAGGCTGGAGAGGAGCATGGGCCAGCCGTTTCTCACCATGGTGACGGCGGTGCTGCCAGGTTCGAAATCGTCATGAACGACGGTGAGCTTCACGAGCTCCCCGACCGGCTCGATGTCGAATGCGACCCTCGAGCGACGCTCACCTGAGACCTTGGCGAAGACGACGTCTCCGAGGCGCTCCCTGTGCTCCGGGGTGAAGGTGTGCCACGTGTAGGCCAGGCGCCGGTACGGATCTGACTCGAGGACGACTTGCTCGGGATCGGCGATGACGATCCCGTTGTTGTCCCATGTCATGGGAGATCCCACCTCCCAGTCCGTGTCGAAGGTGACCTGCCACCAGCGACGGGTGAACGACGGTTCGGTGAGGGCCTGCCACAGGCGCTCGGGCGTGGTCCTGATGTAGGTCGTGTAGACGAATTGCGGTGTGTCCATCGGCGTCTCCTCCAGCGCTCGTTTGAGGTCCGACAGGGCTCGGACTCGCTCTCGGTCATAGCGATTGATCCAGCGTTCGGCGATCTCGTTGATCGGTGCGGCATTGAGGAAGTGGAGCTTCTCTCGACCATCTCGGACGGCCGTCACGAGGTTGGCGGCTTCGAGAATGGCCAGGTGCTTGCTGACCGACTGGCGGGCCATGTCCAGACCTTCGCAAAGCTCGCGGAGATTCTGACCGTTGCGGGCGTTGAGGCGGTCGAGCAGGAGCCGACGGCTCGGATCGGCGAGCGCCTTGAAGACATCGACGGCGAGGGGCTCCACGTCAGTGGTTAGAACTTGAGGTCCTCGGGAAACGGCGTGCCTCTCCCCTTCTCGACGAGGCTCTTCAGGCTCAGGAGGAAGTACGCCCACCTGGCGCTGCAGTGGGCCATGAAATCGGTCGGGTCTCGCCAGCCGGCGTGGGTGAACAGCACCACCGTCTCGCCCCGCTCGTCGGTGAGGTCGAAGGCGAGCTCGGTCCCGATCCACTCCTGAGCACCCTCGATGCAGTGCCATTGCACCCGTCGGGCTGGATCGAGCCGCGTGACCTCCATGACAGCGGCCGGCTCCGGCTCACCGAAGAAGAACGCCAGCTTGGACCCCTCGCTCGACTCCCCGGCACGCCACCTCGGGTCCACCACTCCGAGATCCCCTCGTTGGTGGCAACTGCTTCGTACACCTGCTCCAGCGGGGCTGAGACGACGACACGATGTCTGATGTCGGGCACGATGACCACCTCTGCATGTGGGCCCACCTGGAAAGGGACCAGGATTAGGCAGCTGTTTGGATACCTGACAATAGGCATCCATATGGCTGCCTGTCAACGGGAGCGCGTCGTGCACCAACCCGACGACGAACCACGATGAACGGGCGGTGGCCGAGGAGCGCTCCCCGTCGGAGACCCTGTGGCGTCCTTCATGGCGCCACAGGCCTGGGGCGCGACGGGGTCGTGGGCACGCAGCCCCGGCGCTGGGTCGTCGCTGGGCCGGGAGGGCGACGTGACGCCCTGCGTGCCACGAGAGGTCGATGTCGGCCCCTCACATCGCCACTACCTGGAGTTTCTCTGGAGCGGACGACGGGATTCGAACCCGCGACCCTCACCTTGGCAAGGTGATGCTCTACCAGCTGAGCCACGTCCGCTGTACCGTGGGCGAGCTTACAACGCTCGTGAGCGCGGTCCGGGTGCCTGGGCACGGCCCTGGTCAGGACAGACGGCCCGGCGCCCGGCGCCCCCCTGTCAGGCCCAGTGCCCGCCGTTGCGGACGGCGGCTTTGACCAGCTCGCCGAAGGCGTCGGACAGGTGGTCCCCCAAGTGGTCGACCTCGGGGACCAGGTCCCGGCAACCGAGGATGCCGACGTACAAGGTGCCCTCGTAGCTGACCACCGTGACGTTGAGCCCCACGCCTTCGATGATCGGGCCCACCGGATACAGCGCCACCAGCCGTGCCCCGGCGCACCACAGCGGGAAGTCCGGTCCGACGATGTTCGACACGACCACGTTGAACAGAGGCGGGACGTGATCGAACACCCGGAGGTTCCCGGCCAGGCGCGCCACCCGCGCCGACAGGGCGGGGAAGGCCAGCTGCGCCCAGCTGCCGACACGAGGTCTTCGGACAGAACGCGGGCCTGGTCCTTGGCCAGCCTCGTCCCCGCCGCGATCGTGGCGAGACGCTCCACGGGGTCGGCCACCGTCGTGGCGAGCGACACGAGCATGGCCGACACCTTGTTGCCGAGCGCACCCCGTATCCGCCTCGGTGCGCGTCGACATCGGCACCATGGCCACCAGGGAGTCGTCGAGCTCCTCGCCCCGCTCGGCCAGCAGCCGGCGCAGGGCTCCGGCCACGGCCGCCAGCACGATGTCGTTGACCGTCCCCCCGAAGACCTCCGCACCCGTCGGATGTCGTTGAGCGGCACCTGGAGTGAAGGCGAAGCGCCGGTGCGGCGAGATGGCACCGTTGAGCGAGGTGCGCGGGGCGCGGAACGGGGCCGGTGGCGGCTCGAGCTCGTCCTCCTCCCGCAGACGGCGATTGCGCTCGGCCAGGTCCCGGACCGCCCCGAGCGTCCGCCGCAGGGCGCCGGCGGCGTGCTCGGGCTGGCGCACGAGCGACGACAGGGCCGACCCCATGAGCTCGCGCTCGCTGGGCATGGGCTCCGGCCGCCACGGCCGCGACGGCGGCGGACCACGCCGCTGCCGACGGGGCCGGATCGAAGAAGGCGGCCACCACCTCGAGCCCCGAGGCACCGTCGAATAAGGCGTGGTGGACCTTGGGGACGACGGCGACGTGCCCCGACTCGAGACCCTCCACGACGTGCATCTCCCACAGCGGGCTGTCGCTGGTCCAATGGCCGGCCGGCCACGTCGGCCACGAACGCGCCCAACTCGCCCGGGCCGCCGGGCGCCGGGAGGCTCGCCCGCCGGAGGTGGTGGTCGAGCTCGAAGTCCGGGTCCTCCACCCACACGGGGTGCTGCAAACCGAAGGGCACGCGCACCACCCGCCGGCGCAGCGGGGGGACGAGGTGGATGCGCTCCTCGAGCACGGCGCGCAGGCGGTCGAGGTGCATCGCGCGGAAGGTCGCCGCCGCCCTCGGACGGATCGAACACCATGACCGCCCCGACGTGCATGTGCATGGCGTCGGTCTCCAGGGCCAGGAAGGCGGCGTCCATGCCGCTCAGGCGCTCCACGACGGCCCGCCTCCGCCGTCACTCCCACCGCGCCGGCGCCGGCAGCACGGGCTCATCGCCCCGTGTGGCCGAAGCCGCCCAGCCCCCGTGCCGAGTCGGGCAGTTCCCCGTCGCCGACGCTGACGAACGTCGCCTCCTCCACCGCCTGGATGACGAGCTGGGCGATGCGGTCGCCCCGCCGCACCTCATAGGGCTCCGAGGGATCGGTGTTGACGAGCAGCACCCGCAGCTCGTCGCGGTAGCCGGCGTCGATGAGCCCCGGCGTGTTGAGACACGTCACGCCGTGGCGAAGGGCCAGGCCGCTGCGGGGCTGCACGAAGCCGGCGTAGCCCGGAGGGCAGGGCCAAGGCGATCCCCGTGGGCACCAGGGCACGTCCGCCCGCCGGGGCGAGGACGACGTCCTCGCGCGCGTAGAGGTCCGCCCCGGCGTCGCCCGGGTGCGCGTAGGAGGGCACGGGCAGGTCGGGATCGAGGCCGGACGAGCGGCACCTCGAGCACCGCATGACCCTATCGTCCGTGCGGGGCCCGGTGGCCGCGTCCCGGCGCTCCCACCAGGCGGCTTCGGGCTCGGAGCAGGCGTGGGCGAGCCGTTAGCATCGCCCGGGTGCTCGTCTGGATGGACCTGGAGATGACCGGCCTCGACCCGGCCCGCCACACCATCGTCGAGATCGCCACCCTCGTCACCGACGACGACCTCGCGGTGCTGGCCGAGGGACCCGACCTCGTGGTCCACGCCGACGCCGACCAGCTGGCGGCCATGGAGACGGTCGTGCGGGAGATGCACACCCAGTCGGGTCTCCTCGCGCGCCATCGAGGCCTCCGGCCTGACCCTCGAGGAGGCCGGACGCCAGACTCTCGAGTTCCTCCAGGCCCACGTGCCCGACAAGGCGACGGTGCCGCTGTGCGGGAACTCCATCGGCACCGATCGGCGCTTCCTGGCCGCGCAGCTCCCCGACATCGAGAACTGGCTCCACTACCGGTCGGTGGACGTCTCCACCGTGAAGGAGCTGTGCCGCCGGTGGTACCCCGCACATGCTGCGCCAAGGCCCCCGCCAAGAAGACCACCCACCGGGCCCTGGACGACATGCGCGAGTCGGTGGCCGAGCTGGCCTACTACCGGCGCACCATCTTCGCTCCCCGTCGAGGGCGAGCCCTCGCCGCCCCCGATGAGCCGGTAGGGCCCGAGCGACGAGACGAGAGCCACCGACGATGGAGCTCCGCACGCTCGGGACGGACCGGCATGCGGGTCTCACCGCTGTGCCTGGGGGCCATGATGTTCGGGGCGTGGGGCAACCCCGACCACGATGACTGCGTGCGGATCGTCCACGCCGCCCTCGACGCCGGGATCAACTTCATAGACACCGCGGATGTCTACTCCGCCGGCGAGTCCGAGGAGATCGTGGCCAAGGCTCTGGCCGGCGGCCGGCGGGACAACGTGATCCTGGCCACCAAGGTCCACGCGCCCATGGGGGCGGACCCCAACATGGCCGGCAACTCCCGGCGCTGGATCATGCGGGAGGTGGAGTCCAGCCTGCGCCGCCTGCAGCACGGACTGGATCGACCTCTACCAGATCCACCGGCCCGACCCCACGCTGTGACATCGACGACACCCTGGGGGCCCTGTCCGACCTGGTCCACCAGGGCAAGGTCCGGGCCATCGGCTGCTCGACCTTCCCCGGCGACCTGATCGTGGAGTCCCACTGGGTGGCCGAGCGCCGGCGGCCGGGAGCGCTTCGCCAGCGAGCAGCCGCCCTACTCCATCCTGGCCCGGGGCATCGAGGCCGAGGTGCTTCCCGCCTGCCAGCGCTACGGCATGGGCGTGATCGTCTGGAGCCCCCTCAACGGCGGCTGGCTCACGGGCCGCTACCGCAAGGACGCCCCGCTGCCCGAGGGAGGCAGGGCCGCCCGCATGCCGGCCCGCTTCTCCCCCGACCGGCCCGAGGTGGCGGCCAAGCTCGAGGCCATGGAGGCGCTCGTGCGCCGTGGCCGACGAGGCCGGGCTGCCCCTCAGCCACCTGGCGCTGGCCTTCGTGCTCGACGCACCCGGCGGTGAGCGTCGGCCATCATCGGTCCACGGACCATGGAGCACATCACCACCACGCTCGGTGCGGTCGACGTGGCCCTCACCGACGAGATGCTCGACCGGATCGACGCCGTCGTGCGCCCCGGGCACCGATCTCGACCCGTCCGACGCGGGCTGGACGCCCCCGGCGGTGGCCGACGCCTGGCGGCGGCGTCGACCGGCCGCCACCCGCGGCGGCGCATAGGCCCGGGGAGCACACCGTGCCCCAAGACACACGCCAGCCCACGGCCCCAGTCGATCGACGAGGCCACGCGCACCCTGACCGGCGCAGCGGCCAGACTGTTCGAGATGCAGGACGTCGAGATCCGCGGCGTCATGACGCGGGTGTGGAAGAACTGCCCGGCCAACCTCCGCGTCATGCTGGAGCTCTCCCGGGGCCACGGCGACAAGGACTATCTCGTCTACGAGGACGAGCGCACCACCTTCGAGGACCACTTCCGCGTGGCGTGCTCCATGGCCGGTGCCCTGCAGGACCGCTTCGGGGTCGACGAAGGGCGACCGGGTGGCGATCGCCATGCGGAACCTGCCCGAGTGGGCCATGGCGTTCTGGGGGGCACGGCCGCGCCGGCGGCGTGGTCGTGCCGCTCAACGCATGGTGGACGAGCCCCGAGCTGCACTACGGCCTGCTCGACTCGGGCACGTCGGTCTTGTTCGTGGACGCGGCGCGCCTCGGCCCGCGTGGCGCCGCACCTGGCCGAGCTGCCCGACCTGCGGGCCGTGGTGGTGACCCACGAGGACCGCAGCGCGGTGACTCCGCCGACCGACGCGCCCGTCCCCGTGATCTCCTTCGCCGAGCTGGTGGGCACGCCGGCGGCCGACGCCGCCCTGCCCGACGTCGTCATCGAGCCCCGAGGACGACGCCACCATCTTCTACACCTCGGGGACCACGGGAAGTCCCAAAGGGGCGGTGGGCACCCATCGCAACATGTGCACCAACCTGATGAGCCTGTTCTTCCTCAACACCCGGGCCGGGCTCAGGTCGCCCTCGGGCCGGAGCCTGGCCGACGCCGATGAGGGCCACCAGGGCGCCTATCTCCTGTCGGTGCCGCTCTTCCACGCCACGGGCTGTCACTCCATCCTGGTGGCCAACACCGCGGCGGGGAACAAGCTCGTGATGATGCACCACTGGGACCCCGAGCGGGCGCTCGAGCTCATCGAGCGAGCGAGCGCATCACCACCTTCGGGGGCGTCCCCGCCATGGTCATGCAGGTGATCGACTCCCCCGCCTTCGCCCGGCGCGACACCTCGTCGGTGCGCGCCATCGCCTACGGCGGCGCCCCGTGCCCCCCCGACCTCGTGCGACGCATCACCGAGCACTTCCCCGTGGGCGCGCCCTCCAACGGCTACGGCCTGACCGAGACGTCGTCGGTGACGACCATGAACACCGGGGACGACTACGTGCAGCGCCCCGACAGCGTGGGACCGCCGGTCCCGGTGTGCGACGTGCGCGTCGTGCCCGACGGCTTCGAGGGGGAGGAGCCGACCGAGGATCTCCCCGCCGGTCCCGACGTCACCGGCGAGCTGTGGATCAAGGGGCCCAACGTGGTGCGCGGCTACTGGAACAAGCCCGAGGCCACGGCGGCCAGCTTCACCCGCGGGTGGCTCCATTCCGGGGACGTGGCCCGGATCGACGACGACGGCTTCGTCTACATCGTGGACCGGGCCAAGGACATGGTCATCCGCGGCGGCGAGAACGTGTACTCGGTGGAGGTCGAGTCGGCGCTCTTCGAGCACCCGGCCGTGTCCGACGTGGCGGTCATCGGCGTGCCCCACCCCGTGCTCGGGGAGGAGGTGGGGGCGGCGGTGGTTCTGCGGCCCGGCACCAAGGTCTCGGCCGACGAGCTCGCCCGCCACGTCCACGAGCGGCTGGCCGCCTTCAAGGTCCCGACCCACATCTGGTTCCGGTCCGACCCGCTGCCCCGCAACCCCCAGGGCAAGGTGCTGAAGCGGGAGCTGCGCGACGGTCTCGTGGGCTCGGGCGAGACGGGCAAGGAGCCCCCGGAAGAGGAGGTCGGCTGACATGGAGCTGCTCGAGGGTCGACAGGCGGTGGTGACCGGTGGGGGATCGGGCATCGGGAGGGCCGTGGCCCGGCGCTTCGCCGCCCACGGCGCGTCGGTGGTGGTGCTCGACATCGACGGCGACGGCGCCAAGCACACCGCCGAGGAGGTGGGCGGCACGGCCATCGCCGTCGACGTCACCGACGCCGACGCCCTGCAGGAGGCGGTCGCCGACGCCGCACGGCACCTCGGGGGACTGTCCATCATGGTCAACAACGCCGGCGGCAGCACCATGGCGCCGCTGGCCGGATGGGACCCAGCCGAGTGGGACCGCATCGTGCGCCTCAACCTCACCGGCGTCTTCAACGGCATGCGCGCCGCCGTGCCCCACCTCCTGGCGTCGGGCGGGGGTGCCGTGGTGAGCACGGCGTCCATCAGCGCCACCCGCCCGTCGGCGGGCGAGACCCCGTACTCGGCGGCCAAGGCCGGCGTCATCGCCCTCACCGCCTCGGCCGCCCTCGAGTACGGGCCGACCATCAGGGTCAACGCCGTGGCGCCGGGCATGATCCGCACCAACCTCACCCGGCCCCTGCTCGAGCTGCTTCCCGATGCCGACGAGCACTACGCCCGCATGACCCCGGCGGCACGGGTGGGCGAACCGGAGGACGTGGCCGACGTGGTGCTGTTCCTGTGCTCGGATCTGGCCCGCTTCATCACCGGCCAGACGCTCGTGGTGGACGGAGGCATGACGCTGCACGGTGCGGGCGTGGACGGCCTGTTCGACCGCTTCTTCCGCGGAGGATCACCCCACCACGGGTGACCTGGCGGCACCCGGCGGGGGACCGGAGGGTGCCGATTCGTCCCCTCAAAATTGAGGATGGGAACGAAACCGGCCTTGGCCGGCCGGCCTTGGCTATGGTTTTAGGCGCTGCGGCGGCGTGGGACTACCTTGTTGCGCGCGTTGCCGGGCAGGCGGGTCGGCGATGGCGGGGAAGACGATCAACACGGAGCGGGGACGGCGACGATCGCTGTGCTCTGCGACCCCAAACGCATATTGCCTGCCACGTTCGTTCAGAACAGGCGCGTGACGGCAGATCACCGATAGACGGAGGGGTCCACGATGGGGAAGATCCGCACAGTTCCTGTGCTCACCGCTGGCATGCTCGTGGCTTCGATGTCGATCGTGGCCGTCGTCGTGTCGACCGGGCCCGGAAGCATTCCCTCGATCGGCGCTGCCGCCAGTGCCGCCGCCGCCAAGCGGGTGGACTCTTCGGTAAAGGTCAACGGCGCCAACTACTCCGTTGATTGCAAGACGTTCTCTGGCTCTGCCGGGCTCAATCCACCGGTGACGGCGCACGGGACGATCACGGTCAAGAAGGAGAAGGCCTCGATATCGGCCTCGCTCTCCGGCTGCACGGCAATACCGACCTCCGGCGGTCCCGCCGTGACCATCTCGAGCGGATCGGTCTCAGGCACGCTCACGCTCAAGACGTCGGACGCCAACTCATGCACCTCGACGGTACTGGCCGCGCAGAGCGTGGCGTTCCAGGGCAAGTTGAAGGTCACATGGCACACGTCGCCGAGCCTGAAATCGTCCACGAGTGTGCTGTCGGTGAAGAGTATCGCTGACGAGGCCACGACCAATGACGCGTCCATCTTCTCGATCCCGGGCAGCACGGGCGGCAATGTCTCCAAGTCATTCACCGCAGGGAACGCCGCCGGCAACAACCTCCTCCAGATGGTGGGTGCCTTGAACCCCGACCAACTCGGGCTGCAGTGCATCTCGAGCGGGGGGCTCTCCACCGTGGCACTCCACAGTGGTTACGTCGACTTCGGCGTTCGTCCGAGCTCGATATCAGTGACGCCGGCCGACTCCACGCTCGTCGCCGGGGGCTTTCCCAGCGGGCAGGATTACACAGCCATCGCGACACTTCCCGATGGGACGCACGTAGACGTCACCGGCCTAGCTGGGTTCTCGAGCTCGGCCCCCGGTGTTGCAACTGCCGATCAGAACGACATCCAGGCCGTGAATCCGGGCACGGCGACGATCCGGGCCACGTTCGATGGGGTCTCGGGCTCGACGACGGTCACGGTGGTCAACGTGCTGAACGTCACCACTGCGTCCCTCCCCGACGGCACAGTGGGAACTCCCTACGACCAGACGCTCATGGCGACCGGGGGCACGACGCCCTACACGTGGTCCGTCGGATTCGGGTCGCTGCCTGATGGGCTCCATCTCGACACGTCCTCCGGCGAGATCACCGGGACTCCCAGCACAGTCGAGTGCTCCGATATCCAGTTCGATGTCCAGGACTCCTCTTCGCCTCCGCAATACGACGGGGTGGACGTAACGCTCGGGGTGGACGAGGGCGACACCACCGGGTGCTCGTAGGAGAAGCCCTCAACGCTTCTCCTACGGTGGAGCAGTAGATGGCCACCAGCTCCGACGTCCGAGGATCACAACCAGGGCGGGCAGGAGCAAGGTCCGCACGAGGAACGTGTCGAGGAGGATTCCGGCCGCCAGCCCGACGCCGATCTGCCGCGTCTCGCCCGTGGTGGTCACCGTGAGCACGACGAAGGTGCCGGCCAAGATGAGCCCCGCTGAGGTCACCGTCGTCCCGGTCCTGGCCATGGCCGTCGCGACCGCCTGGTGCAGCGGAGCCCGGCGCGTTTCTTCCCGGATCCGCGTCATGACGAGAATGTTGTAGTCCTCGCCCAAGGCCAGAAGGAAGACGAACAGGAGGAAGGGCAGGACGAACTCCACCCCGCGGCTCCCGCCTATCACGCTGAAGACCAAGATGGTCATGCCCAGCGCGGCCAGGTAGGACAGTGCCACGCTGACGATCATGTAGAGGGGGGCGACGAGGCTGCGGAGACGCACGACGAGGATGATGAGCATCACGGCGAGGACAAGAGGTACGAGTGCCTCCAGATCCTGCGTCGAGATGTCGGCTTCGTCATAGTTCCCCGATGCGTCACCGGCGACGCCGTCGGCTACCGCCCCGAGCTGCGATCCGATGTGAGCCACGGTGGCGCGTACTGCGGGGATCTCGGACATGGCCGCGTCCGAGTCGGGTCCCCCGGACCGAAGGGTGGTGTCATAGCTGACGGTGAACCCGTCAGGACTGATGAACGACTGCGCCGCCCTGTACGCGTCGTATTGGGCCACGGAGACCCCTGCACGTGCGGGCGGCACGACACTGAGGCGCGCGGCCGGACCCAATCGGTGATGCAGCTCGTTCAGCTCGGCGGATGAGAGCGTCGTCCCGTTGGGATCGAGGGGACCCACGACCGACCGGAACTCCGGCGCCCGCTGGAGCGCTTGTTGGGCCCGGGAAAGGACATCCGGAACGATCCACACCGGCGCGGGGAACGAGAAGATGACCTCGGTGGGGTTGGTGGAGAGGCCGAAGTGTGCCGACAGGGCCGCCATTCCCTGAGCGGCGTCACTGTGGGGTGGGGGGTTGCTCTCGAGAAAGCCTCCCGGTGCGTAGTCGAGGGTGAAGAGCGCCAACGCGCCCAGGACGGCCACCCCGGCGGTGAGTGCGAGCACAGGGCGGCGGATCACCCGGACACTGGCGCGACCCCATCCCCCGGGGCTGACGCCTCCCCGGTGGAGCTGTGACGGCCAGAACGTCTTCTCGCGGACGATCGCCAGGACAGCGGGGAGCAACGTCAGGTCCGCCACCAGCACCACCGCGATGCCGATGACGAGTGCAGGACCGAGCCCGCGGTACAGCCCGAAGGTGGCGAAGAGGAGAGCGGAGAAGGCTGCCATGACCGTGACCGCGGACAAGGTCAGCGCTTCGCCCACTCTGGCGACGGCCTCCAAGATGGCGGACTCCATCTCCGCCCCTCGCTCGAGCTCCTCTCGAACTCGGAAGATGAGGAACAATCCGTAGTCCGTGCCCACACCGAGCAGGACGACGATGAGGAGATCGCCCGTCAGGTCAGACGTTGGCGCGCCCCATCGCGCCGTTTGGGCGATGAGGCCCTGCGCCACGACGAGACCGATTGCGCCCGGGGCGAGCGCCACCAGGGGGGCGAGCGCCGATCGGAAGACGATGAGGAGCAGGACCACGATGAACGCGATCGACAGCAACTCGGTGAGCGTCAACTGCCGCGACTGCCGCCGTGGTCTCGTCGACATCGTCCGCTAGCGGCCCGGTGAGATGCAACACCAGGCCCGGCGGCGGGTCGACCGAGGAGAAGGTTCCCCGTATGGCGTCCACGAGCGCCTTGGGCCCGGTGCCGCCCAAGAAGCCGTATACGTTCGTTTCGACCACCATCTCGCGCGCTCGGACGTCCCCTGAGATGCCCTGGTCTGCCACTGCCACGACATGCCGAAGGGCGCGCACGGCGTGCTCCACCCTGTCCATGGCGGCGATGTCCTGGAATGTCAGCTTCCCTTGTCGTGTCACGCCGATGATCGTCGCACTGTCAGAGTCGGTCTTCTGAATGGCCTGCGCCAACCCTGTGGCCTGCGCGCTGGGCACCGTCGAAGGCAGTACGTCTGCATCTTGCCCGGCGAGGTTGGCCAGAGAAGGCAGGAATGCCGTCGCCCCGACGGCCAACAGGACCCAGATCACGATCACCGCGACCCGGAATCGGTAAGCGAAACGCCCCATGGCGGCGAACACACCGTGCTCTTCGTGGCCAGCCAACCCCACCGTGGTCCCCGTGTCGAGGTACGTCCCGGATCGACCCCCCGACCCGCCCGTCGCCAACAGCGTAGCCGCACGCCTCGACAAGCCCCGGCCGACTCCGCCCCCGCCGATCGAACCTGTATCGTCTGGGAACGCCGCTGTGGCGGCGGCGGTACATGGGTTGCCACGTGACGACACGTTCGGGCGTCTCACCGAGGAGCTGGCGGTGATTGAGGCCAAAGAGCTCACCAAACATTACGGCGAGACCCTGGCCGTCGACGCCCTCTCCTTCGTGGTGCGTCCGGGGCAGGTGACGGGTTTCCTCGGGCCGAACGGCTCGGGCAAGTCCACCACCATGCGAATGATCATGGGTCTCGACAGGCCCGACGCCGGCCACGTCACCGTGAACGGCCGCCTCTACCACGACCTGCCGTGGCCGCTGCGTGAGGTGGGAGGGCTCCTCGAGTCCAAGGCCATTCACCCGGGGCGCAGTGCCGCCAACCACCTGTGGGCGTTGGCCCAGACCAATGACATCCCACGGGGACGCGTCGGCGAGGTGCTCGAGCTGGTCGGCCTCACCAGTGTGGCGCGCATGCGGGCGGGGACGTTCTCGTTGGGTATGACGCAACGCCTCGGGATCGCCGCCGCCCTGCTCGGCGATCCCGGGGTGCTCCTGTTCGACGAGCCCGTCAACGGGCTCGACCCCGAAGGCATCCTCTGGGTGCGGAACCTTCTCAAGCACCTGGCGGCCGAGGGGCGAGCCGTGTTCGTGTCGAGCCATCTCATGAGCGAGATGGCGCTCACCGCCGACCACCTCGTCGTGATCGGGCGAGGCCGCCTCATCGCCGACCAACCGGTGGCCCAATTCGTGGCCCAGAGCACGCGGCAGTCGGTGCGGGTGCGCTCGCCCCGGCTCGATCGAACTCACCGTCCTGCTGGACGGGGCCGGCGCCCGGGTGGCGACGGGCGACGACGGGTCCCTGGTGGTCACGGGCTTGACTGCGCCGGCCATCGGGGACTTGGCGGCAGCGCACGGAATCTCCCTCCACGAGCTGTCTCCCCAAGGAGGCTCCCTCGAAGACGCCTTCATGGAACTCACCCGGACGAGTGTCGAGTTCCATGCCGAGGACGTTGGTGTCGGCCCGACCGAGGGGGCGCGTTGACCACCACCGCCACCCTCCGGTCCCGAGCGCTTCCCTCCGGGCATTACCGCTTCCGCGGGGCGCTGCGCGCCGAATGGACCAAGCTCAGATCGGTGCGCTCCACCATGTGGGCCCTCGCCGCCACCATCGCGGTGGGCATCGGCCTCGGCATCCTGGCCACGTCGTCGGAGGCGAGCACGTGGAGCAACAGCGGCATCATCGAGCAGGCCCTGTTCGACCCGACCAGCATCAGCTTGACGGGGTTGCTGTTCGGCCAGCTGGCCATCGGGGTCCTCGGCGTGCTTGTGATGAGCGCGGAGTACGGCACAGGCACCATCCGCGCCACGTTGTCCGCCGTCCCCCGCCGCCCCGTGGTGCTGGGCGCCAAGGTGGTGGTGTTCGGCGCGGTTGTGCTGCTCGTGGGCGAGGCTGTGTCGTTCGCGGCGTTCTTCATCGGGCAGGCCATTCTGTCGGGGAGCACCCCCACCGCCAGCCTGGGCGACCCGACGGTGGCCCGGGCGGTGGTGAGCGGGGGCCTCTACCTGACGCTGCTCGGACTCATTGCGATGGGGCTCGCCATCATCATTCGGCACACGGCCGGGGCCATCAGCGCCTATGTCGCCATCCAGCTCATCCTGCCGCTCGTGGTGGCGGCCTTCCCCCTCAAGTACGGGCACCCTGTCGGGAAGTTCCTGCCGGCGGTGATCGGGTCGTCGATGACGGCCACCACCGCCCGGGGTGCCCACGTGGAATTCCTGCCGTCGTTCGGCCCCTGGGTCGGGTTCGGCCTCCTGTGCGCCTACACCGGTGCCATCCTGCTCGTGGGGGGCGTGCTCATGGTGCGACGCGACGCCTGAGCGGGGCGACGTTCACAGCAGGCGCCGCTCCGAGGCCCAGCGGGTGAGCTGGTGCCGGCTCGACAGCTGCAGCTTGCGCAGCACCGCCGACACGTGGCTCTCGACCGTCTTCACCGAGATGCCCAGCTGGCGGGCCACCTCCTTGTAGGCGTAGCCGCGGGCGATGAGGCGCAGCACCTCCCGCTCGCGCGGCGTGAGGTGGTCGAGCTCGGGGTCGAACGTCGGCGTGGCCCCGGCCGCGGCGGCGGGGGTCGAGGCGAAGGCGTCGAGCACGAACCCGGCCAGCCGGGGAGAGAACACGGCGTCGCCCTCCGCCACCCGGGTGATGGCGTCGGTGAGCTCGGGGCCCGAGATCGTCTTGGTGACATAGCCCCGCGCCCCGGACCGGATCACGCCGATGACGTCCTCGGCCGCGTCGGACACCGACAGGGCCAGGAAGCGGACGTCGGGGTGTGTCAGGGCGACGGCCTCGATCACGGCCTGCCCTCCCCCGTCGGGCATGTGCACGTCGATGAGCACGACCTCGGGCACACGCTCGCGGATGAGCTCGATGGCGGCCGCCACCTCGTCGGCGTCGCCCACGACCTCGACGGCGTCACCCAGCTCGGCACGCACGCCCGACAGGAAGAGGTGGTGGTCGTCGACCAGGAACACCCGCACACGCCTGCCGTCGGCGGTGGGGCTCACCGGTCCCCCCGCGGCATGACGAGCTCGACCTCGGTGCCCTGTCCGGGGGCGCTGCGGATGGTGGCCGTGCCGCCGTGCCGGGCCGTCCTGGCCCGTATGGACTCGGCGATGCCGCGGCGGTCCGTGCCCACGGCGTCGGGTTCGAAGCCCGCGCCCCGGTCGCGCACGAACACCGACACCCGTCCCGCCTCCACCTCGACGAACAGCGACACGACGGGGGCCCCCGACCACTTGGCCGCGTTGACGACCGCCTCGCGGCCCGCCGCCAGCAGCGCCCGCAGGTCGTCGGTGAGCGGGCAGTCCCCCACGAGCACGGTCTCCACCGGCACCCGGTGGGCGGCCTCGACGTCGCGCTCGATCACCGCCACCGCATCGGCCACGCTCGCCACGTTGGTCTCGTCGAACGAGCCGGGTGGGCGACCCTCGAACAGCCACGAGCGAAGCTCGCGCTCCTGCGCACGGGCCAGGCGGGTGACCTCGCGGGGGTCCCCGGCGGCGCGCTGGATGAGCGCCAGGGTCTGCAGCACCGAGTCGTGCACGGCGGCGGCGACGTTGGCCCGCTCCTCGGTGCGCACCCGCTCCCGGCGCTCCACGGCCAGCTCGCGGGCCAGGCGCAGCCACCACGGGCCGAACACGATCAGGAAGCCCAGGATGACGACGTTGATGGCGATGAAGGCGCCTGCGGTGTGCCGGTCGAGATGACGCGACCCGGCCAGTCCCCCCAGCCCGGCCAGCACCAGGAGCCCTCCGGCGGCGATGCGCGCCACCATGGACCGGCGCGAGCCGTGCTCGGTGGAACCGAGCAGCGGGGCCTGCTCCACCAGCTCGCGCAGGAAGGCCTGCTCCTCGTCGTCGGCTCCCCGCCACACGAGGACGAGCCCGGCCACGCCGATGGCCGACAGCCAGGCCAGCCCGGCCAGGAACCCGAAGCCCAGGCCGGTCAGGACGAGCAGCACGGCCACCAGGACCGTGCCCGTGGCGATGGCGAGGGCCACCGACCGGCGGTCGGCCAAGGCCCGCCGGCCGTTGGACTCGTCGCTTCCCTGGCGGGGGATGAGGAGCCACGCCGCCACGTACAGGGCGAACCCGGCCCCCCCACCCACCGACACCACCACGAAGAGGATGCGGATGATGTTGGCGTCGACGCCGAGGCGCGCCGACAGGCCGGCCGCCACGCCGCCCACGATGCGGCCGTCGCTGCTGCGTCGCAGCGGACCCCGGTCGCGGGGCCGGTACCACCACCGGTGCCGGTGATGGCCGTGCGGGCTCCCACCGGGCAGCGACGGGGGCACAGCGCCGCCGGGCGGTGCTCCCCACGGCCCCGCTCCCCGTGGAGGAGGCGGTCCCTGGACCGGCGTCCCCCACGGCCCGGCTCCCCCCGGCGGAGGCGGGGGCGGTGGTGGTGGGGACGGCGCTCGCGGCGGCTGCGCCGTCTCGGGGGTGGGCGATGGCGGCGGGCCGGCAGGCGGGTGGTACGTCGGCGGTGTGACCGGTTCGACTCGTTCGGTGATGCTTCGATGATCCCATGTGGTCGGCGCCGATCACCACGAGGGAGACCCCCCAGGTAGCAGGGCCCTCCTCGGGGGTGGCGTCAGGGTCATACCCGATTCCCCCTCGAGGTGGCCCGGCAGACGATGGGGACATGGAGACCAATCAGCCCGAACCCACGGCCACGCACGCCTCGACCGGCGCACCGACGGCGGTCCACCCCGGCGAGGGGGACGCGCCCGAGGGCGGCGACACGCCCCGGCCCGACGCCGGGGAGCAGGAGGCACCGTGCGTACGACCCGGCCGCGCTGGACCCGTCGTGGTCCGGGGGGTCGGCGACGCCACCACCGCCACCGCCCCCGCCCCCGTTCGGCGCACCGCCCGACCCTCCGTCGTCGCCTCCCCCTCCCCCCGGCACCGGTCGGCGGGCGCTGCGGCGCGACGTGGAGCACCGTGTCCTCGGGGGCGTGGCCGCCGGCATCGGCGAGTACTTCGACCTCGATCCCCTCGTGGTGCGGATCGTGTTCGCGGCGCTGGCCGTCCTCGGTGGCTCGGGCGTCCTGCTCTACCTGGCGGGCTGGCTGCTCATCCCGGCCGACGACACGGGGCGGGCCGTGGCGCACGACTGGGTGCGGTCCCGGTCGCGCCAGCGCAGCCTGGTGGTCATCGTCCTGGGCGTCGTCCTCGGCATCATCGCCCTGTCCAACCTCTTCTCGAGCGGCCCGTGGTGGCACCGGCACTGGGACGGCGGCCTGGGCGGCTTCGGGTTCTACTTCGGCCTCTTCGCCCTCATCCTGGCGGGCGCCCTCCTGGTGGCGAGCGGCCGCCGCAGCGGGTCGCCGCTGCGGTGGTTGCTCGTCACCGCCCTGGTCACGGTGCTGGCCATCATCACCGTGGCGGCGGCCACGGTCTTCTCCATCGAGGCCATGAGCGGGGTGCCCCTCCACGGCGGCATCGGTGACACGCAGTGGCGTCCCACGTCCGCAGCCCAGGTGGCGCCGCGCTATCGGCTGGCCATCGGCAACATGGTGGTCGACCTGCGCGACGTCGCCTTCCGGCCCGGGACGACCCACATCACGGCCACGGTGGGCATCGGCCACCTCGAGGTGGAGGTGCCCCCGGGGCCCTCGGTCAGCGTCAGCGCCCACAGCGGTCTGGGTGCGGTCCAGGTGTTCGGCCAGACCGACGGCGGGTTCTCCACCCACCAGACCATGCAGGTCGGGGGGGCCGCCACGGGGCGGGCACAGACGCCCCACATCGTCCTCGACGCCGAGGCCGGGGTCGGCCAGGTCCAGGTGACCAGGTCCTGACCCACCCCGGCGCGTCCCCCCGCCGACGCGCCGGGCCGACCCGGGGTCCCGGGCCACCCGGGTCGTGGTGCACGTCGTCGCGACCCGGGGTCCCGGGCCACCCGGGGAGGCGGTCCCTCGACGATCCCCCCCACCACGATCCCCCCCCACCACGGGCCCCCGCGCCACGGGCCGCCGCGCCACGGGCCCGGACGCGCCAGAGCCGGCCCGAAGGCCGGCTCCGTCATGCGCTCGGTGTCGCCGCTCGCTCCCCCGGCGGGACCCGGAGGGTCGCCGGTGGGCGCCGGACCGGTTCGTTACTTGTTGGGCTGGGGGGTCACCCGCAGGTAGGGCTTGAGCCGCTTGAAACCCTTGGGGAACTTCTTCTCGGCGTCCTCGTCCGACAGGGCGGGCACGACGATGACGTCGTCGCCGTCCTTCCAGTTGACCGGGGTGGCGACGGAGTAGTCGGCCGTCAGCTGCAACGAGTCGAGAACCCGCAGCACCTCGTCCACGTTCCTCCCCGTCGACGCCGGGTAGGTGAGGATCAGCTTCACCTTCTTGTCCGGCCCGATGATGAACACCGAACGGACCGTGAGGGTGTCGTTGGCGTTGGGGTGGATCATGTCGTAGAGGTCGGCCACCTTGCGGTCCGGGTCCCCGATGACCGGGAACGACACCGACTGGCCCTGGGTCTCCTCGATGTCCTTGTCCCACGAGCGGTGCGATTCCACCGAGTCCACCGACAGCCCGATCAGCTTGGTGTTGCGCTTGTCGAACTCGGGCTTGGCCTTGGAGAAGGCGGCCAGCTCGGTCGTGCACACGGGGGTGAAGTCCTTGGGGTGGGAGAAAAGGATCCCCCACGAGTCACCCAGCCACTCGTGGAAGTTGATCGTGCCGTCGGTCGTGTCGGCGGTGAAGTCGGGGGCGATGTCGCCCAATCGGACTGCCATGGTTCCTCCTGCGGTATCGCCTCGAGCGATGTCGGTCGTGCGGTGGACGTGCTGTCGACCGGCAGTGTACCGGCTGGTCGGGCAATTGTCGACCGCCCAGGTCGGCTTTTGGGCCCGGGTCGGCTTCGGGCCCGGGTCCGTCCCGGGGACAGCGCCTCTGGGAGAATGGACCGCATTCGGACGGCGATGCCCGCCGCTCCCGATACGGAGGTCGGCAGGGTGAGCGAGGCCGTGTGGAAGACCGTGGACGTCAGTCGGCACGGTGCCGTCATCGTCGTCACCATCTTCCGGCCCGAGCGGCGCAACGCCGTCGACTCGGCCACCGCCGCCGACCTGCTCACCGCCTTCCACGGTCTTCGAGGAGGACGAGTCCGGCCTCCGTGGCCGTGCTCACCGGGGCCGGGGGCACGTTCTGCGCCGGGGCCGACCTGAAGGCCCTGTCCGCAGGGGATCGGCGGCCCGTGGCCGAGGAGGGGCCCGGGCCCATGGGCCCGACCCGCCTGGACCTGTCCAAGCCCGTGATCGCGGCGGTGGAGGGCCACGCCGTGGCCGGCGGCCTCGAGCTCGCCCTGTGGTGCGACCTGCGGGTGGCCGCCACCGACGCCGTCGTTCGGGGTCTACTGCCGGCGCTTCGGCGTCCCCCTCGTCGACGGGGGCACCGTGCGCCTCCCCGGCTCGTGGGCCAGAGCCATGCCATGGACATGGTCCTCACCGGACGGGGCGTCGAGGGCCCCGAGGCGCATCGCATGGGTCTCGTCAACCGCCTGGTGGCGCCGGGCCAGGCCCTGTCCGCCGCCCTGGCCCTGGCCCAGGAGCTCGCCGCCCTCCCCCAGCGCTGCATGCGCAACGACCGACGGTCGCTTCTGTGGCAGTGGGGGCTCCCCGAACCCGATGCCCTCGTCCTCGAGACCCGGTTCGGCCAGGACACCATCGCCAGCGGCGAGACCATCGAGGGGGCGGCCCGCTTCGCCGCCGGGGCAGGCCGCCACGGCACGACCCTGCCCGACGAGACGGGCGCCGGTGCGGGCGGGGCGGGCGCCGGTGCGGGCGGGT
>CAWIWK010000065.1:0-114039 GCA_963839605.1 uncultured Acidimicrobiales bacterium | reverse complement strand
GCACGGCGCCTACCCTCTGAGCGACACGCGCCAAGCGACAGGACGTGGAGGGAAAGCCCCGCCGAGAGTATTGACGTCATCACCATCGGGCTTCCTGGCTCTGATGATCGGCATCGGCGCTGGGCGATCGGGCTGGCGATCGACGCCTGGCTCCACAGCAGCCCGGTGGGGACGCTGATCGGGCTGGCGGTCGGGATCGCCTCCGCCGTCGGCGCCACGGTGCGCCAGATCCGTCGGCTACCTGTGGCCGCGCGGCCGCGTCGCCCGGGGTGGGGCGGCCCACCCACGGTAGGGTGCACGCCGTGATGAACCTCTTCTCGAGCTTCTCGCTCCCCCAGATCTGACGGTCGCCCGGCGCACGGCGCTGACCTGGTGGGATGGGGGCGCCGCGCGCTCGCGATCGGTATCGTCGCCGGCTACCCCCTCGTCGGTCTCGGGGTGTGCATCGGGCTGTCCATGGCGCTCGTCGAACTTCCGCCTCATCTCCCGGGCGACGGTCAAGGCCTCGTCGGGGCCCGACGAGAACCAGCGGCGCCCCCTGGCCGTCAACACCCTCGGCCGGCTCGGCGTGATCAGCGTCATCGCCCTCGGGATCACCTTCTTCGTCGAGCAGCTCGGGTTCGGCATCCTTGTCGGTCTGGCCGTGTTCCAGTTCACGCTGCTCGCCAACGTCGTGGTCTCCATGCTCCGCCATCCGCTCATGGGCGACACCACCATGGGGACCGCCCTCCTGGACGAGGATGACGACGCATGACCGGCGTCGTCCACCTCCTCGCCTCCGACATCAACGTCGGCACCCACGTCCACCGCGACGGGCTCGACCTCGACACGATCTGGTCGACCGTCGTGGCCGTGCTCATCGTCGTCGTCGTGGGCTCTCCTGCGGTCGAAGGCGACGAGCGGGGTACCGGGGAAACTCCAGCTGGCCTGGGAGATGGGGGTCGATGCGGTCCGCACCCAGGTCGAAGGATCCATCGGGCCCCGGGGCGCGGGGGTTGTGCCCCTGGCGCTCGCACTCTTCGTCTTCATCCTCGTCGCCAACTGGTTCTCGGTGCTCGGCATCGGATCGGAGATCGAGTGGATGGCGCCGCCGACGAGCGACATCAACGTCACTCTCGCCCTGGCGCTGTGGTGATCATCCCCGTGCACATCGCCTCGATCCGGGCTCGGGGGGTCGTCGGCTACGTCCGGCACTACGTGAGCCAGCCCTTTCCCAAGTCGCTGTTCCTGGTCAACATCTTCATCAACGGGGTCGAAGAGATCGCCAAGCCCCTGACGCTCGCCCTCCGTCTCTTCGGCAACCTGCTGTCGGGCGGGCTCATGCTCGCGCTCATCGCCGCCCTGGGCGTGTGGACGATCGCCACGTGCCCATCGGCGACGTGCTACCATCTTCCTCAACCCGGTGTGGAAGGTGTTCGACCTCGCCATCGGGGCCATCCAGGCGTTCATCTTCGCCCTCCTCACCATCCTCTATTTCGACAGCGCCATGAGCGACGCGCACTAGCGGCCACGAACCGACAGCGTTCCCGACACACCGAACAGATCCTCGACACCACAGAGCAAAAGGAGCACCACCAATGTCAGATACAGGGCTCGACCGCACCGATCAGCCTCGCCGGTGCCATGGTCGGCGGCGGCCTGCTGATGGGGGGCGGGGCCGTCGGTGCCGCCATCGGCGACGGTCTCGCCGGCAGCCAGACCATCGCCGGCGTCGCCCGGCAACCCGAGGCCCAGGGGCGGCTCTTCACCATCATGTTCCTCACGGTCGGCCTGGTGGAGGCCATGTACTTCATCAACCTGGCCTTCACCGCGCTGTTCGTGTTCTCCCTCTACAAGAAGGGCGGTCCGTGATCGGGCGCTCCCACGTCGCCGGCGGCCATGGCCGCCGCGCCGAGCCGACCCGACAACCGAACCGAGCAGAGGCTGACATGATCGCCAGCAGCAACTTCCTCATTCCCAACGCGACCCTCATCGTCGAGATCGTCGCCTTCCTCATCGTGCTGGGCTTCCTGGCCAAGTACGTCCTGCCGCCGCTCAACAAGGCGCTCGAGGAGCGCCAGGAGCAGATCCGCAACGCCCTCGAGGCGGCGGAGCGGGCCAGGGCCGAGGCCGAGGAGACCCGCGCCGACGCGCCGCGATCATCGACGAGGCCCGGCAGCAGGCGCGTGAGATCCTGGCGCAGGCCAACCGCACGTCCCAGCAGCTGGTGAGCGAGGCCGAGGACCGGGCCCAGCGCGAGAACGAGCGTCTCGTCGTCTCCGCCCAGTCGGAGATCGCGCTCGCCCGCCAGCGCGCCGTGGAAGAGGTGTCGGCCCAGGTGGGGACCCTGGTCCTGTCGGTCGCCCGGCAGGTCATCGGGCGCGAGATCGACCCGGCGGCGCACCGCGACCTGATCGAGGAGGCGGTGACCGTGCTGCGGTCGTCGGCCGCCTCGGCCCAGGGCTGACGCGGCGGCCGGTCGGGGCGAAGGGGACCACGTGCACGCGTCGTTGCGGGGATACACACGAGCGGCCATCGGCGACATCGCCCGGCAGAGCGTCGGTGGCGAGGTCGCCGAGCAGCTCAACGCGGTGGCACACCTGGTGTCGCGCACCAACGTGCTGGCCGTGACGCTCACCGACTTCGGCGTTCCCGTCGAGGCCCGACGGGCGGTGCTCGAGGACCTGCTGCGCGACCGCGTGCACCCCGCTGCCCTCCGCCTGGTGCTGCGGGCGGTGGAGGCGGAGCGGGCCGACGCGTTCCCCACCGTCCTGCACGAGCTGTACGAGCTGGCCCGGCACATGCACGACCTCGGACCCCAGGAGCTCGCCGCCGAGGAGCCCATCCGGGGCCGCACCGAGTGGCGGCACTACGCCACGGGGTACGCGGCGGCGATCTTCGAAGCCATCCCCGATACGGGTGGCCTCGAGGAGATCGAGGACGAGCTGTTCCGCTTCGCCCGCATCGTGGAGACGAACCGCGCCCTGGCGCAGGCCCTTTCCGACGCCACCGTCCCCTCCGAGCAGCGCGCCGACCTGGTGCACTCCCTCCTCGACGGCAAGGCCATGCCCGCCACGGTGCAGCTCGCCCTCGTCGTCGTGCAGGGACACGTGCGCGACCTGGTGGCGGCGCTCGACTGGCTGGTGGAGCAGGCCGCACAGGCGCGGGGCTGGCGCGTCGCCCGCGTCCGTGCCGCCATGGTCGTCGACGGCGACGAGCAGCAGGAGATGACCGACGCGCTGCAGCAGCTGACGCACGGGCCCGTCGAGCTGCAGATCACCCTGGACCCCGCCCTTCTCGGCGGCGCCGTCGTCCAGATCGGCGATCTGCTCGTCGACGCCAGCGCCCTGCACCGATTGGAGCAACTGGAGGAGCACCTCCTCCGGCCCGACACGACCATGCGAGGAGCACGAGCCTGATGGCTGAGCTGACCATCAACCCCGACGAGATCGCCGCCGCCCTGCAGCGCCACGTCGCCGAGTACACGCCCCAGGTGGGGGCCGAGCAGGTGGGCCGCATCACCGAGGTGGGCGACGGCATCGCCCGCATCTCGGGCCTGCCCCGGGCGGCGGTGAACGAGATCCTCGAGTTCGAGGACGGCACCGTGGGCCTGGCCCTCAACCTCGACGAGGACACCATCGGCGCCGTCATCCTGGGCATGGGTGCCCACCTCGAGGAGGAGCAGCTGGTGCGGGCGACGGGCCGCATCCTGTCGGTCCCCGTGGGCGACGGGCTGCTGGGCCGGGTGGTGGACCCCCTGGGTCAGCCCGTCGACGCCAAGGGACCGCTCGTCGACCCCATCATGCGCCGCATGGAGATCCAGGCACCGGGGATCGTCGACCGCCAGCCCGTGCACGAGCCGCTGCAGACCGGCATCAAGGCCATCGACGCCATGACGCCCATCGGACGGGGCCAGCGCGAGCTCATCATCGGCGACCGAAAGACGGGGAAGACCACCGTCGCCATCGACACCATCCTGAACCAGAAGGGCCAGGGGGTGAAGTGCATCTACGTCGCCATCGGGCAGAAGGGTTCGTCCATCGCCCAGACCGTGGCCACCCTGCAGGCGCACGGCGCCCTCGAGTACACGGTGGTGGTGTGCGCACCGGCGTCGGAGCCCGCCCCCTTCAAGTACATCGCCCCCTACGCCGGGTGCGCCATGGGCCAGCACTGGATGGACAACGGCGAGCACGCCCTCATCGTGTATGACGACCTCTCCAAGCAGGCCGAGGCCTACCGCCAGCTGTCGCTCCTGCTGCGCCGCCCGCCCGGGCGCGAGGCCTACCCCGGTGACGTCTTCTACCTCCACAGCCGGCTGCTCGAGCGGGCGGCCAAGCTGTCGGAGGCCAAGGGCGGGGGATCGCTCACGGCCCTGCCCATCATCGAGACCAAGGGCGGCGACGTGGCCGCCTACATCCCGACCAACGTCATCTCCATCACCGACGGCCAGATCTACCTGGAGTCCGAGCTGTTCTACGCCGGTGTGCGCCCGGCCATGAACGTGGGCATCTCGGTATCGCGGCGTGGGCGGTGCCGCTCAGGTGAAGGCCATGCGGTCGGTGGCCGGCAGCCTCAAGATCGACCTCGCCCAGTTCCGCGACCTCGAGGCCTTCGCCACCTTCGGTTCCGAGCTCGACAAGGTCTCCCAGGCCCAGCTCGACCGGGGCTACCGGCTCACCGAGCTGCTCAAGCAGCCCCAGAACACGCCGATGCCGGTCGAGGAACAGGTCCTCGTGATCTACGCCGGGTCCAACGGATGGGTCGACGACGTGCCCGTGTCCGAGGTGCGTCGCTTCGAGGCCGAGCTCCTCGCCTTCCTGCGGGCCAGCCACCCCGAGCTCCTCGACCACATCCGGTCCGACGGCAGCCTTCCCGAGCCCTCCGCCCTCAAGGCGGCGTTCGAGGAGTTCAAGCTGTCGTTCTCCAAAGAGGTGATCTGACCCATGCCCGGGGGGCAGGAACGCGTCCTGCGGCGCCGCATCCGCACCGTCAAGTCGACGCAGAAGATCACGCGTGCCTTCGAGCTCATCGCCGCGTCGCAGATCGTGCGCGCCCAGGGGCGCATCGCCGCCGCCGCGCCGTACCAGGAGGGCATCGCCGAGGTCCTGCGCGAGTCCGCCGCCGACGCCGGGCACCACGCCGGCCGGCTGCTCGGTGTCCCCGATGCGCCGGCCCGGGTGCTCGTGCTCGCCGTCGTGGCCGACCGCGGCCTGTGCGGCGCCTACAACGCCAACGTGCTGCGCGCCGTGGAGCGCGCCCTGCGCGCCGCGTCGGCCGAGGGACCCGAGTACCGCCTGGTGACGGTGGGTCGCAAGGCACAGACCTTCTTCCGGTTCCGCGGCATCGAGGTGGAGCGGTCCCTCATCGGCTTCTCCGACCGCCCGACCTTCGAGGACGCCCGGCGCGTGGCCGACATCCTGGCCCCGGCGTTCCTGGCCGAGGAGGTCGACCAGGTCCTCGTGGTGTCCACGCGCTTCTTGTCGGCGGGGTCCCAGGCCGTGGAGACGCGCCAGCTGCTCCCGTTGCCCGAGCCCACCGCGGCAGAGGAGGCCGAGGAGGCCGAGCGCGCTGACCGGCAGGGCTACGTGGAGTTCGAGCCGGCCTCGCCCGACCTGCTCCTGGAGCTCGTGCCGCGCTACGTCGAGTCCGCCGTCTTCGGGGCACTGCTCGAGGGGGCCGCCAGCGAGCACACCGCCCGCCAGCGCGCCATGGCCGCCGCCACGGACAACGCCGAGGACCTGGTGACGACGCTCACCCGCCAGATGAACAGGGCCCGGCAGGACTCCATCACCACCGAGATCATGGAGATCGTGGAGGGGCCGAGGCGTTGCGCCAGGCCCCCTCGCACCACTAGGACGCAGAGGAAGGAAGCGACCCGCATGACCACCACAGCACCCGAGCCGACCACCACGGAGGACCACCCGCTCCCCGACGGGCGCGTCGTCGCCATCGCCGGCCCCGTCATCGACGTCGAGTTCCCACCCCACGGCCTTCCCGAGCTCAACTGGGCGGTCGAGACCGACCTCGTGCTCGAGGGGGAGACGATCACGGTCACGGCCGAGGTCGCCCAGCAGACCGGAGAGGGCCGTGTCCGCTGCGTCTGCCTCAAGCCCACCGACGGCCTCACCCGCGGGGCGGTGGTGCGCAACACCGGCCGCGGCCTGACGGTGCCGGTGGGCGACACCACGCTCGGCCACGTCTTCAACGTGCTCGGGCAACCGCTCGACACCGACACCATCCCCGAGCCCGAGGACCGGTGGGAGATCCACCGCGACGCCCCTCCCTTCAGCGAGCTCGAGCCCCGCTCGCAGATGTTCGAGACGGGCATCAAGGTCATCGACCTCCTCGAGCCCTACGTCCAGGGTGGCAAGATCGGCCTCTTCGGTGGGGCGGGGGTGGGCAAGACGGTGCTCATCCTCGAGATGATCAACCGCGTGGCCACGCAGCACGGCGGTGTGTCGGTCTTCGCCGGCGTGGGGGAGCGGACGGCGAGGGCACCGACCTGTGGCTCGAGATGCAGGAGTCGGGCGTCATCGAGCGGGCTGCGCTCGTCTACGGCCAGATGGACGAGCCGCCCGGCGTGCGCCTGCGCGTGGGCCTGGCCGCGCTCACCATGGCGGAGTACTTCCGTGACGTGAAGAGCCAGGACGTGCTCCTGTTCATCGACAACATCTTCCGCTTCGTGCAGGCGGGGTCCGAGGTGTCGACCCTTCTCGGCCGCATGCCGTCGGCCGTGGGATACCAGCCCACCCTGGCCGACGAGATGGGCGAGCTCCAGGAGCGCATCACCTCCACCCGGGGGCGCTCCATCACCTCGGTGCAGGCCGTCTACGTCCCCGCCGACGACTACACCGACCCCGCACCCTTCACGACGTTCACCCACCTCGACGCCACCACCGAGCTGTCGCGCCAGATCGCCTCGCTCGGCATCTACCCGGCGGTGGACCCCCTGGCGTCGTCGTCGAACATCCTCGCCCCCGAGATCGTGGGAGAGCGCCACTACGACGTGGCCCGGCGGGTGCAGGGGGTGCTCCAGCGCTTCCGGGAGCTGCAGGACATCATCGCCATCCTGGGCCTCGACGAGCTCTCCGAGGAGGACCGGCTGACGGTGACCCGGGCCCGCAAGATCCAGCGCTTCCTGTCGCAGCCCTTCAACGTGGGCGAGGTCTTCACCGGTCTGAAGGGCGTCAACGTGCCCATCCAGGAGACGGTGGAGTCCTTCGAGGCGCTGCTCAACGGCGACGTCGATGACGTCCCCGAGCAGGCGTTCCTGAACGTGGGCGGCATCGAGTCCGTCCTCGAGAAGGCCAAGAAGCTCGAGTCCGAAGGCTCCTGAGGCAGCGATGCCCACCTTCCCCGCCCGGCTCGTCACGCCCGAGGAGGTCCTCCTGGAGGAGGACGTGGCCGCCGTCATTCTGCGCACCGACGTGGGCGACGCCACCTTCATGCCCGGGCACACCCGGCTCATCGGCGCCATCGTCCCCGGCGCGGTGCGCTTCCAGCGCGAGGACGGCACCGAGGTGCGGGCCGCCGCCCACGGCGGGTTCGTGCAGGTCGACCCCGAGCACGTGGTGGTGCTCGCCCCCGTGGCGGAGCGTGCCACCGACATCGACGTGGAGCGCGCCCGCCGGGCCCTCGACGCCGCCGACGAGCGCCTGACCGAGCTCGGCGGCCCGACCGGCTCGGGCGAGACCTCCGGGGGGGAGGGGGCCACGGTCGACACGCAGGTGCTCGAGGCCGAGGCGGCCCGGCTGCGGGCCCAGGTGCGTCTCGAGGTGGCCGACGCCGAGCACCACACCGTGCCGTCCTGATCGACACCGGCACTACCATTGGGCGTGTCACGTCCCGCGGGCTCAGGAGCTTCCGACGTCCGACACCGTTGATGCGCTGATCCTCGACCTCCTGGAGTGGATGGGCCCGACCCCGCGTCCCTACGCCGAGGTCATCGAGGCGTGGCGGACGTCGTGCCCCCGTCTCACCGTGTGGGAGGACGCCAACGACCGCGGCTACCTCACCGTGCGCTCCGAGCCCGGCGCCGGCCGGCTCGTATCGGTGTCCCCGCTCGGGCGCGAGCACCTCAGGGCGGCGCGCAGCCCTGCCGGCCGGGGTGGATGAGCCAGGGCCGGCTGGGACCGACGCGCCCCAGGCCGAGCACATCCGCTTCCTCTTCGACCCCGGGGCCACCCGTGCTCTCGTCGTCGGGCACCGCCGCCGCTTCGGAGCGACGGTCGCCACCCTGACCGACGACGAGCTCGCAGCCCCGTCGCGTTGCTCGGGGTGGACGGTGGCGGACGTGCTGCGCCACGACGTGTGGGTCGACGACACCATCCGGCGGATCTGGTCGGGCGACACCGCCCCGTTGCGGGGCTTCGATCCCCGCGTCACCCCCGACGAATCGGTGCGGGCCGACCGCGTCCTCCCCGATCGCGAGGTGGTGGAGGGCTACCTGTCGTCGACCGAGACCATGATCGCCGAGCTCGAGTCGGTGCAACCGGAGCGCTTCGGCGATCCCAGTCGGTCCCCGGCGGGCCCCGTGCCGTGGTGGATGACGATGGTGCACGTCGGGTGGGACTCGACCATCCACGAACGCGACGTGCTCGTCCCCCTGGGGCACGCGGTGCAGGAGCAGCCCGGTGAGTCCCTCGTGTGGCTGGCCTACTCCCTCGTCCTGGCCTCGTTCTTCGAGCCCGGCCCCTTCGACGTGGCGATCGGGGAGATCCGGCTGCGGCGCGGCGACGGACCCGTGAGCGTATGCCGGGCCACCCCGGCCGCCGCCTCGGAACGGTCGGCCGACGAGGAAGAGGTGCTGCCGCCGACCACCTTGTCGGGGGAGCCGGCGGCGGTGATCGACGCCATCAGCGGGCGCGTGGCGCTCGGTGCGGTGCTGGACGGGGACCCGTCGGACATCGGGCGGCTGGGCGGGCTGGCTCGGTATTTCGGCGAAGCCGGGTAGGGCGCAACCGATGGATGGGCCCATGCCCGCCGCCTTCCTCGGCCACGGGAGCCCCACCAACGCGTTGGACTTCAACCGCTACACCGAGGCGTGGCGTGCCTTCGGGGCCTCGGTGCCCCGGCCCCGGGCCATCCTGGCCGTGTCGGCCCACTGGTACATCAACGCCTCGGCGGTCACGGCCATGGCCCGTCCGAAGACGATCCACGATTTCTACGGCTTTCCCGACGAGCTCTTCGCCGTGCAGTACCCGGCTCCCGGCGACCCCGCCCTAGCCGAGGAGGTGGCCGAGGTCGTGAAGCCGGCGTGGGTGGGACTCGACCATGACAGCTGGGGCATCGACCACGGCACCTGGTCGGTGCTCGTGCACGCCTTCCCCGAGGCGGACATCCCCGTGGTGCAGCTGTCGGTGAACGCCGATCAGCCCTTCGAGTACCACCTCGAGCTGGGGGCACGCCTCGCCCCCCTTCGCGCGCCGACGGCGTCCTCGTCGTGGCCAGCGGCAACGTGGTGCACAACCTGCGCCGCATCGACTGGAGCCACCCCCGACACGGGCTTCGACTGGGCCCGGCGCTTCGACGAGGCGGCCGCGTGAGCACATGACCGCGACACCGGCCGCGCTGGTGGACCTTCGCCGGCACGCCGACTTCGCCCATGCGGTCCCCACGCCGGATCACTTCCTGCCGTTGCTCTACCTGGCGGGGCTGGCAGAGGCGGCGGGTCGACGGCGGATGTGCTCGTCGACGGCTACGCCTACGGGTCGCTGTCGATGACGGCCTACACCCTCGACGCCGTGCCCCCCGGGGAGCTGCACTCGACGGCGGCCGCCGCCGCGCCTGCCCGGTCCCGACGTCGTCCCGAGCGAGGACACCAACACCTGACACCGGTATGATCGGGCGGCCGGACGAGTTCCGCGGCCCGGGCGCAGCGGCCCGATGTCGCTGGTCCCGTCGAGCGGCGCACGAAAGGGGCCAACGCATGTCGGACAATCTCCGCGTCCTCGGGAAGTACAGCGCCGCCATGGAGTCCGGCGACAGTGACGCGGTCTTCGAGTTCTTCTCCGAGGACTTCCACAGCCATGTGACCGAGCGCGTCGCCCCGGATCGGGTCGGCACCGATCTGCGGGGCGACGAGCAGCACTGGTGGCAGCAGGCGCGTGCCGCCTTCCCCGACATGACCTTCAGCGTCGACCTGCTCATCGAGTCCGGTGACCTGGTCGTGTCGAATTGGACGGTCAAGGGCACCCACACCGGGACGCCGTTCTACGACGTCGCACCCTCGGGGAAGCCCGTCACCATCAACGGCACCGCCATCCTGCGGATCCGCGACGGGCAGATCGTCGAGCACTGGGGTGGCCCGCACTGCCAGGAGGCGCACGGCCTGATCCGCTGAGGCACGAGGGCCGCCCGGAACGTCTTCACCGACGGGTCGTCGAGCCACGTCAGGTCCTGCGCCCCGCCGGGCGTGCGGTGGGTGTGGCCCCCGATCAGGCCGGCCGGCGTCCCGACACCCGGTGACGGGCGGCGAAGGGGGCGGCGAAGCAAGGGTCGTCGAGCAGCGCCAGCATGGCGTCGACGTCGCTGTCGGAGACGGGGTCCTGGCCCAGGGCGGCCATGCGCGCCGTGTCGGTGACGAGCGGGCGGATCGTGGTCAGGGTCCTGCTCCAGAAGGCGGCACCGGGTGTGGCCCCGTGCAGCAGGTTCTCGCGTACGTCGTCGTGCACGTCGTGCAGGCCGAGGCGCTCCAGCGTGGCGGCCAGGCCCCGGGCCCACGTCCAGCGGGCGGCCAGGGGCACCATGACGGCCCGGAAGGCGGCGGGCAAGGCGGGGTCGTCGGCCACGCGTTGCGCCGGGGCCCCGTCGGCCTCCTCGAACAGCACGGCGCCGCCGGGGGCGAGGGCGGCGACGGCTCGTTCCACCACACGCCCGGCGTCGACCACGTGCATGAGGACCGAGCGGGAATGGACGAGGTCGACGCAGCCGACACCGAGATCCACGGTGGCCAGGTCGCCGCGCACCACCGACACGTTGGCGCGGGCGCCGAGGTCGGCCAGCAAGGTGGTGTCCTGGTCGATGGCGGTGACCGAGCCCCCGTCACCCACCCTGTCCGCCATCCAGCGGGCCATGGAGCCCGCCCCGGCGCCGAGCTCGACGCAACGCCATCCGGGCGCGATCCCGAAGCGCTCCAGCTGGCGGACGGTGGAGGCGTCGTGCAGCGACTGCAGCGAGGCCAGGCGCTCGGCCTCGTCGGGCGAGGCGTTGCGCAGGGGGTAGTGGGCGCGGGCGCCGGGCACGGCAGAGCCGTGCCTCAGCCGAACTCGATCTGGCTGAACTCTCGCAGCTTGTCGAGGGCGTGGCGGGCGCTCACGAACCGCACCGTTCCCGAGCGCGACCGCATGACGAGGGACTGGGTGGTGGCCCCGTAGTCGTGGTAGCGCACGCCCTGGAGCAGCTCGCCGTCGGTGATGGCGGTGGCGGCGAAGAAGCAATTGTCCCCGCGCACCAGGTCCTCGGTGGTGAGGACGGCATCGAGGTCGTAGCCGGCCGCCACCGCCGCCTGCCGCTCCTCGTCGTCGCGGGGCCACAGCCGCCCCTGGATCTCGCCGCCCATGCACTTCATGGCGGCGGCGGCGATGACACCCTCGGGGGTCCCCCCGATGCCGTAGAGCACGTCGACACCCGAGTCGGGCCAGGCGGCGGAGATCGCACCCGCCACGTCCCCGTCCGAGATCAGCTTGATCCGTGCCCCGCTCGAGCGGACCTCCTCGATCAGCTCGACGTGGCGCGGTCGGTCGAGGATCACAACGGTCACATCGCGCACCGACTTCCCGAGCGCCTTGGCCACCGCCTCGATGTTCTCGGTGGGGGCGCGGCGGACGTCCACCGAGCCGACCGCCTTGGGTCCGACCCCGAGCTTCTCCATGTAGACGCAGGGGCCCGGGTTGAACATGGTGCCCCGCTCGGACACGGCCAGCACCGCCACGGCCCCGCCCCGGCCGAGCGACGTCAGGTTGGTGCCGTCGATGGGGTCGACGGCGATGTCGGTGGCGGGCGGGGACCCGTCGCCGATGCGCTCACCGTTGTAGAGCATGGGGGCGTTGTCCTTCTCCCCCTCGCCGATCACCACGACCCCGTCCATGGTCACGCTGTGGAGCACCACCCGCATGGCCTGGACGGCGGCGTTGTCGGCCCCCTCCTTGTCCCCTCGTCCCATCCACCGGCCCGCCGCCAGCGCGGCGGCCTCGGTGACGCGGACGAGCTCCATGGCGAGGTTGCGGTCCGGGGCCCGGGGATTGGGTGCCACGCTCCGACCCTAACGCGCCCCGTCCGCAGCGTCCGACAGGGTGGCACGAGACCGGGAGGGCCTCGGGGGCGCCCGGGCGGGGCCGGGAGAGGGCCCCGCCGGCGCACGGGGAGAGGCCCGGCGTGGGCTCGGGGACGGCTCGGGGACGACTCGGGGACGGCTCGGGGACGGCTCGGGGACGGCTCGGGGACGGCTCGGGGACGGCTCGCGGACGGCCCCGGGGGAGCTCGGGTAGGGGCCCGGGAGAGCGGGGGCCCGCCCGTTAGGCTGGAGTGATGGCCTCCACGCCCGACGCAGACCCCGTCGCCGGGGCGCAGTGGCGCAGGGAGTTCGACGCGTCGACGTTGCGTGACGCCGACTTCGCGACCATGTCGGGGACGCCGCTGCTCCCGGTGTACGGGCCCGGCGACCGGCCCGCCGATCAGGATGCGACGCAGGTGGGCTGGCCCGGCTCGCCGCCCTACACCCGGGGGCCGTACGCGTCCATGTACCGCTCGAAGCTGTGGACCATGCGGCTCTTCGCCGGGTTCGGGACGGCCGAGGACACGAATGTGCGCTTCCGCGAGCTGCTCGCGCGCCGGCAGCGGGGGGCTGTCGGTCGCCTTCGACCTCCCCACCCTCATGGGACGCGACTCCGACGACCCCCACAGCGAGGGCGAGGTGGGGCGCTGCGGTGTGGCGGTGGACACCCTGGCCGACGCCGAGGATCTCTTCGCCGGCATCGACCTGGGCCGTGTCACCACGTCGATGACCATCAACTCGCCCGCCGCCATCCTCTTCGCCATGTACGTGACGGCGGGGGAGCGCGGCGGTTCTGCCCGCCGCGGCCTGGGCGGCACCCTGCAGACCGACATCCTGAAGGAGTACCAGGCCCAGAAGGAGTACATCTTCCCGCCCCGGCCTTCGATGCGCCTCGTGTGCGACGTCGTGCGCTTCTGCGCAGCCGAGATGCCCAAGTTCCACCCCGTGTCGGTGTCGGGCTACCACATCCGCGAGGCCGGCTCCACCGCCGCCCAGGAGCTGGCCTTCACGCTGGCCAACGGTTTCGCCTACGTCGAGGCGGCCGTCGCCGCCGGCCTCGACGTCGACGCATTCGCCCCCCGCCTCAGCTTCTTCTTCAACGCCCATCTCGACTTCTTCGAGGAGATCGCCAAGTACCGCGCCGCCCGCCGCATCTGGGCGCGTTGGATGACGGGCCGCTACGGGGCGCGCCGGCGCGCTCGGCCCAGCTGCGCTTCCACACCCAGACCGCCGGGGTCTCGCTCACGGCCCAGCAGCCCGAGGTGAACATCGTGCGCACCGCCATCGAGGCGCTGGCCGGGGTGCTCGGGGGGACGCAGAGCCTGCACACCAACTCCATGGACGAGGTCCTGGCCCTCCCCACCGAGAAGGCGGCCCGCATCGCGCTCCGGACCCAGCAGGTCATCGCCCACGAGACGGGCGTGGCCAACGTGGCTGACCCCCTCGGGGGGTCGTGGTTCGTGGAGTCGCTCACCGACGACATCGAGCAGCGGGCGGAAGAGGTCTTCGCCCGCCTCGACGACTGGGGCGGGGGATCGATGCTCGAGGGCGTGCTGCACGGCATCGAGGACAACTGGTTCCAATCCGAGATCGCCGACGCCGCCTACGCCTTCCAGCGCAAGGTGGCCTCGGGACGGCGCCTGGTGGTGGGGGTCAACGCCTTCACCGAGGGAAACGACGAGCCCGGGCCCCCAACCCTGCAGATCGGGCCCGAGGTGGACGAGGCGCAGCGCAAGCGGCTGGCCGGCGTGCGCCAGCGACGGGACGGCGGCGCCGTGGACGAGGCGCTCGCCGCCGTGCGCGCCACCGCCGCCGTGGCCGACGCCAACCTCATGCCCGCCATCATGGACGCCGTGCGCGCCTATGCCACGGTGGGGGAGGTCGTGGACGCGCTGGCGTCGGTGTTCGGGCGCTGGGCCGAGACCCCTGTCGTCTGAGGACGCGGCGCGCCCGGTGGACCGCTTCGTCGTGCGCCCGGGTGGACCGCTCGAGGGGACGGTCCGGGTCGGGGGGGCCAAGAACTCCGCGCTCGAAGCTCATGGCGGCCTGTCTCCTGGCCGAGGGGCGCCACGTGCTGTCGGGGGTGCCGCGCATCGTCGACGTCGACATCATGGCCGAGGTCCTCGGCGCCATCGGCGTGCACGTGGAGCGCAGGCCCGCCCCCACCGACGGCTCCCCCGGCGATCTCGTCATCGATACCCCCGCCGATCTCGTGCCGCATGCCCCCTACGAGCTGGTGGAGAAGATGCGCGCCTCGGTCGTGGTGCTCGGGCCGCTGCTGGCCCGCACCGGGCGGGCGAGCGTGGCGCTTCCCGGGGGGGACGACTTCGGCAACCGCCCCATCGACATCCACCTCCACGGCCTGTCCACGCTCGGCGCCGAGTTCGACATGGTGCACGGCAACATCGAAGGCCGCGTCCCGGGGGGCGAGGGGGGAGGCTCGTCGGCCACCGTGTGGTGTTCGAGTACCCCAGCCACACCGCCACCGATAACGTCCTCATGGCCGCGGTGCTGGCCAAGGGGACGACGGTCATCGAGAACGCGGCGCGCGAGCCCGAGGTGTCGGATCTTGCCGACCTGCTCACCCACATGGGGGCCCGGATACGCGGTGCGGGCACGTCGCACATCGAGGTGGACGGCGTGGACGAGCTGCATCCCTCCCCGACGCCCCACCGCGTGGTGCCCGACCGCGTGGTGGCGGCCACGGTGCTGGCCGCCGTGGGCCTGGCCGGGGGTGACGTGGTGATCGAGGACGGCAGGCCCGACCACATGGACATGCTGCTGCGCAAGATGAGCGACATGGGCGTGACGGTGGCGCAGGGCCCCGAGGGGATGCGGGCCACCTCGGCACAACGCCTCCGCAGCGTCGACGTCGCCACCCTCCCCTATCCGGGGGTGGCCACCGACTACAAGCCCTTCCTGGTGACGATGCTGAGCGTGGCCGACGGCATCGGCATCGTCACCGAGAATCTCTTCTCGGGCCGCTTCCGCTACGTGGACGAGCTGCGGCGCATGGGGGCCGACATCCGCACCGAGGGGCATCATGCCGTGGTGCGCGGCGTGCGACGGCTGTCCGGCGCGCCGGTGCGGGCCCCCGACCTGCGGGCCGGGGCCGCCCTCGTCCTCGCCGGCATGGTGGCCGAAGGGGAGACGGTGGTGTCGGGCGCGGCCCACATCGACCGGGGCTACGAGGACCTGGCCGCCATGCTCGGCGCGCTCGGCGCCGACATCACCCGGGGGTGACGGCGCGATTTCCGGGACGCGGCGCCGGTCTCGTACGCTTCGCCGCACCGTGACGAACCCGTCCGCCGCCGACCAGCCCGCCGATCAGTCCACGGCCGGCCCATCCGCCCGACCGCAGGGGGCCGACCCCGAGGCCCTGTTCGAGGCGGCGGCGGCCGGCAACCGGGCCACCCTGGCCCGCCTGCTCACCCTGGTGGAACGGGGGGGTCCCCCCGGCCGCAGGGCGGCGGCGATCGCCTACCGCAGCGGCAGCGAGGCCCGCACCGTGGGGATCACCGGGCCCCCCGGCGCCGGCAAGTCGACCCTCGTGGACCGGTTGATCGCCACCGTCGCGCCGCCGGGGTCGAGCCGGTGGGGGTGTTGGCGGTCGACCCCTCCTCGCCCTTCTCGGGTGGCGCCATCCTGGGGGACCGGGTGCGCATGCAGGACCACGCCCTCGACACCGGCGTCTTCATCCGCTCCATGGCGTCGCGGGGGCATCTCGGGGGCCTGGCCGTGGCCGTGCCCGAGGCCATCCGCCTGCTCGGTGCCGCCGGCTTCCCCCTCGTCCTGGTGGAGACGGTCGGTGTGGGACAGGTGGAGGTGGAGGTGGCAGGGGCCACCGACACCACGGTGGTGGTGCTCAATCCCAGATGGGGGGACGCCATCCAGGCCAACAAGGCCGGCCTCCTCGAGACCGCCGACATCTTCGTGATCAACAAGGCCGACATGCCCGGGGCGCGCGAGACGCGCCGGGACCTCGAGCAGATGCTCGACCTGAGCGCCCTCGGCGACTGGCGCCCTCCGGTCCTGGAGACGACCGCCGCCACCGGCGAGGGGGTCGGCGCGCTGTGGGACGAGATCGGCCGCCACGGGCGGTACCTCGAGGCGCAGGGATCGCTGGGCTCGGCGCGCGCCGCCGCCTGGAGCGCGAGTTCCGGACGGTGCTGGCGGCGCGCATCGGACGCGAGGTCGACGCACTGTGTGACGGCGGGGAGTTCGCCGGGCTGACCCAGGGTGTGGCCGAGCACCGCGTCGATCCCTACGAGGCTGCGGACCGCCTCCTCGGCCGCGTCATGGGGCGTCCTGCCGACACCTGAGGGAGGCCGTCCCCTGTGGGTGGCGGCGCCTGGAGGCGGCGCCCCCTCGACGGCGCCCCCGGGCGTCGTGGAGGGCACCGGGGGCGGCGCACCCGTGGCTGTCGATGGCGCGCCGTCCCGGCCCCGTTCGGGTACGGTGCCGAGGATGGCCGAGTCACGTCCCGTTCCGTCCGGCACGGAGGGGCAGGTGGCCACGGAGGGGCAGGTGGTGGTGGACCGCCGGGACGACGGGGTCGCCCTGGTCACGCTGGACCGTCCCAAGATGAACGCGTTGTCGGTGGCGTTCCTCGGCCGGCTGCGCGATGCCGTCGCCGGTCTCCGCCGCGATCCGCCCGGCGCGCGTCGTGCTGTGGGGTGGCCCCCGGATCTTCGCCGCCGGTGCCGACGTCTCGGAGTTCTCCGAGCCCGGTGCGGCGCAGCGCGTCTCCGACGCATTCCTGGCCGCCACGGGTGAGCTCGCCTCCTTCCCCGCCGTGACCGTGGCGGCGGTGTCGGGTACGCCGCTCGGCGGCGGGCTCGAGCTGGCCCTGGCCTGCGACCTGCGCGTGGTCTCCGAGGACGCCAAGCTCGGCCAACCTGAGGTGCTCCTCGGCATCATCCCCGGCGGCGGCGCCACCCAGCGCCTGCCGCGCCTGGTGGGGACGTCGCGGGCCAAGGACATGATCCTACACGGGCAGGCAGGTCGTGGCGGCCGAGGCGGCGCGCATGGGCCTCGCCGACCGCGTCGTCCCCCGCCACGGTGTGCTCGACGAGGCGCTGGCCCTGGCGGCGAGCCTGGCTTCGGGTCCGCGGGTGGCCCAGGCGGCGGCCAAGCGCGTCATCGACGAGGGGGCAGAGCGCGACCCTGGCCGACGCCTTGTCGCTGGAGGCCGACGCCTTCGTGGACGTGGCCGGGTCCGACGACGCCCGCGTCGGCGTCGCCTCGTTCCTGGCGCACGGACCGGGACGGGCCCGGTTCGTGGGGCGCTGAGACGGCCGTGGGCGCTCCACCCGTGGCCACGGGCTCTCTCCGGACCGACGCGCCCGTGCGGGCGGCGTCCGGGGCGGCGCGCCGGTGATGTCGAGGCCGCCGCGCACGCCGCGACCTCGGCGCACGGGCGGGGCGGCGGCACCGCTGCGCCGCGCCGGCGGGGCCCGCCTGCCCGGCATCCGCCCCACCGCCCTTCCCGCCGCCGGAGGCGGCCGACTGGTACCGCCGCGGCGTGTTCTACGAGGTGCTCACCCGCGGATTCTTCGATTCCAACAACGACGGCATCGGCGACCTGGCGGCCTGCGGGCCAAGCTCGACTACCTCGAATGGCTCGGGGTCGACTGCCTGTGGCTCCTGCCCTTCTACCCGTCGCCCATGCGCGACGGCGGCTACGACATCAGCGACTTCCTCACCGTCAACCCCGATCTCGGCTCCCTCGACGACCTCGTCGAGTTCCTCGACGACGCCCACCGGCGCGGTATCCGGGTCATCGCCGACCTCGTCATGAACCACACGAGCGACCAGCACCCGTGGTTCATCGAATCGCGTTCGTCGCGCCGACAACCCCAAGTCCGACTGGTACGTGTGGAACGACGACGACCAGCGCTGGCCCGAGGCCCGCGTCGTGTTCGTGGACGTCGAGACCTCCAACTGGACCTGGGAGCAGCAGCGCCAGCAGTACTACTGGCACCGCTTCTACTCGCATCAGCCCGATCTCAACTACGAGAACCCGGAAGTCGTCCACGCCATGTTCGACGTCGTGCGGCATCTGGCTCGATCTCGGCCTCGACGGCTTCCGCCTCGACGCCGTGCCGTATCTCTTCCAGGACGACGGCACGACGGGGGAGAACCTCCCCGAGACCCACGCCCTGCTCCGCCAGCTGCGCAAGGAGATCGACGCCGCCTACCCCGACCGGGTGCTGCTGGCCGAGGCCAACCAGTGGCCGGCCGACCTCGTCGACTACTTCGGCGACGGCGACGAGTGCCACATGTGCTTCCACTTCCCGCTCATGCCCCGGCTGTTCATGGCCGTGCGGCGCGAGCAGCGCTTCCCCATCACCGAGATCCTGGCCCAGACGCCGGACATCCCCGAGGGCTGCCAGTGGGCCATCTTCCTGCGCAACCACGACGAGCTCACGCTCGAGAAGGTCACCGAGGAAGAGCGCGACTACATGGTGGCCGAGTACGTGAAGGACCCCCGCATGCGCCGGCACATGGGCATCGGCCGCCGCCTGGCCCCGCTCCTCGACGGCGACCGCCGCCTGGCCGAGCTGCTGCACGCCCTGCTGTTCTCGCTACCGGGCAGCCCGGTATCTACTACGGCGACGAGCTCCTCATGGGCGACAACCTCTACCTCGGCGACCGGGACTCGGTGCGCACGCCCATGCAGTGGAGCCCGGACCGCAACGGGGGGTTCAGCCGGGCCGACTTCGCCCAGCTCTACCTGCCGCCGCTCATGGACCCCGTCTACGGCTACGAGGCGGTGAACGTCGAGGCCCAGCAGCGCAATCCGAGCTCGTTCCTGCACTGGATGCGCAGCATCCTCCAGACACGCAAGCAGTTCCCGGTGTTCGGGACCGGCGCCTTCGAGCTCGTGTCGTGCGCCAACCCCTCGATCCTCGCCTACGTGCGCAGTCCCCACCTGCGACCAGGTCGACGGCGCGGCGGAGGCGCCGTGCCGGGCGAGGCGGACGCCCGGGACGGGCCGGTCGCAGCGGTCGGGGCGGGAGCGCCCGGCGCGCCGAGAACCCGGTGCTGTGCGTCCACAACCTGAGCCGGTTCGCCCAGCCCGCCGAGCTCGACCTGGCCCGGTGGGCCGATCGCACGCCCGTCGAGCTGCTCGGACGGATCCCCTTCCCGCCCGTTGGCGCGGCCACCACCTACGGCGTGACGCTCGGGCCCTACGGCTTCTACTGGTTCGAGCTGCTGGACCCGAGAGCTCGCCGCGCACCGGCGCTCCGGAGTCGGGGGTGCTCGGATGACGCCTCCGGACGCCGTCGTGCCCCCGGTGGCGCCCGGTGCCGCCGCTGGCCCTCGCCGAGCTGGTCGGCCCACCTACGCGGCACGCCGGTCGGGGTGGACCGTCGACGCTCCGGTGCGCGTGGTCGAGGCGGAGGTCGCTCGTGCCGGGCCGCCCGGGCATCCTCGACGTGGTGGCCCGGGTGGGCGAGCGGTTGGTCCATGTCGCCTTCGGGCTGCGCGACCCCGGCGACGAGACGGCCGAGCCCCGACGGCGACGACGTCGGTCGCTCGGCGTCTTCGAGGACGACGAGGGAGCGGCCCGTGGTCGTCGACGCCATGCACGACGCCGAGGTGGCCGCCACCTGCTGCTGCGGCGCCGTGTCGGGGGAGGAGGTCGACCCGGCCCGTGGTCCGCCAGATCCGACGACGGCCGGACCTCGGTCACCCTGGCCATGGAGGACCGCCTGGCCTTCACCTGTGTTACAACGACGTCCTCGAGGGCCCGCGGCCCGAGCTCGAGATGCTCCTCGCCCTCGACGAGGCGGGGTTCAACCACCTGGCCGCCCCCGTCGGCCGTCTGGCGCCGCTCGGGGCGCGACCTCGGCATTGTCCAGGAGTACCTGCCCGGCGCCTCCTCGGGCTACGCCCTGGCCATGACGTCGGTGCGCGACCTGTACGCCTCCGGGCGGCCCGCCCGAGCTGGCCGGCGGCGACTTCGGGGCCGAGGCCCACCGGCTCGGCACCATGACGGCGCGCATGCACCTCGGCCTCGACAAGGCCTTCGGCCGGCGCGGCGGGCGACATCGGCGCCGTGGGCCCGCGACCTCGAGCGCGGCCTCGGCGAGCTCGACCCGAGCGCGCTCGACGCGGCCCGACGTGGAGCAGGCTGCTCGAGCGAGCTCCGGCGCCCTGCAGGTGCCGTCGCAGGCCATCCGCACCCACGGCGACTTCCACCTGGGCCGGCGTGCCGGACCGAGCAGGGCTGGTACGTCATCGACCTCGCCGCCGGTGGGTCCCCGACCTCGGCGGCGGCGCGCCGTCGCGGCGCCCGACGGTCGGCGGCCCGGTGTTCCGCTCCCCGGTGGCCGACGTGGCCGACATGCTGTGGTCGTTCGGGCACGTGGCCGCCGGGCCGCCGACGAGCGCGACCCGTCAGGGCGGGACGGTCTGGGTGAGCTGGCCGACGCCTGGGAGGCGCGCAACCGCCGGGCCTTCCTGGCCGGCTACCTGGGCGTGCCCGGGCATCAGCGGGCTGGTCCCCCCCGGGCGTGAGGCGGTGCGCGTCCTCGTCACGCTCGTTCGAGGTCGTCCGGGAGGCCGCCCACCAAGCACGGGCCGCCAGGCCTGAGTCGCACCGACGGGCCTGGTCACGCCGTGATCGGAGCCGCGTCCCTAGGATGGTCGGATGCGCCTCGGGATCCTCACCGGCGGCGGCGACTGCCCCGGCCTCAACGCCGTCATCCGGGCCGTCGTGCTGGCCGGCCGCCACCGTCCACGGCGACGAGGTCGTGGGCTTTCTCGACGGGTGGAAGGGTGTCCTCGACGACGAGTGCCGTCGCGCTCGAGGCCGGTCGGCTGCCGCGACATCCTGGCCCTCGGGGGGACCATCCTGGGCACGTCGCGTACCAACCCCTTCACCGTGAGGGGGCCCGAGCAGGTCGTCGGCCACTCTGGCCGCACACGGGGTCGACGCCCTGGTGGCCATCGGGGGCGAGGACACCCTCGGCGTCGCCAACCGGCTGGCGACCATGGGGGTCCATGCGTCGGGGTCCCCAAGACCATCGACAACGACCTGTCGGGCACCGAGGTCACCTTCGGGTTCGACACCGCCGTGCAGATCGCCACCGACGCCATCGACCGCCTGCGGACGACGGCCGAGTCGCACCACCGGGTCATCGTGTGCGAGGTGATGGGCCGCCACGTCGGCTGGATCGCCACCCACGCCGGTATGGCCGGCGGCGCGGCCGAGATCCTCGTGCCCGAGGTCCCCTTTCGACTCGACGCCGTGTGCGAGCGGTTGCCGCGCCGGCACGCCGGCGGCCAGTTCTCGTCCATCGTGGTCGTGTCCGAGGGAGCCGTCCCGGCCGAGGGCCCGACGCCGAGGCGGCCCGCCGGGCCACCGTCGAGCTCGTCGGTCGACCCGTTCGGCCACGCCCGCCTGGGCGGCATCGGGACCTGGTTGGCCGAGCAGATCGAGCGGCGCACCGGCTTCGAAGCCCGGGTCACCATCCTGGGCCACGTCCAGCGGGGCGGCTCGCCGACGGCCTTCGACCGGGTGCTGGCCACCCGCTTCGGTGTGGCCGCCGTGGCGGCCGTCCACGACGGGGCCTTCGGCACCATGGTGGCGCTGCAGGCCGGGCGAGATCGTCCGCATCCCCATCGCCGACGCCGTGGCCGGCCAAGACGGTCGACCTGGCTGCTCTACCGCGACGTGGCCGGGCGTGTTCCTCGGCTAGCGGCCGGCCGGCGCTCAGGCCGGCCGGCGGCTCAGCCGGGCCGGGACGGCGACGCGCAGTTCCTCGGTGGCCTGCTCGGGGGCCACGATGTTGATGAGCACCCCGGTCCCAGCTCGAACCCGGCCTGGGTGGTGAGCTTGGGCCAACGTGGACGTGCCAGTGGTACGGCTCGGGGGCCCGGTAGGGGGCGGAGTGGAAGACCAGGTTGTAGGCCACGTCGCCGCAGCGCTCGCGGAGCGGGCCCAGGCACCGTCCGCAGGGAACGCCCCACGGCGACGAGGTCGGCCGGGGTGGCCCGGTGCAGATGGGGGCCGTGGGCGCGGGGGATGACGAGCATCTCGTAGGGGGTGCCGCTCCAGAAGGGGCAGACGACGAGGACCCGCTCGTCGGCGTAGACCGACGCGGTAGCCGGCGTCCTCCTCGGCGTCGACGGTGGTGCACAGCAGGCAGCGGCCGGCGAAGCGGGCGAAGCCGGCCTGCTCCTCGGCGAGCTCGCGGGGGACGAACGACATGCCGAGGAGCTGGCCGTGGGGGTGCTCGATGGAGGCCCCGGCCTCGCGCCCGGCGTTCACGATGGCCTGGCTGTAGCGCAGGCCGGGGACCGCCGAGTGCTCCTCGATGCGGTCGCGGATGGCGGCCATGACCAGGCCCGCCTGCTCGTCGGAGAGCCGTTCCCAGCCGTGGTCGTGTTCGGGGGAGAGGACGAGGACCTCGTGGATCCCCCCCGCCGTGGCCTGGGTGAAGACCGGGCCCCGGTTCTCGACCACGAAGGGGTGGTCGCCGTAGAAGGCCGGGTAGAGATTGGGGACGACCCGGACCAGCCACGAGCCCGCTGGAGCCGTAGGTCTCGAGCGCCGGCGGCGTCGACCTCCTCGTTGCCGGGGCAGAAGGGACAGGGGCGGGTGGTGTCGGCCTGGACCGGGGTCGGCCGCGGAGCGAAGGCGAACGGACGCTGGGCCCGGTCGACACTCACCACTACCCACCGGCCGGTGAGCGGGTCCAAACGGAGTTGGTTCATCCGTCCCCGGCGGGATTGCTCCGGTCACCGTAGCCGGGGCCGCTCCCGGGTTCTCATTACCCGTCAGTAAGTTACCCGTCCCTGACCGAGGCGGTGCGAATACGCTGCTCATCTGACTGTGTCCGGATTGCCTCTCTGCTGCGATCGCCCTTTCTCGCTACCCACCAGGCTAGTCCCCCCGCATCCTTTGACGGATCCATGGGCGACCGTTGTTCGGGCCTTCGGTGTGGCCCATGTGCTCCGTGTGGTCATTGCGTCCCATCGGACCAGTGCGCCCGGTGTGCACACCGGGCAGACCGTCGCCGCCGTGACGTGCGGCCACGGGGCGGCGGCCTGGCGCGGGCCGGTGGGGGGCGACGACGTGGCGCCATGAGGCGGTGGTGCGGGCCCCGTGCCCGGGCAACCGGGATGGGCGGGCGTCCCGGGACCGGGATGGTGGGCCGTCGACGGGGCGCGGTCGCAGGTGCTCGCCGCCGGCCCGTGGGAGCGGAGGCGGTGCACGCCGTGCCCACCGGCCCGCTCTACACGACGCTGCTGCTCCTGCACGTGCTGTGCGCCGTCGTGGGCTTCGGAGCCACGGCCATCACAGGGGCGCAGGCGGCCCGGGCGCCGGCGCGGCCCCTCCGCACCCGGGGCCGAGGGGGTGCACCGCTACTTCCGCCCCGGCGCCAACTGGGCCGGCCGCACGCTCTACGGCGTCCCGGTGTTCGGCTTCGCCCTGATCCGGGCCAGCGGGCACGCCTTCGGGGCCGACGACGGCTTCGTGGTCATCGGGCTCGTGCTGTGGCTGTCGGCCGCCGTCCTGGCCGAGGTGCTCGTGTGGCCGGGGGAGCGCCGCATCCAGCAGGAGATCGGTGCAGCGGTGGGCGGAGCCCGAGCCCGGCGCCCCCTTCGACCGCTTGTGCCGTCGGGTGGCGCTCGCCGGCGGGGTGTCGGGCGTGGTGTTCGTCGCCGCCGTCGTCATCATGGTGGCCAAGCCCTGAGCGTGACGGAGGTGGGTGGGACCGCGACCTACCTGGGCACCGTGCTCGCCTACCTCGACCACGCCGCCACCACGCCGCCGCGCCCCGAGGCGGTGGCGGCCATGCTCCCGTACCTGACCGAGCACTTCGGCAACCCCTCGGGCACGCACGGTGTCGCCCGGCGGGCCAGGACGGCGGTGGAGGACGCCCGCGACGAGGTGGCGCGGTGCCTCGGCTGCCTGCCCGGTGAGGTGGTGTTCACCGCCGGCGGGACCGAGGCCGACAACCTTGCCGTGCTCGGGGCACGCGCCGCCGGCGGCGGAACCGTCGTGTGCTCGGCGGTGGAGCACCACGCCGTGCGCAACGCCTGTGCGGCGCTCGACGGCGTCACCGTGCCCGTGCTGTCGTCGGGTGTCGTCGACCTCGCCGCCCTGTCGGAGCTGCTGGCGGCAGCCGGGCCGGACGTGGCGCTGGTGTCGGTGATGCTCGTCAACAACGAGGTGGGGACGATCCAGCCTCTGGCCGAGGTGGCGGCGCTCGTGCGTCGTCACGCCCCCCGGGCGCTCCTGCACACCGACGCCGTCGCCGCCGTGGGGTGGCTCGACGTCGCCGGCCAGACGTCGGTGGCCGACCTGGTCTCGGTGAGCGCCCACAAGTTCGGAGGCCCCAAGGGCGTCGGAGCCCTCGTGGTGCGGGGCGGGGTCCAGCTCTCCCCGGTGCTGTTCGGCGGGGGCCAGGAGCGCGACCGGCGCCCCGGCACCCACGACGTGGCCGGCATCGTGGGGATGGCGGCGGCCCTGTGCGTCGCCACCGACGAATGGCACGACGAGGTGGCGCGCGTGGGGGCGCTGCGAGACCGCCTGGCCGACGGCCTGCGCGCCTCGGTCCCCGGTGTGTGGGAGACGGCGGTGTCGCCCGGTCCGACGGGCGCGCCCGGGCGCGATGGCAAGGTGGCTGCGAGCTGCCACGTGGTCGTGGCGGGCGTGGACCAGGAGGAGCTCCTCGTGCTCTTGGACGAGGAGGGCGTGTGCGCCTCGGCCGGCGCCGCCTGCGCCAGCGGGGCGATCGAGCCGAGCCACGTGCTGCGGGCGATGGGTGTGGAGCCGCGCCGGGCGCGCTCGGCGCTGCGCCTCTCGCTCGGCCACACCACGACAGCCGAGGAGGTCGACCACGTGCTGGCCGTCATGCCCAAGGTCGTGGAGCGCCTCCGGGGCTGATGTCGAGGTCCCCCTAGGCCGGGTCACAGCTCCCGGGGGCGCCGGTGCCCCGGTCGCCATGGCCGCCGGCGTCGCCTCGTCCCGGATGGGACCGGGGGTGGCCGTCCCCGCCGTCCCCGCCGCCCCCGCCGCCGCTTTCGTCGTCGTCACCATCACCGTCGCCGGGTGGGCCACCTCCCGACGAGGGTGACGGGATCGTCGTCGTCGGCCCCGGCGTGGGCGCCGCAACGGTGGTGGTGGGCGACGCCGGCGCGCCGGCGTCGGGCGGGGACCCCGATGCCGTTCCCGGCGGGCCGCCGGAACCCGGCGGTGTAGGCGGGCGCGGACCGGCCGCCGTGCCCTCAGCGCCACCTGTGCCCTCAGCGCCACCTGCGCCCGCCGCGCCACCTGCGCCCACGGTGCCCACCGTCGACGGCACGCCCACCAGGATCGGTGCGGGCGTTGCCGGCGACACGACCGTGCTGACGAGGGTGCGCTGCGGCTCCTCGCCGCGGGTGTCCCCGCCTCCAACCTCCTTCCCCGTGGGGACGACCCCCGGGGGCGACGTCCCCGCCGACGGGCGTGCCGCTGCCGGTCCGACGGGGGAGATGACGGCGAGGGGCCAGTGGAACAGGCCGTGTCCCGGCACGTGGCGCGCCGTGGCTGGATGTGTGGCCCCGGCCACGCCCGCCCCGGCCACGCCCGCCCCGGCCCCCCCGTCACCGTGGCCCAGGCCCGCGGCCAGGGCGGCGGCGCCACCGGAGACGACGAGGACGGCGCTCGCCACGGCGGCGGCGGCCACCGTGCGCCGCCGCGCTCCCGCCCGTCCCGAGGTGCGCCGCCACTGGCGCCGGCGCGCGTAGAGATCCGCGTCCGCCGACTGGAGCAGCACCTGCGGGTCGTCGGCGGCGCCGTGGCCGGCCCCGGCCAGGCTGGCGAGGCCCCAGCTGAAGGCGGGCGCGCCGAAGTGCGCTGCCCGGCGCAGCATGGACGCCGTTCCCGCCACGTCGGTGTAAGGGGCGAGCACCACGAACTCGTCCCCACCGACGCGGTAGAGGGAGTCGGCGCTGCGCAGGGCGCCCCGGACGGCGTCGACGAGGGCCAGCAGGCATGCGTCGCCGGCGGCGTGACCCTCTGTGTCGTTGATGCCCTTCAGGCCGTCGAGATCGAGGACGGCGACCGACACGTCGAGCCCGGAGCGCACCGCACCCCGCACGGCCCGGCCCAGCTCCTCGTCCAGGGCCAGCCGGTTGGCGCAGCCCGTGAGGGGGTCGGTGCGCGCGCGCGGCGCGAAGGCCGGCCGAGGCGCCTTCCACCGCCTCCATGATCAGGTGGTCGAGGACCCGTTGCGCCTCCGCTCCCGACACGTCCAGCACCTCGCGGAGGCAGGCCAGTGTGGCCACCGCCTCGGCCGGGACGCGCCGCGTACCCCCCAGCTCCGCCCGGCGCGTGCCAGCGCCGGAGTCGTAGCGCCCCGGCGGAGGGCGGGCCCGAGCGCGGTGACGAGGAAGGCGGCCTCGGGCCCGGAGCAGTGCTCGGGATCGGCGGAGCGCTCGAGACACCGTCGGCGCCACGCGTCGAGGATCTCGTGGCGGGGCGGGAGTCGGCTGACGTGCGAATGCAGCTCGGCCACCTTCCTGTGTGCGATGTGTGGTGTCTGCCGGGTGGGCCACCGGTTGCGACGGGCCTCCGCTCGGGCGCGCGCCGCCACGGGGGCGCGTCCGTGGGTGGAGGCGGGCCGACGTGGTGCGCCCCCCGTGCGGCGGCGCCTGTGCCCCCCTCCCCTCTTCGGCGCCGCACGTCCGACCTTTGACCGTGGTGATCATCGCGCTCGAGTAGCTGTTCGATCACAGCCTGCGTCTTCGCGTCGTCCCAGGTGATGACGGCGTTGCGCGGAAATTGCGAGACCGGTGTGTTGACGAAGTGCCGTGTGTGCTCCAAGAGTCACCGGAGCACAACCAAGTGGTCACCGCCTCGTCGTACGCTGCGTTCCGTGCGTGTGCTCGTGGCCATGTCGGGCGGGGTCGATTCGTCGGTCGCCGCCGCCCTGCTGGCCGACCGGGGCCACCACGTGGTGGGTGCCACCCTCAAGCTCTGGGGCGGCCCCAGCGACAGCGGGTGCTGCTCGGTCGCCGACGTCGAGGACGCCCGGCGCGTGGCCGAGCAGATCGGCATCGACCACCACGTGTTCAACTTCTCCGACGTCTTCGAGGACACGGTCGTCTCCCCCTATGTGTCCGATCACGCCTCGGGCCGGACCCCCAATCCGTGCATCGAGTGCAACCGCCGGGTGAAGTTCGGGCATCTCCTCGAACGCGCCGCGTGGCCTCGGTTTCGACGTGCTTGCTACCGGGCACCACGCCCGCGTGGGCCGGGTCGACGGGGCGCCCCGCCTTCTGCGCGGGGTGGACCGGTCCAAGGACCAGAGCTACGTGCTGTCGGTGCTCGGTCCCGACGAGCTCGGACGCGTGGTGCTGCCCGTGGGGGAGCTGACCAAGCCCGCCGTCCGCGCCCGTGCCAGGGCGCTCGGGCTTCGCACCGCCGACAAGCCCGACAGCCAGGACGTCTGCTTCATCCACGGCGCCACCGGTCGGCGTGGGTTCCTGTCCGAGCGCACCGCACTGCATTGCGCCGAGCTCGTCGACGCGTCGAGCGGTGCGGTGGTGGGCACGGTGCCCGCCGCCGAGCTCGTCACCGTGGGCCAGCGCCGCGGCCTGGGCGTGTCGGTGGACGGTCGGCGCCGCTACGCCCTGAGGGTCGACGTGGCGGCACGGCGCGTGACGGTGGGCGACGCGGCGCAGGCCACCACCACGCGTGTGCCGGTGGGTGTGGCGCGGTGGTCGGGACCTCCCCTCGCCGCCGGTGACCGCGCCTGGGCCCAGACGAGCGCGCACGGCGCACCGGCCCGCTGCACCTGGACCGACGGTGCCGTCGTGTTCGACGCCCCGCACCCCCTGGTCGCACCGGGCCAGACCCTGGCGCTGTACGACGACGGCGACCCCGACACCGTGGTCGGTGCGGCCGTGGCCGAGGTGGGTGTGCCCGAGGGTGGCGCCGGCGGGAGCATGGCCGTCGCCGCGCCGGACGTCCGTGTGGCGGGCTGAGTACCGGTACGCTCCCGCGGATGTCGGACGAGCCCCGCCCATCCGACGCCGGGCGGGCGGAGGAGCTGCGGCACCTCATCGCCCACCACGACGAGCGCTATTACTCGCTCGACTCCCCCGAGATCACCGACGCCGACTACGACGTGCTCGTCCGCGAGCTGCGGGCGCTCGAGGACGCCAACCCCGATCTCGTCACGCCCGACTCACCCACTCGTCGGGTGGCGGGGGAGCACTCCGTGCTGTTCTCCCCCGTGCACCACCGCACCCCGATGATGAGCCTCGACGACGCCTTCGGCATCGACGAGCTCCACGCCTGGTTCGAGCGGATGCTGCGCGCCGCGCCCGACACGGCCGAGGCGGCCTTCGTGTGCGAGCTCAAGATCGACGGACTGGCCATGTCGCTCGTCTACGAGGACGGCCGGTTGGTGCAGGCGGCGACGCGCGGCGACGGCGTCACCGGCGACGACGTCACGGCCAACGTGGCGACCATCACCGCCGTCCCACCCGCCATCACGTGGCCGAAGGCGAGGGGCCGGCGGCCGTCGCTGCTCGAGGTGCGGGGCGAGGTCTACATGCCGGTGTCCTCCTTCGAGCAGCTGAACCGGCGCCAGCTCGACGCCGGGCTCAAGACGTTCGCCAACCCCCGGAACTCGGCGGCCGGGTCGCTGCGCCAGAAAGACGCCAGGATCACCGCCTCGTGGGACCTGTCGTTCTGGGCCTACCAGCTGGGTGCGGTGGAGGGCGGCGGCACTCCCGTCACCAGCCACAGCGATGCCCTGGCCCTGCTCCGCCAGTGCGGGTTCCCCGTCGACCCCGAGGTCGAGGTGGTGCGGGGCACAGCCGACGTGGAGGCGTACTGCCGGCGCTGGGAGGAACATCGCCACGACCTCGACTTCGAGATCGACGGGGTCGTGGTCAAGGTGGACGACCTCGACCTGCAGCGGCGACTGGGGACGACGTCGCGTGCTCCACGCTGGGCCATCGCCTTCAAGTTCCCACCCGAGGAGCGCACCACCACGCTGCGCAGCATCATGGTGTCGATCGGCCGCACGGGACGCGCCACCCCCTTCGCCGTGCTCGAGCCGGTGTTCGTGGGGGGATCGACGGTGGGGCTCGCCACCCTGCACAACGAGGACCAGGTCCGGCTGAAAGACGTCCGCCCCGGCGACACCGTGATCGTGCGCAAGGCAGGCGACGTCATTCCAGAGGTGGTGGGACCGGTGCTCTCCGCCCGGAAACGGGGAGCGCGGCGGTGGCACTTCCCCGCCACATGCCCCAGCTGCGGCAGCCCGCTGGTGCGGCTGCCCGGTGAGAGCGACACGTTCTGCACCAACATCGACTGCCCCGCTCAACGGGTGCAGCGCATCGTGCACTTCGCATCGCGTGGGGCACTCGACATCGAGGGTCTCGGGGAGAAGCGCTGTCGTGCAGCTCGTGGAGGCGGGTCTGCTGTCGGATCCCGGTGACATCTATGCGCTGCGGTCGGAGACGCTCGTGGGGCTCGAGCGCTTCGGCGACCTGTCGGTCGACAACCTGCTGGCGGCCATCGAGACATCGAAGGGTCGGCCCCTCAGCCGTCTCCTCGTCGGTCTCGGCGTCCGCCATCTCGGGCCTACCGGGAGCAGGGCCATGGCGTGCGCGCCTACGGGTCGCTCGACGCGCTCATGGATCTCGACGTGGCCGAGCTGGCCGCGGTGGAGGGCATCGGGCCCGTCATCGCCGACAGCGTGGTGGAGTTCTTCAACGCCCCACCCAACCGTGCCGTCATCGAGCGGCTGCGCGCCGCCGGTGTCGGCCTGCTCGAGCCGGGCGGCCCCGCTGGTGCTCGAGGCGGGCCGGGCGGCGCACCGGCCGGTGTGGCGGCGGACCGTCGGGGCACCCCGGGCCCCGCCGGTGACGTCCCCCAGACCCTGGCGGGACGCTCGGTGGTCGTGACCGGGACGCTCGAGGGTTACACCCGGGAGGAGGCGGAGGAGGCGATCCTCGCCCGCGGCGGGAAGTCCCCGGGGAGCGTCTCGGCCCGGACCTGGGCCGTGGTGGTGGGCACCGAGCCGGGCGCCGCCAAGCGCAGGAAGGCGGAGGACCTGGGGATACCCGTCGTCGACGGGGCCCGTTTCGCCGAGCTGCTCGACAGCGGCGAGATCCCCGGCGCCTGAACGCGGGTCCCCGGCACGGCGCCAACGCGGCCGTTCGATCACGTGCCGTGGCCGTCCACCGCTCGTGGGCCGGCCGTCGGTAGCCTTGATCGGGCCCATGTCGACGATCACCGAATCAATCGGGCGGGTCCTGGCCGGCCGCTACCGCATCGAATCCGCGCTCGGAAGCGGCGCGTCCGCCAACGTGTTCGCCGCCTTCGACACCACCTTGCAGCGGCGGGTGGCGGTGAAGGTGCTGCACCCCGCCCTGGCCGCCGACGCCGGCTTCCTGCGTCGGTTCCGCTCCGAGGCCCAGTCGGCCGCCGCCCTCGCCAATCCCCACGTCCTCGCCGTGTACGACTGGGGGGAGGACGTCCAGGGCCCGTTCCTCGTGCTCGAGTTCCTGGGGGGCGGGTCGGTGCGCGACATGCTGGACCAGGGCACCCGGTTGAGCGTGGCCCAGGCGGTCGGCGTCGGGATCCAGGCCGCCGACGGGCTCGCCTACGCCCACGGACGCGGTTTCGTCCACCGCGAACGTCAAGCCGGCCAACCTCCTTTTCGACACCGAGGGGCGTCTGCGCGTGGCCGACTTCGGCCTGGCCCGCGCCCTGTCCGAGGCGGCCATGACCGAGCCCGAGGGGACGGCGGTGGGCACGGCCCGCTACGCCGCCCCCGAGCAGGCCCAGGGACAGACCATCGACGGCCGGGCCGATGTCTACGCGCTGGCCCTCGTGCTGTACGAGGCGGTCACCGGCGTCGTCCCCTTCACCGCCGACACGATCATGGCCACGCTGCTCGCCCGCGTCGACGCCCCACTGCCCGGGCACGACGCCCTCGGGCCGCTGGCCGCCGTCCTGATCCGGGCGGCCGCTCCCGACGTGGACGAGCGCCTCGACGCCGCCGATCTCGCCGCCGCGCTGCGGAGCCTCGCCGCCGAGCTGCCCGCCCCCGAGCCCCTCCGTCTGGCCGGGGCCGGCGGGGTGGGGATCATGCCGGTGCGGCCCACCGCCCCACCCGAGCACCGCGACCTCACCGAGCACGGCATGGTGGCGCCCCCGCCGACGACCTCGGACCGCGGCGGTCGCCGCATGGGCCGCGGTGGTGACGACCCCGACGTCCTCGCCTTCGCCGCCGCCGTCGGCCTCACCGAGGACCCCCACGTGGCCCGTCGCCGGCGTCGGCGCTGGCCCTGGGTGACCCTCGTGGTGGTGCTCGTGGCCGCGGCCGCCGGCGCGGGCACCTACGTCACGCTCAAGAAGACCAAGCTGCTCACGCCCAGCCACAAGCTGGCCACCGTCACCGGGCTCACCACGACCCAGGCCGACGCCGCCCTGGCCCACGACCGCTTCCACGTCACCGTCGTGGGCCACCGCACCTCCATCACCGCGCCCGTGGGCCAGATCCTGCGCCAGATCCCGGGGCCCGGGACGAAGCTCAAGGAGGGGAGCACGGTGTCGGTCGTGGAGTCGTCGGGACCGCCGCCGGTCGTGGTGCCGTCGCTGGCGGGCCTGACCGGGGACTGCCCCGCCGTTTCCGCCACGCTCACCAAGGCGCACCTCGTGACGGCCTGCACCGACGCCAACTCGACCAGCGTGGCCAAGGGCACGGTGATCGACTGGAACCCGAAGACCACCGCCCTGTACGGGTCCACCATCACCGTGACCGTGTCCTCTGGCCCGCCGCTCGAGACCATCGCGTCGCTCAGCGGGCAGACGTGTCAAGGGGCCACCACCACGCTGGCGGCCGTCGGCCTGGTGGCGCAGTGCACGCCGCAGTACACGACGACGGGTGTGCCGAGCGGACAGGTCATCAGCTGGAGCCCGACCGGACAGGCCCCCGAGGGCGCCACGGTGACGATCGTCACCTCCGAGGGCCCCCCGCTCGTGACCGTGCCGGCCTCCATCGTGGGTGAGACCGTGGCCGAGGCCATCACCACCCTCCAGAACGCCAATCTCGTGCCCGGCACCGACCAGGGTCCGTTGTCGGGGCACGTGTTCGATTCCGATCCGTCCCCGGGCGCGGAGGTCCCCGAGGGCTCGACGGTCACGCTGTACAGCCGGTAGGCGCGGTGGCCACGGCGGGGTGCGAGCTCTGCCAGGCGGCGCGTCTCACCACCTGGTATCACGAGGACGACGTGTGCTGGGTGGCGGACTGTGAGATCTGCGCCGTGCCCATGGTCGTGTGGCGGGTGCATGCCACCGATCCCCCGCCCGAGGTACGCCAGCACATGCTCGACGCGCTGGGTCGTGTGGCCGACACCGTCCTCGGCGCCGGCACCTGGTCCGTCGACGCCGTCATGCGCCAGATCCCCGACCACTTCCACGCGCACGCCCGGGACCCGGGCTGGTGGGTGCGCCGCTTCGGCGCCGGTCCTCGGTAGCCGGCGAAGCTCGGCGCGTTCACCGATGCCATTCGTCGACCGTCGTGACGCGGGCCGGCAGCTGGGTCGTGCGGTGCGCGACGCACTCCACCGCGCCGCCGGCGAACCGCCCGGCCAGGACGGCCCTCCGTGGCGCGCCGTGGTGGTGGGCATGGCCCGCGGCGGCGTGCCGGTGGCCTTCGAGGTGGCCCACGCCCTCGGCGCGCCGCTCGACGTGGTGGTGGTGCGCAAGCTGGGTCACCCGTCGCAGCCCGAGCTCGGCCTGGGGGCCATCGCCGAAGAGGGCGTCGTTGTGGTGAACGAGGAGCTGATGGCCGACCTGGCCGTCACGCCCGCCATGCTCGACGCCGTGGCCGCCCGTGAGCGGATCGAGCTCGAGCGGCGCCTGCACGCCTATCGCGGGGGCCGACCACCGATCGACGTCGGCGGGCGGACGGCGGTGGTGGTGGACGACGGCCTGGCCACCGGTTTCACGGCCCGCGCCGCGGTGGCGGTCATGCGCCGCAGGGACGCGGCGCGGTCGTGCTCGGCGTCCCGGTCGGGCCGCCCGGTGCCGTGGCGGCACTGGGTGAGGTCGCCGACGAGGTGGTGTGCCTCGAGACCACCGAGCGGTTCTTCGGCATCAGCCAGTGGTACGACGACTTCCGGCAAGTGGAGGACGCCGAGGTGGCGAGCCTGCTGGCCTCGGCTCGGCCGGCGCCGTGATCAAGTACCTCGGCTCGAAGCGCCGCCTCGTGCCCGTGCTGGGCGACATCGCCCAGCGGGCCGGGACCCGAACCGCCCTCGACCTGTTCACCGGGACCACCCGCGTCGCCCAGCGGTTCAAAGAGGGTGGGGCCTTGGTGACGGCGGTGGACACCACCGCTGCGCCGCCGTCCTGGCCCGGTGCTACGTCGCCACCGACGGCGACACCGTGGACCGGGCCGCGCTCGAACGGGCCGTGGCCGACCTCAATGCGCTGCCGGCCCGGCCCGGATACGTCACCGAGACCTTCTGCCACCGGTCCCGGTTCTTCCAGCCGGCGAACGGCGCCCGCATCGATGCCGTGCGCCACGCCATCGACCGCGACCACGGCGGCACCCCCTCGAGCCGGTGCTGCTCACCAGCCTGCTCGAGGCGGCCGACCGGGTGGACTCCACCACCGGTGTGCAGATGGCGTACGTCAAGCGCTGGTCGGACCGGTCGTTCCGTCCGCTCGAGCTGCGGGTGCCGGCGCTGCTCCCGGGCCCGGGCCACGCCGTCCGGGGTGACGCCGCCGACCGTCGCCGCCGATGTCGGCGAGTTCGATCTCGCCTATCTCGACCCGCCGTACAACCAGCACCGCTACGAGGCCAACTACCACATCTGGGAGACGCTCGTCGCCTGGGACGCCCCGCCGTCTACGGCGTGGCGTGCAAACGCACCGACATACGCGACGGGCCCGCAGCGTCGTTCAACTCCCGCCGCACGATGCCCGAGGCCCTGGCCACGGTGGTGGGCGCCGTGCGTGCCCGGTTGGTCGTGCTGTCGTACAACGACGAGTCGTGGATGACCCTCGACGAGCTGGTCGACATGTGCTCGGTCCGTGGCCACGTGGAGGTGCTCGCCTTCACCTCGGCGCGCTACGTGGGCGCCAGGATCGGCATCCACAATCCGGCCGGGGAGCGGGTGGGCTCGGTGGGCCGGCTCCGGAACCTCGAGTACGTCCTGGTGGCGGGGGAGCGCGACCGAGGTCCGCGCCTCGTCGCCCCGTGGCGGGACCGGCGGCGGTGGACCGGGCGGCAGTTGACCCCCTAGCGCCGCCCTGTCAACGTTGGCTCGCCCGGAAACCCCACCGGGGGGTGACGCGCGGGGTAAGGCGGGGCCAGGGAGGATATCCCGCCGGTCCGGGCAGGGGAGGAGGCCGCACATGGGTGCGCTCGAGGGGAGGGTGGCGATCATCACGGGCGCCGGCCGCGGCATCGGCCGCGAGCATGCCCTTTGTTCGCCGCCGAGGGCGCCAAGGTCGTCGTGAACGACCTCGGGGGGGCGGTGGACGGCTCGGGGGACGACCGGACCTCGGCCGAGCAGGTGGTCGACGAGATCAGGGCCATGGGCGCCGAGGCTGTCGCCAACGCCGAGGACGTGGCCGACCGAGGGGGCCAGACGGTTGGTGGCGGCGGCGGTGGAGACCTTCGGAGACCTCCACGTCCTGGTCAACAACGCCGGGATCCTGCGCGACCGGATGCTCGTCAACATGTCCGAGGAGGATTGGGACTCGGTCATCCACGTGCACCTGAAGGGCCACTTCCTCCCGACCCGCTGGGCGGCCGCCTACTGGCGCGAGCGGTCAAGGACGGGCGCGAGGTGCATGCGTCGGTGGTCAACACCTCGTCCACGTCGGGCCTGCTCGGCAACCCGGGCCAGACCAATACGGGGCCGCCAAGGCCGGTATCGCCGCCTTCACGGTGATCGCAGCCCAGGAGCTGTCGCGCTACGGGGTGCGCGTGAACGCCATCGCCCCCGCGGCCGCACACGTATGACCGAGCAGACGCCGGGCCTCGGCGACATCGTGCGCGCCCCCAGCGACCCCGGGACCTTCGACTGTGGATCCCGCCAACGTCTCGCCGCTCGTCGCCTACCTCGCCACCGAGGGGTGCCCGCTCACGGGCAGGGTGCTGTTCGTGCAGGGCGGCGAGATCCGGGTGTTCCAGCCGTGGACGATGACCGACACGCTCGAGCGCAATGAACGTTGGACCGTGGACGAGCTCGCCAAAGAGCTCCCGGCGCTGTTCGAGGGCCACGGCACCAAGGACGGCAAGCGGTAGCACCGGCGCCGCGCCGACGCCGACCCGGCCGCCGGCCCTGTCCGGGCTCGGCGGTAGCCTGGGCACGCTGTGGCCCACCCGCTCCCGAACCGTCGGACCGAGGGCGCGTCGCGTCCGCGCTCCAGGCGCGCCTGGCGAGCATCGGGGCCACCGGGCCCGCTCGAGCCCCCACTACCGCTGGTGGGTGCTGTGGGTATCGCTGTCGGGCCTGCTCGCCACCAACCTGCTGTTCACCGTGTTCGTGGTGGCGCTCCCCGAGATCGCCCGGGCCTGCACACCAGCCAGGCCGCAACCACCTGGGTGGTGACCGGGCCCATGCTCGCCTTCGGCGTGGCGGCGCCCGCTGGTGGGCAAGGCCGGGGACCTGTTCGGCCACCGCCGGCTGTTCCTGCTCGGCATCACGGCCGAGATGATGGCCGCCGCCATGACCTCGGCACTTGCTCCCAACATCGGGATCCTCATCGCCGCCCGGTCCTGGCCGGACTGGTCGGCGCATCGATCGGGGCGGCTTCCATGGCCCTCGTGATGTCGGTCTTCGACAAGCACGACCGCGTGAAGGCGCTGGGGTTCTGGTCCCTCGTGGGGGCGGGTGGCCCTGTCATCGGCGTGGCGGTGGGCGGGCCCGTGATCCAGCTGTTCGGCTGGCGCTGGATGTTCTTCCTCCAGGTCCCGCTGCTGGCCATATCTGCGCTCCTGGCCGTCGCCGTCCTCCCCGAGCGTGCCGCCGGCCGTCGGGCGCTCGTGTGGGGCGAGCTCGATCTGGACTGGGCCGGGGCGTTCTCGATCGCCGTGTGCGTCGCCTGCTTCCTCCTGGCCCTGACCTTCCTGCCCGGCCGCGGCCCGGCTGACCCGCTGATCCTCGGTCTCTTCGCCTTCTCCGTCGTGGCCGGGGTCGCGTTCTGGGCGGCGGAGCGGCGCGCTGCCGAGCCCATCCTCGCCCTGCGGCACCTGCGCAAGCGCAACGTGGTCTTCCCACTGGCCGCCCAGGCGTTCTCCAACTTCGGCTACCTGGGAGCGTTCTTCCTCACCCCGCTGCTCCTCGAAGAGGCGTTCGGCTACGCCCACGACCAGTCCGCCGTGGGCTTCTTGTCGCTGCCCCGGCCGATCGTGTTCTCGGCCTTGGCCCCGTTCGCCGGCTATCTGGCCGTGCGCATCGGGGAGCGGACCTCGGCCGTGATCGGCACCTCGGCCGTGGTGCTGTCCATGGTGGTCTTCGCGCTGGCCGGGCACAGCGGGGGCCTGGCCTTCGTCGAGGCGGCGCTCGTCCTGTCGGGAATCGGCCTCGGCGTCGCCTCCCCCTCGTTGTCGGCCACCATCGCCAACGAGTTCGCTCCCGCGGAGCTCGGGACGGCGGCGGCGTCGCAGCAGCTCATGAACCAGGTGGGCACGGTGGCGGGCATCCAGGTGATGGTGACGGTGCAGCAGGCGGCGGTGCGCGCCCACGACCTCGCTGCTCGCTTCCTTCCACCGCGCCTATCTCGTGGGCGGGGCCGTGGCGCTGCTCGGGGTGGGGGCTGCTGTCATGTCGCCGCTCCACCAACCGCACCATCGTGTCGGTGGAGGAGTACCCACCGGCGACGGGTGGGATCGACGCCGCGGGTCGCGACACCCGACGCGGCGGCCGTGGGCCCCGAAACGACGGCCGCGGGCCCGGACACGACGCCTGTGGGCCCCGGCGCGCTCACGCCCACCGCGGCTGCCCGGAACGCGGCGTCGGGCATCGGCGGGGTCCTCCCCACCGAGATCGTCTAGCGATCCCGGGCCGGGGTCCGTCGCCGCCGTCGTCGGTGCGCAGCGGACGAGGCAGCCTCCCCGGGCGGGGGAGTCCCCGGCTCAGGCCGTGATGTCGCGCAGGCGCTGCGCCACCGCCTGGGCGTTGGCGTCGGGGGGAGCGCCCTGCAGCATCATGAGCTTGGCCATGTCCCCCTCGACCCGGACCTTCCCCTGCATGAAGGCCTGCATGCCGACCTGGGGGTTGCCCTCCACCAGGATGGCCTTGGCCGTGGCGTAGTCGAGGGTCACCTTGAGGTCCGACCGGGTCGATGTGCCCGGTCTCGAGCTTGAGCTGTCCCTCGGTGGTGTCCATGTGCGCGTCGATGGCACCGGGGCCGAAGGGAACCTCGGTGATGACCAGGTTCATGCGCATCTGATGCGGCACGGTGGCGGCCGATCCGGCGTATTCCTCGCGGATCCGGCGGGCTTCGCCGACCCACTCGTCACTGAGGAACGGGTACTGGTCCATCGTTGCTGCGCTCCTTGCTGTCGTGCTGCGTTGCTGGTCGAGATCCGTGCTGCGATCACGGGCCGATGACGGCGACCGTTCCCCGCACGCGACCCCCTGGATGTGGCGGATCTCTACCCTATCCGCAGCGCCGGCGGGCACCGTGGCGTCGCCTAGCATCCGCGACGTGCCAGCCTCCGTGATCCCCGGTGCCGAACCCCTCCACCGCGACGGCGGCCCCGCCGGCGTCCTGGTGCTGCACGGTTTCACCGGCAACCCGCAGTCGATGCGCGGCCTGGCCGAGGCCCTGGCCGACCAGGGCTATACCGTCGACCTTCCCCTGCTGCCCGGCCACGGCACAGCCGTCGAGGACATCGTCCCCACCCGCTGGTCCGACTACCTCGGGGCGGCCGAGGCCGCCTACCGGGGCCTCGCCGACGGCTGCGACCGCGTGGCTCTCGTCGCCCTGTCGATGGGGGGCACACTGGCGTGCCGGCTCGCAGAGGTGCACGGCGAGATCAGCGGCATGGTCCTCGTGAACCCGTTCGTGGACCCCCCGGCCGAGAGCTTCCGCGAGGTCATCCGCGGCGTGCTCGAATCCGGGACCGAGCTCGCACCCGCCGTGGGGTCCGACATCGCCAAGGAGGGCTCGGTCGAGCTCGCCTACACGAGCACCCCTGTGGCCGCCGCCCTCAGCCTTTTCGAGGGCATCGACGAGGTGGCGGCGGACCTGGGCCGGATCACGTGCCCTGTGCTGTTGCTCTCGAGCCGACAGGACCACGTCGTGCCGTCCTCGTCCGGCGACGTTCTGGTAGCGGGGGTGGCAGGTCCGGTGGAGCGGGTGTGGCTCGAGCACAGCTACCACGTGGCCACGCTCGACAACGACGCCGATGTCGTGCTGGCGAGGACCGTCGCCTTCGTGCACGGCGTGCTGGGCGAGGCCGGAGCCGTGCGAGGCACGCCGGGTCCGGCAGCGGGGACGGCGCGGTGATGGCGGGAGGGCCCGGTCTCACGCGTGACGACGCCGCCTACGTGGCGCGCCTGGCGCGCATCGAGCTGAGCGAGGAGGAGCTCGATCGCTACGCCGCCCAGCTCGCCACCGTGCTCGGCCACGCCGCCCAGATCGCCGCGCTCGACACGGAAGGGATCGAGCCCACGGCGCATCCCCTCCCTCTGCGCAACGTCACGCGCCCCGACGAGCCCCGTCCCTGCCTCGACCGCGACGAGGTGCTCGGGCAGGCGCCCGCGGTGGAGGACCACCGCTTCAGGGTGCCGCGCATCCTGGGTGAGGCGCCGTGACCGGTACAGCGGCGGACATCTCCCGTGGCGTGCGCCAAGGGACCGTGTCGGCGCTCGAGGTCGTCGACGGGCATCTCGCTGCCATCGACGCCGTCGACGGTGAGCTGCACGCCTTCTTGACGGTGCTGCACGACGCGGCCCGGGCCGACGCCGTCGCCATCGACCGGGCCGTCGAGCAGGGTGCGGACCCCGGGCCGCTGGCGGGGGTTCCCGTGGCGGTGAAGGACAACCTGTGCACCCGGGGGATCCCCACCACGTGTTCCTCCCGCATCCTCGAGGGGTGGCGCCCCCCCTACACCGCCACCGTGGTGGAGCGCCTGCGTGCCGCCGGCGCCGTGATGGTGGGAAAGACCAACCTCGACGAGTTCGCCATGGGCTCGTCGACGGAGAACTCCGCATTCGGGCCCACCCGCAACCCCCACGACCCGTCCCGCGTGCCGGGCGGGTCGTCGGGGGGATCTGCCGCGGCGGTGGCGGCCGGGTTGGCGCCGATCGCCGTCGGGTCCGACACCGGTGGTTCGATCCGGCAGCCGGCGTCGCTGTGCGGCGTGGTGGGCATGAAGCCCACCTACGGCACCGTGTCGCGCTACGGCCTCGTCGCCTTCGCCAGCTCGCTCGACCAGGTCGGCCCGTTCGCCACCACGGTGGCGGACACAGCGCTTGTCTTCGACGTCATAGGCGGGGGCGATCCACTCGACTCGACGTGCCTCGAACGTCCTTCCCCGCGCAGCTCCGCCACACTTTCCGACGGGGTGTCCGGGGTTCGGGTGGGTCTCCTGTCCGAGTTGATGGACGGTGTGGACGCCGGGGTGGCGGCTCGGGTCCGTCAGGCGGCGGAGGCCCTGAGCGCAGCGGGGGCCGAGGTGGAGGAGTGCTCGATCCCCGAGCTTCGCCACGGTCTGCCCGCGTACTACCTGCTCGCCACGGCCGAGGCGTCGTCGAACCTGGCGCGCTACGACGGCGTGCGCTACGGGCTGCGGGTCGAAGCGCCAACCGTCGAGGACATGAACGCCCGGACCCGCGCTGCGGGGTTCGGCGCCGAGGTGAAGCGCCGGGTGATGCTCGGCACCTACGCCCTTTCGGCCGGGTACTACGACGCCTACTACGGCCAGGCGCAGAAGGTCCGAACCCTCATCGTGCGCGCCTTCGACGCCGCGTACCAGCGCTTCGACGTCCTGCTCGGGGCGACGTCGCCCACCACGGCCTTCTCCCTCGGTGACCGGGTCGACGATCCGTGGGCCATGTACGTCTCCGACGTGTGCACCGTGCCCTCCAACCTCGCCGGGCATCCTGCAATCAGCCTCCCATTCGGGGCCGACGACAGCGGGTTGCCGGTGGGTGTGCAGGTGCTCGCCCCGGCGCTGGGTGAGCCGGTCATGTTCCGGGCGGCTGTCGTCATCGAGGCGGCCGCACCCGTCTTGGCGCCGCCCCGGGTGCGGGCATCGTGAGCGCGCCCGCAGGGTGGGAGCCGGTGATCGGGCTCGAGGTCCACTGCGAGCTCAGGACGGCCACCAAGCTGTTCTGCAGCTGCCGAAACGCCTTCGGTGACGAGCCGAACACGAACGTGTGCCCTGTCTGCCTCGGACTGCCCGGGTCCCTGCCCGTGCTCAACGTCCAGGCGGTGGAGTACGCCATGCGGATCGGGATCGCGCTGCACTGCCGTATCCAGCCGTCTCTGTTCCACCGGAAGAACTACTTCTATCCGGACATGCCCAAGGACTACCAGATCAGCCAGTACGACGCGCCCATCAACATCGACGGGTGGCTCGAGCTCCCCGACGACAGCCGCGTGGGGATCGTGCGGGCCCACATCGAGGAGGACACGGGCAAGACGTCGCACGTCGGGGGAGGGGGCCGCATCCACGACGCCGATCACGCCCTCGTCGACTACAACCGCGCCGGGGTCCCGCTGGTGGAGATCGTGTCAGGGCCCGACATCCGCTCCTCGACACAGGCGCGCCTGTACGCGTCGGAACTGCGCGGCATCCTCGTCGCCACCGGCGCCTCCGACGGCCGCATGGAGGAGGGATCGATGCGGGTGGACGCCAACGTGTCGGTGCGTCCGGTGGGAACGGTGGAGCTCGGCACACGCTGCGAGATCAAGAACCTGAACTCGCTGCGCTCGCTCGGCCGCGCCATCGAGCACGAGATCAGCCGGCAGATCGCGCTGCTGGAATCGGGGGGGGCGGTGGCGCAACAGACCCGGCACTGGAACGAGGACGCGGGCGAGACGGTGGCGCTGCGCTCCAAGGAGGAGGCGTTCGACTACCGCTACTTCCCCGAGCCCGACCTCGTCCCCCTGGCGCCGGACCCAGGGTGGCAGTCGGAGGTGGCCGCTTCGATCGGGCCCATGCCCGCCGATCGACGTGGCACGCTGGGGCCCTGCTCGGTGCCGGCCCGCCCGAGGGGCCCGCGCCGACCAGATCACGACGGTGGTCGATCTGGGGCTCGACGGGCTCGTGATCGCCGCCGTTGAAGCGGGTGCCGATCCCGGCCTCGCGCTGGTGCGCACGGCCAACGAGGTGGCCGCCGACACCGAAGGCCGGCACCAGCGCCTCGACCCGGCCCCGGTTCGCCGGATCTGCTGCGTGATGGAGGCAGGACAAGAAGTTGACCCGCCACGCAGGTGAAGACCGTCCTCGCCGAGATGCTCGACAACGGCGGCGACCCGGCCGAGATCGCGGCGCGGCGCGGCCTCGAGGCGCTCGACGAGGGATCGTTGGCCGACACCGTGGCCGAGATCGTGGCCGCCCACCCCGACGAGTGGGCCCGGTTCGCAGCGGGTGAGGACAAGCTCACCGGGTTCTTCACCGGCGCGGTCATGAAGGCCACGAGCCAGTGCCAACGGCAAGGACGTGGCCGCCGAGCTGCGGCGCCTACCGCGGCTGACAACGCGCCGACCCGGGCGAGATTCGAGCCGCGGTTCTCCCGCCGGGGTGATGCCTGAGTGAGGCGTGGGCGACGCGGTCCGCGCCGCAGCTTCGTGAAGTGTCGTCGGCGGCGCAGGCGCGTTACATCCCTCTGGGAGCGTGTTGTCCGTGGCCGTCGCTGTCGCCAACTCTGCTTCCCCGGGGGCCGCTTCGGGGGCCGCGTCGGCGCCCGCGCCGGGCGCCGCGCCCGGGGCCACGCCCGGGGCCACGCCCGGTGTCGCCGAGCGGGTCCTTGCCGATCTGTCGGCCTTGTCACCGTGCTCGAGCCCGGGCACGTCACCGCCGCCCGTGCGGTCGAGCTCGTCGGGGTGTTCGCCCAGCTGAACGCGTGGTGGCGGCGGGGGAGATCCTCCTGGCGCGCCGGGCCGCGCAGTCCGACCGCTGGAGGAGAGACGGTCACCGGTCGGCCGCCTCGTGGATGGCCAAGACGGCGGGGACGGGTCTCGGGGAGGCCACGACGCTCCTCCAGACAGCGGAACGGCTCGAACGGTTGCCCGAGACCACCGCCAGCGCTGAAGCAGGGGTCGCTCTCGTCCTCGCAGGTGAGGGAGATCGCCGCAGCCGCGGTGAGCCGCCCGTCGGCAGAAGGAGAGCTTCTGGACGTGGCGAAGGCGGGCACGTTCACGCACCTGAAGGACCGGTGCCGGGCTGTCGCGGGCCGGGGCGAGTCGGCAGATGCCGAGAACGACCGCTACGCGGCACTGCAGCGTGGCCGGTTCTTCCGTCATTGGAGCGATCCCGAGGGGGCGCTCCGCGGCGAGTTCCGGCTCACCCCCGACGCCGGGGCGAAGCTGATTGCGGCGCTCGAGCCTCGGGCCAACGCCTTTTTCGACGAGGCCCGCCGGGCCAAGCGTCCCGAGCCTCCCGCCGCCTATCGAGCCGATGCCCTGGTCGCCCTGGTCACCGGTGCTCCGGGGCAGGGACGGGGGCGGGGACAGGGACAGGGACAGGGACAGGGACAGGGACAGGGGACCGCCAACGTGGTCCATGTCCGTGTCGATGCCGCCGCGCTCAGTCGTGGTCACGTCGACGGAGGTGAGACGTGCGGAGATCGCCGGCGTGGGTCCCGTCCCGGTGGCCACGGTCAAGGCCCTCCTTCCCGAGGCCTTCGTGAAGGTGCTCGTCACGAAGGGCGTGGACGTGGTCTCGGTGTGCCACTACGGGCGAGCGCTCACCGCCCACCAGAGAAGTGCGATCGAAGAGCGCGATCCACGGTGTGTCGTACCGGGTTGCGCTGTCGCCCACGGACTCGAGATCGATCACTATCGAACCGACTACGCCCGGGACGGTGCCACTGCCCTCGACAACCTGGCCCGGCTGTGCGCCTTCCATCACTTCCAGAAGACCTACAAGGGCTTTCGCCTCGCGGGTGGCCCCGGGCGCTGGGAGTGGGAGCCCCCCGCCGAGCTCGACTCGAGCTGAGCCCGGTACCTCGGGATCATCTCAACAGGTTCGGAAGACGCAACGCGTTTGCTATGCCAGACAGCCAGTCGTGCGATCGTCAAGCTCGATCAGGATCGTTCAGAGGCGGCGGTGATCGCTTCGACACGGGCGCGGTGGGCGCGGCAACGGGTAACTACCTGGCGCGCCGTCATGCGTTCGTAGGCGACCGCCCACAGGTCGAGGGTCAGCGGCCGGGCGATCATGACCGCTGGCAGCCGGGCACGTTCCTCCTCCGACAGGGGGACTGAGCCGTGCATAGCGGTCCAATGCTCGCCGAGCGCCAGCGGGGCCGGCCACGTACAGCAGGAAGGCCAGCGGCCAGATCCTCGGACCTCGCCCCACCCCGATCCAGTCGATGATCACCGGGGGTTGCTCGCCTCGTGGGACGGCGTTCGGCGGCGTGAGGTCGGCGTGGATCAGCGCCTCGGGCAGCCCGGCGCCGTCGTCGGCGTCGGCCAGGGTGTCGACGAGCTCGGCGACCGAAGGTCCGACGTGGCCACCGAGGGCAAGCGCCTCGTCGATCTCGCTCGACGGCGTGGGGCCGAGCCGGTGCCAGCCACCGCCGGCGGGCAAGTCGGTGGCGGCTCGGTCGGCGAGGCGGCCGAGCAGCCCCGCGCACCAGGCCAGCACGAAGCCTGGACTGGGAGCTGGTGACGGCACGACGTACTCGGTGATCGAGCACGTGCCGGTCCCCTCCGAGCGCGAGCACCGGATCGCCGCCCGTGCAGCGCTCGGCGGGAAAACGGGTGCCTGCCAGTCTCTGCAGAACGTGCGCGGCAGTGTCCACCATCGCACGCTCGACCCCCGGACCGAACACCCGCGCCACGAGGTCGGGCCCGTCGGGTCCGGTGCCGGAGGGACGCAAACGGTAGACGTCGACGTCCAGCTCGCTGTGTAACGACAGCGGCTGGCCCATCGACTCGGCGACCACACTCACGACGGTCGCGGCGTCCTCGATCACGGGATGAACGCGCATTGCAACACATTGACATGCCAGGAAAGGCACCCGCCGGCACCCGCCGGCCGCCTTTCGTCGGGCCATGTGGTGGTCCCCTGGGCGCGGCGTTCTGCCGTTACCCGGCGCGCTGGCTCAGGCGGACGGCAGGGGGAGAAGCTCGTCGATCAGTTCGCCGAATCGCGCCACCACCGGAGCAACAGCACCGGTCCGGCACCACCACAGCTTGAAGATCTCCGCCGTGGCCTCGTTGACGTTCGTGGTGGCGTAGGGCGACACCTGCCGGGCCAGTTGTTCGTGGGCACTGCGCCACGCCACAGGCGCGTTCGTCTCGTTCCCCTTCACGGCGCGCTCGAGTGTCTCCACCCCGAGGGCCTCGCCCAGGCCCCGGCGCAGCTCGACCGAGTCGCGGTAGTGGCGGGCCTCGAACGCGCGCTCGAGCTGGTGCCAGAGCTCGTGGGCCACCGTTGCGTCGAGAAACGTAAACGGCGCCGTCGCCCCCGCCGAGGCCCGCAAGGCGCCGTAGGTGAACCGCTGCCCCCGGGCCTGGTCCTGGCGGGCGCGTGCCGCCTGCCGCCGCGTCATCCCCACCATGGCGTCGGCCGCCACGTAGTCGATGTTGAGGTGGATGGCACCCGCTGCCCGATCCGCCGTCCCGCCGTAGTGCCCGGTCGTCAGGCCTCGGGTGGAGCGGTCGAAGCGCATGGTGGCGACCACCCCCGCCTGTTCGGGGAAGCGGGCCAGGACGGCCACCGTGGTCTGCGCCGCCAGCGCCACGGCTTCCGGCATGAGGTCGGCACGGTCGGGCACGCCCATGGTGACGGTGCGTCCCGGTGCCCATTCCAGCGCGACGTCGAGGGTGTCCGACACCCCGAGGGCGAGCCGGCTGGTGAGACGGCCCAGCCCGCGAGGCGGGCGCCCCGGTGCTGCGGGCACGCCCCACGCCACCAGCGCGCCGGCCAGGCTCGACGCCCGCTCCGCCCTGGCGACTGCGCCCGGCGTCTGCCCGTCCCCGTGATCTGACGCGGGACCCTCCGATGCTCCGACCGCCCTCGTCGCCACGTCGTCCACCGCCGCCATCAGGGGCAGGCGAAGAGGACCGACGAACCCGATACGCCTCGCTTCGTGCCGCACCAGCAGCGAGAAGCAGTCGAGCTCGACCCGACGCGCCCCCTGAGCGCCGACGCGCTGGATGAGCTCGATCAGGAGGTCGCGCAGGTCGTGGCGCTCGAAGGCGCTGGCGGCATCGATCATCACCCCGATGTGGGCGTCGGCGCCGTCGAGCGTCAGCTGCGCGTAGCCGAGGTGATCGCCACGCGCCCACACGGACAGCGCATCTGCCGGTGCACCCCCCTCGGCCGGTCCGAGCTCCACGCTCATCGGACGTCTCCGGTCGAGCGCCGGCCGGCCCTCGGCGCACCGGCGTGCCCCGATCCGCGTCGTGACGCACGCCGTCCGCCCACCGGGTCGGGACCGCCCGTCAGGACGTGCCCGGGGAGGTGGCCTGCAGCACGATCCCGTTGCCGTCCGGATCGTCGAAGGTCACGAAGCGGCCCCACGGCGCCTCCTGGATGTCGCCCTCGATGGTGACGCCCCGTACCCGCAGCGCCATCACGTCGGCCTCGAGATCATCGGACTCGAGGACGAGGCCCTTGACCGATCCGGCCGGCATGGCGTCGAACCAGGTCACGAGGGTGACAGACGTCTGGGCGCCGCGGGGAGCGACCTGCACCCATCGCTGTCCGGGGCCCATGGGCATGTCCGAGACGAGCTCCAGTCCGAGCACGTCGACGTAGAAGGGCGCGCGCCCGATCCTGGTCGGTCACGGGAAGAGACAGCAGCTGCACCTTGGTCACGGCCATGGGCGACTGTAACGCCGCATCGGTCGGAGCCTCTGCCCGCGGGGTTCGCGCCCCGCCCCGCCCCGCCCCGCCCCGCCGCGCCCCGCCCCTCCCCGCAGCGCCCCGCCCCGCCGCGGCACAGTTGTGACGGACCCGCCCTAGCCTGGATGGCGTGCGAGTGAGATCGGCAGGTCCCGAAGGCGGCGGCTTCCCCGGCACGACGACGTCCCGCCCGTCGGGCCCTGGCAGGACCCGACGGCTACTGCGCCGCGCCGACGTGGTCTGGCGCCTGCGCCAGGCGGACGCCCCCCGTGCCGTATTGCGGTGGCTGGTTCGGGGATGCGGCGCCGCCCTCGCCGTCGTCTTCCTCGTGACGGTGTTCCTGGTGTGGCTGGTCGGTCACCCTGTCGCCATGAGCATCCTGGGGTGTCTCTTCGCCGCGGTGCCGCTCGCCGGGCTCGTGCTGGCCGTGGCGGTGTGGCTCCGGGCCGCGGTGGCGGCCGGACCGCAGTGGATCGCGGTGCGGTTCGTACGGCGGTGGCGCGTGGTGGATCTCGGCCGAGTCCGCGCCGTGCGCCTCGCCGGCAGTGGCTTCCCCGGAGCCGGACCGGCTGCAGGCCCGGGATCGGGCGGCGGCAGTTTCCGTTCGGGCCCGGGTGACCCCGGTTTCGGCTTCGCCCCCGGTGCCGGTGCCGGTGGAGGCTTCGGCCCCGGGTCCGGCGCAGGGTTCGGCGGGTTCGGGGGGTTCGGTTCGGGACTCGCCGTGCTGGGTTTCGGTGGCGGCTTCGGCGGTGGCGGCTCCGGGCACGGTACGGGCTCATCGCACACCGGTGCGGTCACAACCGGCGGCGCAGGCCGAATCGTCATCGAGGACGCGTCCGGCGCGCAGATCGACCTGATCCTCGACGCCCTGGGATCGGGCATCGCTGACGTCGTGGCCAGGGGCATCGGCGCCGACACGCGCGTCGACCCCGATGCCGCCGCCGTGCTCGAAGCCACGCGAAGCGACAACCGTGCCGACGCCCTGCCAGGTGGCGTGACCCCGAGCCGAACCGACGACGCCGGCCCGGCCGAACCGACGACGCCGGCCCGGGCCGAACCGACGACGCCGAAGCGCGTCCCGACGACGTCAGCCGGCGCCGTGCCGCACCCCCGGACGGTGCGCCCTAACCTGGGCGCCCATGGCTGACCACCCCAAGGACGCCGAGGCCGCCGGAGCCACCCCCGGAGCCACCGGCGGAGCCACCCCCGGCGGCACCGGCGACACCGCCGGCGCCGCCCCTGGACCGCACGGCATGAAGATCCGCAGCTACGAGGTCACCGACGGGCCGACCCGCGCCCCGGCCCGGGCCATGCTGCGGGCCATCGGCATGACCGACGACGACTGGTCGAAGCCGCAGGTGGGCGTGGCGTCGTCGTGGAACGAGGTCACCCCGTGCAACATGCCGCTCGACGCCCTGGCCAAGCGGTCCAAGGACGGGGTGCGCGACGCCGGGGGCTTTCCCATCGAGTTCGTGACCATCGCAGTGTCCGATGGCATCTCCATGGGCCACGAGGGTATGCGTGCTTCCCTCGTGTCGCGCGAGGTCATCGCCGATTCCATCGAGACCGTCATGCACGCCGAGCGCTTCGACGCCCTGCTCACCTTCGCCGGATGTGACAAGTCGCTTCCCGGCATGCTCATGGCGGCAGCCCGGCTCAACCTCCCGTCGGTCTTCCTCTACGGCGGGTCCATCCTCCCCGGCAAGATCCCGGGCAGCCCGACGACCAGGCGCTCGACATCGTGAGCGTCTTCGAGGCGGTGGGCGCCAACGCCACCGGCACGCTCAGCGACGAGGAGCTGTCGCTCATCGAGCACCACGCCTGCCCCACGGCCGGGTCGTGCGCGGGCATGTTCACCGCCAACACCATGGCGTCGGTGGCCGAGGCCATCGGCATGGCCCTCCCGGGGTCGGCATCGCCCTCGGCCGTCGACCCGCGCCGCCAGGACTTCGCCTACGAGTGCGGGCGTGCCGTCATCGGCCTGCTGGAACGCAACATCCGCCCCCGCGACATCATGACCAAGGAGGCCTTCGACAACGCCATCGCCGTGGTCATGGCGCTGGGCGGGTCGACCAACGCCGTGCTGCACCTCCTCGCCATCGCCAACGAGGCGCGCGTCGAGCTCGAGCTCGACGACTTCAACCGCATCGCCGCCCGGGTGCCCCACATCGCCGACACCAAGCCCCACGGCAGGTTCCACATGGTGGACGTCGACCGGGTGGGCGGCATCCCGCTCGTCATGCGCGAGCTGCTCGAGGCCGGACTCCTGCACGGGGACTGCATGACCGTGTCGGGGCGAACCGTGGCCGAGAACCTCGCCGCCATCGATCCGCCCCGGCCCGACGGAGCGGTGGTGCACCCGCTGTCGGACCCCATCCATGCCGGTGGTGGCATCGCCGTCCTGCGCGGATCGCTCGCCCCTCAGGGTGGCGTGGTGAAGGTGGCGGGCATCGACTCGACGCGCTTCGAGGGGACGGCCCGGGTCTTCGACGGAGAGCAGGACGCCCTTGACGCCATCCTGGCCGGAGGCATCGAGCCCGGCACGGTGGTCGTCATCCGCTACGAGGGGCCGAAGGGCGGCCCCGGCATGCGCGAGATGCTGGCCGTCACCGGTGCCATGAAGGGAGCGGGCCGGGGTGGGGACTGCGCCCTCGTCACCGACGGGCGCTTCTCGGGCGGAACCCACGGCTTCTGCGTGGGCCACGTCGCCCCCGAGGCAGTGGACGGCGGCCCCATCGCCTTCGTGGCAGACGGCGACCGCATCGTGATCGACGTGACGTCCAAGCGCATCGACGTGGACGTCGACGACGCCGAGCTCACGCGCCGGCGGGCGCAATGGAAGCTGCCCGAGCCGCGTTACACAACCGGCGTCCTGGCCAAGTACGCACGTCTGGTCACCGGGGCCGAACGCGGAGCGGTGACCGAGCCCTGACGGCCCGAACACCCACGGAGCATCACCGGTCCGGTCCGGTCCAGTCCGGTCCGGTCCGGTCCGGTCCGGTCAGGTCCGGTCAGGTCCGGTCCGGTCCGGTCCGGTCAGGTCCGGGTGGCGCGCCAGCAGCTGGTGACGTAGGGGACCACGATGCGCCCCCGGCCCGCCACGGCGGGATGGTGCTGCACGAAGTCGGCCACCCGGGACAGGACCTCGGCCCGCTCACCGTCAGGAAGGACGCGGACATGGCTGCGGGTGGCCACCAGGTCGACGATGTCCCCAGGGGCGAGCTCCTGCGACCACCGGAAGTCGCGCACCGCCGTGGCGGTGAACGGCGAGGTCGGCGGCATGAGCACGTGGGCGCCGCCCCGGTGGACGTCCTCACCCCCGAACACCGCCCCGAGCTCGGCCATCCAGGCGACGCCCTCGTCGCGGAGGTTCCACAGCAGCCCGAGCGTGCCGCCGGGCCGCAGCACCCGGGCCACCTCGGCCGCGGCCGCCTCGAGCTGGACCCAGTGCCACATCTGTGCGCCCACCACCACGTCGGCGTCGGCGTCGTCGACGGGGATGTCCTCTGCGTGGCCGTCCCGCACCTCGGCGCCGGGAACCCGCTCCTCGAGGACGGCCCGCATGCGGGGGTCGGGCTCGACCGCCACGACGTCGAGGCCCCGGGCCACGAGGTCCCGGGTCAGCGCGCCGGTGCCCGCACCCAGCTCCACCACGCGGGGCTTCCTGCCCGTGCCGCCCATCACGGCGGAGGTCGTGCCCGCCGGCTCGAGGATCCACGACACGCCGTCGGGCGGGTACCCGGGGCGGACGCGGTCGTAGGTGGCGGCCACCGGCCCGAAGGACTTGGCCCTGCGTGCCGTGAGCTCGTCCACGGCGCCCACCCTACGAGGGCGGGGCCGCCGCGCCCATTCCGGCCAGGCCCCGCTGGTGCAGGAGGCCGCAGGGGAGTGCAGGCAGGAAGGCCGCGGGCGGGTGGAGGGGTTGCCGCATGCCGCCCGGCGTGCCACACTGGTCGGGCCATGTACGGGGAGACCTCCACGACCGACCGCGTTCTCGTAGTCCTCCGGTAGCGCATGGCGCCGCGTGAGCGGCTCCGTGCGCCTTTCGACCTCCCCGACGGGAGGTCGTTTTGTTTCCCGGGGTCGGTTCCCGGATCGCCCGGGCCGACCCCCGAGCGCAACCCCCAAGCCCTAAAGCACCCGAATCCCCCAACACCACCCCGAATCCCCCAACACCACCAGCACCCGAAAGGGCAGGCACCATGCGACTGACAGGGGCGCAAGCCCTCATCAAGAGCCTCGAGATGCAGCACGTGGAGGTCATCTTCGGCCTGCCGGGCGGAGCCATCCTGCCCGTCTACGACCCGATCCTCGACTCGTCGATCCGCCACGTCCTGGTGCGCCACGAGCAGGGGGCCGGGCACATGGCCGAGGGCTACGCCCACGTGACGGGCCGTCCCGGCGTGGCCATGGTGACCAGCGGGCCGGGTGCCACCAACATCGTGACGCCGCTCTCCGACGCCTACATGGACTCGATCCCCATGGTCGTGGTCACCGGGCAGGTGGCCACCACCGCCATCGGCACCGACGCCTTCCAGGAGTGCCCCATCACCGGGGTGACCATGGGCATCACCAAGCACAACTGGCTCGTCACCGACGCCCAGGACCTGCCGAGGGTGGTCGCCGAGGCCTTCCACGTCGCCACCACCGGCCGCCCCGGACCGGTGCTCGTCGACGTGCCCAAGGACGTCTCGAACGCCCAGATGGACTGGTACTGGCCGTCGTCGCTGGCCGACCTCGACCTCCCCGGCTACCACCCGCAGACCGAAGGCGACCCCGAGCAGGTGCGGCGGGCGGCCGAGCTCATCCTGGCGGCCGCAGCGCCCCGTCATCTACGCCGGCGGCGGGATCCTGAAGGCGCGGGCCGCCGAGGCCCTGCGGGAGCTGGCCGAGCGGACCGGCATCCCCGTGGTCACCACCCTCATGGCCCGGGGCGCCTTCCCCGACCGCCACCCGCTGTGTCTGGGCATGCCCGGCATGCACGGCAACTACACGGCCGTCACCGCCCTGCAGCGCTCCGATCTGCTCATCGCCCTGGGGAGCCGGTTCGACGACCGCGTGACCGGGAAGATCAGCGCCTTCGCCCCCGAGGCCAAGGTCATCCACGTCGACATCGACCCGGCCGAGCTGGGCAAGGTCCGCCGGCCGGACGTGGCCATCGCCGGCGACTGCCGCGTCGTGATCGAGGAGCTGTTCCGGGCGCTCGAGGACATGGGGCTGGGGTCTCGGCGCCGCCGGTCCGGCGCCGCGGCCGCGACGGCCCCGGCCACGGCGCGTGCCGCCGCCCGGACCTTGGACCGTGGATGGCCCAGCTGCGGCGTGGCAGGAGGAGTTCCCGCTCCCCTACGACCAGGAGGAGGGCGGCGCCCTCAAGCCCCAGTTCGTGGTCGAGACGCTGCGCGACGTGACGCCCGACGACACCATCGTCGCCGCCGGGGTGGGCCAGCACCAGATGTGGGCCTCGCAGTACTGGCGCTTCGACCACCCCTACACCTGGGTGAACTCGGGCGGGGCGGGGACGATGGGCTTCGCCGTTCCCGCCGCCATCGGGGCCAAGGTGGGCCGGCCCGACAAGATGGTCTGGGCCATCGACGGCGACGGCTGCTTCCAGATGACCGCCCAGGAGCTCGTCACGGCGTCGGCCGAGCGCATCCCCATCAAGGTCGCCATCCTCAACAACGCCTACCTGGGCATGGTGCGCCAGTGGCAGGAGCTGTTCTACGAGGAGCGCTACTCGGAGGTCTACCTCTCGCCCGACCTGCCCGACTACGTGAAGTGGGCCGAGGCCATGGGGTGCGTCGGCCTCAAGGCCGAGTCGGCCGAGGAGGTGGCGCCGGCCATCGAGAAGGCCAACGGCATCGACGACCGCCCCGTGGTCATCGACTTCCGCACCGACGCCTTCGAGAAGGTGTTCCCGATGGTGCCCGCCGGCGCCTCCAACGACGCCATCGTCGTCGCGCCCCGAGCCAGGAGGGCGGGCGATGAGCCCCGTCGGCACCGCCGGCGCCGCCGCGCGCACCACATCGTCACCGCTCCTGGTCGAGAACAAGGCCGGGGTCCTGGCCCGGGTGGCCGGCCTCTTCAGCCGGCGGGGGTTCAACATCTTCTCGCTGGCCGTGGCCCCCACCGACGACGAGCGGTTCAGCCGCATCACCATCGTGGTCGACGTGGAGTCCGCCCCGCTGGAGCAGATCGTCAAGCAGCTCGACAAGCTGGTCAACGTGGTCTCGATCACCCAGCTCGCCCCCGAGGCGCCATCGAGCGCGAGCTGCTGCTCGCCACGGTGGAGGCCGGCCCGGCCGAGCGCGCCCAGGTCATCCAGCTGGTGGGGGTGTTCGGCGGCAAGGTCGTCGACGTGGGCAGCGACCAGATGACCGTGATGCTGGCCGGCCGCCCCGAGCAGCATCGACGACTTCGAGGGCCTGCTCGCCCCTTCGGCGTGGTCGAGCTCCAGCGGACCGGCCGGGTGGCCCTGCCTAAGCTGAGCCCGGCGCCGCCCGGCCAGACCCGTCGCCGGCGACCGCGCCGGCTGACCGACGACGACACCAGGGAGACGAGCACCATGGCCAAGCTGTACTACGAGTCCGACGCCGACCCGAGCCTGATCCAGGGGCGCAAGGTCGCCATCATCGGCTACGGCTCCCAGGGCCACGCCCACGCCCTCAACCTCTCCGAGTCCGGCGTCGACGTCCGGGTGGGCCTGCGCGAGGGGTCGGCCTCGCGCGCAAGGCCGAGGAGGCCGGGCTGCGGGTGCTGCCGGTCGCCCAGGCGGCCGCGGAGGCCGACCTCATCATGATCCTCCTGCCCGACACCGAGCAGGAGGCGGTCTACGACGCCGAGATCGCCCCCCACCTGCGCCAGGGCGACGCCCTCTTGTTCGCCCACGGCTTCAACATCCGCTTCGGCCAGATCGTCCCGCCCGAGGGCGTCGACGTGGCCATGGTGGCCCCCAAGGGACCCGGTCACCTGGTGCGCCGCACCTACACCGAGGGGGGGGGGGTCCCCTCGCTCATCGCCGTGCACCAGGACGCCACCGGCAAGGCCCACGACCTGGCCCTGTCCTACGCCCACGCGCTCGGCGCCACCCGGGCCGGGGTGCTCGACACCACCTTCGAGGAGGAGACCGAGACCGACCTCTTCGGCGAGCAGGTCGTGCTCTGCGGGGGCCTCACCTCGCTGGTGCACGGCCGGCTTCGAGACCCTGGTCAAGGCCGGGCTACCAGCCCGAGTCGGCCTACTTCGAGTGCCTCCACGAGCTCAAGCTGATCGTCGACCTCATGTACGAGCAGGGCATCGCCGGCATGCGGTACTCGATCTCCGACACCGCCGAGTACGGCGACCTCACCCGGGGCCCCCGGGTCATCGACGAGCACGTCCGCGGCCGAGATGCGACAGATCCTCGACGACATCCGGTCGGGCGCCTTCGCCGAGGAGTGGATCGCCGAGAACCGGGCCGGGCCGGGCCCGCTTCGAGGAGCTGCGGCCGAGCGGCGCCGCCCACCCGATCGAGAAGGTGGGTGCCGAGCTGCGCGCCATGATGCCCTTCATCAGCGCGCCGGCAAGCAGCGCGTCCAGGACGTCTCGGGCGGCTGAGCGGCGTCGGCGGCGGGTCGGAGCGGGCCGGGCACGTCGGGCCGGCTGAGCACCCTCGGCGTCCGACGCGAAGAGCGCGCCCGTCGAGCTCAGCCGGGTCCCCTGGACGGGCTGCCTCTCGCCGCGGTCCGCGAGGCGGCGCTGGCCCGGGCGGCCGCCCTGGGGTGCAGCCACGCCGAGGTTCGGGTGGAGCGCATCCGCTCGCAGTTCGTGGCCCTACGCGACGGGCACGTCGAGACCACCGTCGACGACACCGAGATCGGGGTGGGGCTGCAGGTCCATCGTCGGGACTGATCGGCTTCGCCGCCACCGTCGACGTCCACCCCGACGCCGCCGCCGCCCTGGCCGACGCGGCCGTCGAGCTCGCCGACGACACGTCGGTGGCCCTGCGCACACCCGTCGAGCTGGCCGGGGAACCGGCGGGCGGGCCGGCCGGGGGGGAGCGGCACTCACCTCCCCCTACGGGGTCGATCCCTCAACCGTCCCCCTGGCCGACAAGGTGGCGCTCCTCGAGGACTGGAGCCGGCGCCTGCTCGCCGCCCCGTCGGTCGACCACGTGCTCGGCCCTCGTGTCCTGGCGGTGGTGGAGGACAAGCACTACGCCGATCTGTCGGGCACCGTCACGACGCAGCGCCGGGTGCGCATCCACCCCCTGGTCGAGGTGGCCGGGGTGGACGGCGGATCGGGGTCCTTCGAGTCGATGCGGACCCTGGCCCCGCCCGTGGGCCGGGGCTGGGAGTACACGGCGGGCGAGGGGTGGGACTGGGACGCCGAGCTCGCCGAGCTGCCCGTGCTCCTGGCCGAGAAGATGGCGGCCCCCTCGGTCGAGCCGGGCTCCTACGACCTCGTCGTCGACCCGTCCAACCTGTGGCTCACCATCCACGAGTCGGTGGGCCACGCCACCGAGCTCGACCGGGCCCTCGGGTACGAGGCGGCGTACGCCGGCACCTCCTTCGCCACCTTCGACAAGCTCGGGACCCTGGCCTACGGGTCGCCGGTGATGCACGTGACCGGGGACCGCACCACCCCCCACGGCCTGGCCTCGGTGGGGTGGGACGACGAGGGGGTGGCTGCGCAGTCCTTCGACATCGTCCGCGGCGGCGTGCTCGTGGGCTACCAGCTCGACCGGCGCATGGCGGCCGAGAACGGGTTCGCCCGCTCCAACGGGTGCGCCTTCGCCGACTCGCCCCTGCACGTGCCCATCCAGCGCATGGCCAACGTGTCGCTGCAGCCCGCGCCCGGCCCGGGTCCGGGGCCGAGCACCGCCGACCTGCTGGCCGGGATGGAGCGGGGCATCTACGTGGTGGGCGACAAGAGCTGGTCCATCGACATGCAGCGCTACAACTTCCAGTTCACGGGCCAGCGCTTCTACAAGGTGGAGGGGGGCAGGCTGGCCGGCCAGGTGAAGGACGTGGCGTACCAGGCGCAGACCACGAATTCTGGGGATCGCTCGAAGCGGTGGGCGGCCCCGCCACCTACGTGCTGGGCGGGGCGTTCAATTGCGGCAAGGGCCAGCCCGGGCAGGTGGCGCCCGTCAGCCACGGGCTGTCCCTCGGCGCTGTTCAGGGGTATCCGGATCCTGAACACCCGTGAGGAGGCGGCACGGTGAGCACGTCGCCCCCCACACCCGCCGGCTCCGTCGAAGGGGGGTTGGCGCCCCCCCAGGAGATCGTCGAGCGGGCGCTCGCCGCCAGCCGGGCCGATGGCTGCGTGGTGCTGGTGGAGGACCTGAGCCAGGCCGAGGTCCGCTTCGCCAACAACACCACCACCACCAACGGGGTGCGCCGGTCGCGCCGCGTGGCTGTCGTCACCTTCCGCACCACCGTTGCCGGCGCATCGGGTGCCGGCGCATGGGTGCGGGTGCCGGCCCTGCGGGTCCGGGGGCGGCGCCCACCGCCGTGGCGTGGCGAGCGCCAGCGGTGACGTGGACGTGAGGAGGGGCTGGTGCGCGCCAGCGAGGCCGAGGCGGCCCGGGCCGCCCCGGCGGAGGATGCGGCTCCCCTGGTCTCCCCCGACGCGTCGCCCCGGACGGACACCTTCTCGGAGGCCCCCGTTCCGACCTCGCCTGGCGTCCTGCACGGGGTGGTGTCGGGGCTGGCCGGCGCCTTCGACCGGGCCCGCTCGGCCGGGAACCTGCTGTCGGGGTTCGTCACCCACGGGGTCGATCGACGTACCTGGGAACGAGCACCGGTGTGCGGTTGCGACACGTCCAGCCGGCGGGCACGGCCGAGCTCGTGGCCCGGACGCCGCCGGCACACGCTCGGTGTGGGCGGGAGCGGGCACGTCCACTTTCGACGACGTCGACATCCTCGCCTTCGAGCAGGCGCTGGAGCGCCGCCTGGCGTGGGCGGCGCGGCGGGTGGAGCTGCCGGCCGGGCGCTACGAGGTCCTGCTTCCCCCCGATGCCACCGCTGATCTCATGGTGGCGCTGTCCGAGGCCATGTCGGGCCGGGACGCCAGAAGAGGGCCGGAGCCCGTTCTCGGCCCCCGGGGGCGGCACCCGGCTGGGCGAGCGGTTGTGCCCGCTTCCCTTCGACCTGCGCGGCGATCCCGCCGCGCCGGGGCTCGCGCGCGCGCCCTTTTTCGCCACGGGGGCCTCGGGGTCGGACGTGTCGGTCTTCGACAACGGGCTCGGTGTGGACGCCACGGACTGGATCGGGGGAGGGGAGCTCCAGCGGCTCCGCTACCACCGGGCCGGGGCCGAGCGGGCCGGGGTGCGGGCCGCGCCGCCGGTCGGCAATCTCGTGCTCACCCTGCCGGGGGCCACGGCCACGCTCGACGAGCTGATCGCCGGCACCGAACGGGGGCTCCTGCTCACCTGCCTGTGGTACATCCGGGAGGTCGATCCCGTGACGCTGTTGCTCACCGGACTCACCCGCGACGGCGTCTACCTGGTCGAGCGGGGCGAGGTCGTGGGGGCCGTCAACAACTTCCGCTTCAACGAGAGCCCGCTCGACGTGCTGGCCCGCACCGTCGAGGCGGGACGCACCGAGCGGGCCCTGTCGGCGAGTGGGGCGAGTGGATGAACCGGACGGCCATGCCTGCGTTACGGGTGGCCGACTTCAACATGAGCTCGGTGAGCCCGGCCACCTGACGGTGTCCGCCCGGTCGACCGGTCGGGCCCACCACGCGGCCGCCGGCCGGGGCCGCCCGTCGAACCGGGCCGGCGCCCGCCGGTTCGCTCGTCCCCGTCGGCTCCCTCCGGAGGCTCGTCAGGGCTCCCCACGGTCTCCGCCGGGATCCCCAGGGGGTTCTTCAGGAGGCGAGAGCGCCCACCACGTAGTTGACGCAGGCGCACAGGGCGGCGACGTCGTCGGGGTCGATGGCCGGGAACATGGCGATGCGCAGCTGGTTGCGGCCGAGCTTGCGGTAGGGCTCGGTGTCGACGATCCCGTTGGCCCGCAGCACCTTGGCCACGGCCGTGGCGTCGACGGCGTCGATGAAGTCGATCGTGCCCACCACGTGACTGCGCTCGGAGTCCTTGCCCACGAAGGGCATGGCGAAGTCCGACTGCTCGGCCCAGGTGTAGAGGATCTCCGCCGACCGGTCGCAGCGGCCCGCCGTCCACTCCAGGCCGCCGCCGGCGTCATCCACTCGACCTGTTCGGCGAAAGGAGCAGCGTGGCCAGCGCCGGCGTGTTGTAGGTCTGGTCCGACTTGGAGTTGTCGACGGCGGTCTTCAGATCGAAGAAGGCCGGGACCCACCGCCCGCCGCCGGCCAGCGTGCCACCCGGTCGAGGGCGGCGGGGGAGAGCAGCGCCATCCACAGCCCCCCGTCGGCGGCGAAGCACTTCTGGGGGGCGAAGTAGTAGGCGTCGAACTGGGCGGGGTCGACCCGCATGCCGCCGGCGGCCGAGGTGGCGTCCACCGCCACCAGGCCGCCGTCGGCTCCGCCCCGCCGGGCGGCGGATGGCCATGGCCACGCCGGTCGAGGTCTCGTTGTGGGTCAGGGCGTAGAGGTCGATCTCGGCGTCGGCCACCGCCTCGGGTGGGTGCCGGTCTCCGATTCGATGATCCAGGGTCGTCCAGGTGGGGGGCGGCGCGGGCGGCGGCGGCGAACTTGGAGGAGAACTCGCCGAACGACAGGTGCTGGCTCCGCCGCTCGATGAGGCCGAAGGTGGCGATGTCCCAGAAGCAGGTGGTGCCCCCGTTGCCGAGGACCACCTCGTAGCCGTCGGGGAGCCCGAAGAGGTCGGCAGGCCCGCCGCAGCCGGCCCACCACCGACTTGACCGTCTTCTGGCGGTGGCTGGTGCCCAGGTAGGTGGGGGCGGCCTCGGCCAGGGCCTCCACCTGCTCGGGGCGGACCTTGGACGGCCCGCTGCCGAATCGCCCGTCGGAGGGTTTGAGGCCGTCGGGGATGCGGATGTCGGAGGGCTGTCGGCGGTGTCAGGGGCGCTCGTCACGTGTGCAAGCATGGCAGCCATGTCGCCGGTCCACGAAACCACTCCCGGCAGGCTCCCGGGCGCCGCCGCGACCCAGCCGCGCGGGTATCGGCCCGCATGGCGGCCGTCGCCCCCTCGGCCACGCTGGCCGTCGACGCCAAGGCGAAGGCCCTGCGGGCGGCCGGGGAGGACGTCATCGGTTTCGGGGCCGGCGAGCCCGACTTCCCCACGCCGGCCGCCATCGTGGAGGCGGCCGTGGCTGCCTGCCGCGTCCCGGCCAACCACCACTACACGCCCACGGCGGGCCTGCCCGCGCTGAGCGAGGCGGTCGCGGCCAAGACCCGGCGCGACTCGGGCTACGAGGTCGCCGGCCTCCCAGGTCCTCGTGACCAACGGGGCCAAGCAGGCCGTGTACGAAGCCTTCGCCACCCTGTGCGACCCGGGTGACGAGGTCCTCGTCCCCGCCCCCTACTGGACCACCTACCCCGAGGCCATCACCCTGGCCGGTGGCGTGCCGGTCGACGTCCCCACCGCGAGGACGACCGGCTTCCATCTGACCGTGGAGTCGCTCGAAGCGGCCCGGACGACGGCCACCAAGATCCTGCTCTTCGTCTCGCCCAACAACCCGACCGGGGCCGTGTCGCCCCGGAGGACGTGGCCGCCATCGGCCGCTGGGCGGCCGAGCACGGCCTGTGGGTGGTGACCGACGAGATCTACGAGCACCTCGTCTACGGGGCGCCGACGCTTCACCTCCATCCCCGTCGAGGTGCCCGAGCTCGCCGACCGCTGCGTCGTCATCAACGGCGTGGCCAAGACCTACGCCATGACCGGCTGGCGGGTGGGGTGGCTGATCGCCCCCCCGACGTCACCGAGGCGGCCGCCAACCTGCAGTCCCACGCCACCTCCAACGTGTCGAACGTCGCCCAGCGCGCCGCCCTGGCCGCCCTCACGGGTGCCTGGACGGTGGCCAGGCCATGCGGGCCGCCTTCGACCGCCGACGCCGTGACGATCCACCGCATGCTGAACGAGTGCGACGGCGTCACCTGCGTCGAGCCCGAAGGGGCCTTCTACGCCTTTCCCTCGGTGCGGGCCTGCTGGGGCGCGAGCTCGCCGGGCGGCCCGTGTCGTCGACGCTGAGCTGGCCCAGGTGGCCATCGACGAGGCCAAGGTGGCCGTGGTGTCGGGGGAGGCCTTCGGCGCCCCCGGCTACCTCCGATGTCCTACGCCCTCGGCGACGACGACATCGCCGAGGGCGTCGCCCGTCTCGCGCGCTGTTCGCCACGGCCGAGTAGCGCCACCGACCGCACCGCACCGGCGTCAGGATCGGCACGAGTATCACGCGACGAGGAGGGATAGCGACAGATGGCACGGGTACTTGTCACCGAGAAGCTGGCCGAGCGCGGGCCTCGAGGCCTTGCTGGCCGACGCCGGGCACGAGGTCGACGTCCAGCTGGAACTCAGCCCCGAGGCAGCTGCTCGGCGTCTCCCCGGCGCCCACGCCCTGATCGTCCGCTCGGCCACCCAGGTGACCGCCGACGTCCTCGAGGCGGGGACGCGATCTGGCCGTGGTGGGCCGGGCCGGCATCGGGCTCGACAACGTGGACGTGGAGGCGGCCACCCGCCGCGGTGTCATGGTGGTGAACGCCCCCGAGTCGAACATCCTGTCGGCGGCCGAGCACGCCATGGCGCTGCTGCTGGCCCAGGCCCGCAACATCCCCCAGGCCCACGCCTCGTTGGTGGCCGGGAAATGGGAGCGCTCGAAGTGGGAGGGCGTGGAGTTGCACGGCAAGACGCTCGGGGTCGTGGGCCTCGGTCGCATCGGGGCCCTGGTGGCCCAGCGGGCCCTCGCCTTCGGCATGCGGCTGTGCGCCTACGACCCCTACGTGGCCGCCGACCGGGCCCGCCACATGGGGGTGGAGCTGCTCACCCTCGAGGAGCTCGTGGCCGAGTCCGACTTCATGACCATCCATCTGCCCAAGTCGGCCGACACGGCCGGGCTCTTCAACGCCGAGCTCCTGGCCAAGGCCAAGCCCGGCCTCCGCATCGTGAATGCGGCGCGCGGTGGCATCGTCGACGAAGAGGCGCTCGCCGACGCCATTCGGTCGAGGGACGGTCGGCGGTGCCGCCATCGACGTCTTCGCCACCGAGCCGTGCACGGACTCGCCCCTCTTCGCGCTGCCCGGGGTGGTCGTGACCCCCCACCTGGGCGCGTCCACGGCCGAGGCTCAGGACAAGGCGGGCGTGCACCATCGCCGAGCAGGTCATTCTGGCGCTCGCCGGCGACTTCGTCCCCTTCGCCGTCAACGTGGCCGCTTCGAGGGTGTCGGAGACGGTCCGGCCCTTCCTGCGCTTGGCCGAAGAGTTCGGCCGGTGCTTCGCCTGCCTCAACGACGGGCTCCCCGAGCGCCTCGACGTCGAGTACCAGGGAGGCCTGGCCGAGGCCAATACGTGCGATCCTGACCCTCGCTGCGCTGAAGGGGATCTTCTCGGCCGGCACCGAGGAGCCCGTGTCCTACGTCAACGCCCCCCAGCTGGCCGACGGAGCGCGGCCTCGAGTTGCGCGAGTCGTCCACCTCCACCGCCCGTGACTACGTCGAACCTGATCACCATGCGGTCTCCCTCGCATTCGATCGCCGGAACGCTCTCGGGCGCCGCGCCGAGGCCCGCATCGTCCTCGTGGACGACCACGCCGTCGAGGTGCCACCGGCCGAGCACATGCTCGTCGTGCGCAACGACGACCGCCCGGGCATGATCGGCGTGGTCGGAACGGTGCTCGGAGAGGCGAACGTGTCGATCTCTTCGATGGACGTCGATCCCTCGCGCACCGAGGGGACCGCGCTCATGGTGCTGTCCACCGACAAGGCCATCCCCGACGACGCCTTCGATCGCCTCCGCGGCACGGAGGGCATCCTCGACATCCACCGGATCACCTGCGTCTGAGCCGTCCGGCGTCCCGGGACGGGCATTAGCCTTCGGGGATCGGCAGCGATCCCCACCCGGCACCCCAGAGTGACAGGGACGTCGTGGAGGCGGCGCGGGGTGGTGACCGCGCCGCGCTCGAGGTCCTTCTGACGACCCACTACGACCGTGTGCACGCCCTGTGCCGGCGGATGCTCGGCAACGACGCCGACGCCCTCGACGCCACCCAGGACGCCCTGCTGGCCGCGGTCAAGGCGCTCGGCCGCTTCGACGGCCGCTCATCCTTCGGCACCTGGCTCTACCGGATCGCCACCAACACGTGCATCGACGAGCTGCGCCGCCGTCGGCGCCGTCCCGTGGTCGGGTTCGTCCGCGGCGGCGGCAGGGCGGAGAGCGGGGGAGGCGGCCGTGTCGGACACGGTGGACGAGGCGATGGCGGTGGCGGCCGCGACGGCGACGCGGGGCCGGACCTCGACGCCATCCCGCCCGGGGGGACGGTCCTGAGCGGCCAGGGGTTCGGGGACCGGGACCCGGCCGACATGGCAACGGCCCGAGTGGACGTCGACGCCGCTCTTCGGGGGCTGCCGGTCGAGTTCCGCACGGCGGTGGTGCTCGCGCGACGTCTGCGATCTCCCCTACGAGGAGATCGCCGAGATCCTCGATGTCCCGGTCGGCACGGTGCGCTCGCGCATCGCCCGGGGCCGTGCCGCCTTGGCGGAATGGGCCGGTGCCGGGAACCGCCACGGGGGTCCCGGCGTCGAATCCAACAGGACATCTCACCGAGCGGAGCCAGGTGAGCCCGCCACCGGCCAGCCCTCCACCGGCCAGCCCGCCACCGACCAGCCCGCCACCGACCAGCCCGCCACCGACCAGGAAGAGCACACGCCATGACCGGACCGCACCTCACGGACGAGCAGCTGTCGGAGCGGCTCGACGGTGCGACGGCGCGAGCCGAGGTCCCCGACCCGCTCCCCGGTTCGGGCCCGGACCACCTGGTGGGCTGTGTGGCCTGCCGGCAACGGCTCGAGGCCCTGGCGGGGGCCAGGGACCTCGTCCGGACCCCCGTGGCCCCCGTCTCCGAGTCGCTGCGGGCCGCCGCCGTGGCCGACGTCCTGCGCTCGGTGGATGAAACCGTGGCACCACGGTCCGTCCGGACGGGCGTCGGTTCCAGCTGGGCGCTGCGACGCCCCCGGGTGCTCGCCGGGGCGGCGGCCGTCGTCGTGGTCCTGGCCGGCGCCGTGGCCATCCCCTTGGCGCTGTCGCACTCCACCACCACGTCCGACCGGAGCGCCACCGGCACGTCGCGGTCTCACGCTTCCAGCCGGCCCGGCGTGACGCCGACGCCGCAGCAGGGCCTGTCGGGGCCGGGCTCCGCACAGGCCCCCGTTGCGCCGGGGGCGACCGGCACCGCCACGGGAGAAGGGTCGAGCAGCGGTAGCCCGCCCGCCGGCCCAACCGCCGTTCCGGGGTCAGCTGCCGTTCCAGGCACGACGGGCGCACCGGGTTCCGCCACGGGCGTGCCTCCCACTGCCGAGGGCGCACCCCTGACTCCCGGAGCCGGTGCTCCTGCCGCAGCACCCGGGCTGGGGACGAGCATCTCCCGCGGAGCGGTGGCACTGGGTCCGGTCCGCTCCATCGGCGCGCTGCGATCCCGGGTTCCGTCCATCGAGAGGCCGGGCACGAGGGCGACAACCTCGGCTAGGTCGGCCTTCCAAGCGTGCGTAGCCCGCGCCGCGGCGGCGGCGGGCGGGGGACGGGCTCCCGAGCGCCTGGCCACCGCCACGGTGGGCCGGACCCCGGCGCTCGTCTATCTCTTCGGGGCATCCGGAGCGCCGGACCCCCGCTCCCCGGTGGTGGTGGCGACAGCCAAGCGGGGTTGCCGCGTGCTCGGCACCGTTCGCGCTCTGACCCCTGCCGGGAAGGGGTGAGGCGCATACTGTGTGCCGATGGAACCGGCCCCGGAGCTCACGGTGCTGATGGAGCGCATGTACCGGTCGTTCGACACCCACGACACCGAGACGTTCATGGACGGCATCTTCGCGCCAGCCGGGGACGTCGGTCATCGGGACCGCGCCGGACGAGTGGTGGGTCGGCAGCGACACCATCTCCGCCCTCATCCGGGTCCAGTTCTCGGAGATGCCCCCGGTCCACTTCGCCGTCCACGAGATCGACGCCTGGAAGGAGGGCTCGGTCGGGTGGGTCGTGAGCCGGGCCGTCATGGAGATCGATGGGATGCCGTCGATCACGACCAGATCGACGCTCGTGGTGCGCGAGGAGGGTGCGCACTGGCGCATCGTGCACTGGCACATCTCCATGCCCGTCGCCAACGAGGAATCGCTGGGCGTGGGTCTCACCACCGCCGTCGAGGAGATCCTGACCATGGTCCAGGACGAGCCGCCGCCCACCATGGCCATGGCACCCGACGGCACGGTCACGATCGTGTTCACCGACATCGAGGGATCCACGGCGCTCATGGAATCGCTCGGCGAGCCGCGTTGGCTCGAGCTGCTCGACTGGCACGACGGTGTGGTGCGGCAGCAGACCGGGCTGTTCGGGGGCACGGTTGTGAAGGGCCAGGGCGACGGGTTCATGCTCGCCTTCTCGGCCGCGGGATCGGCCGCAGCCTGTGCGGTGGCGATCCAGCGCTCTTTGAGCTCGGGGTGGGAGGGGGTCCCCATGGCCGTCGCGCGTCGGCATGCACAACGGCAACGCCAAGGTCGAAGGAGGGGACTTCTTCGGTCGCACCGTCGTCATCGCCGCTCGGATATCGAGCGCCGCGTCGGGTGGGGAGATCCTGGCTTCGCAGACGGTCCAGGAAGCCCTCGGTGGCGCCTTCCCCGTGGGAGAGGCGCGGGCGTTGACACTGAAGGGCCTGGCCGGTCACCATTCGGCCTTCCCTGTCCTGTGGCGGTGACGGAAACGCCCTGTCACCGTGACCGACGGTAACGCCCTGTCACCGTGACCGACGGTAACGTCGGGGAATGAGCGATTCGAAGCCCTACGACCTCCGCGTCCCCGTCGAGTCCTCCTTCGACGGCTCCATCGGGTTCGTCGTCCACGAGAGCGACGAGATCGGTCGTTGCTCGGGTCATCTCCCGGTGAGCCCCACGTGTGCCAGCCGCTGGGCATGATCCACGGCGGCGTCTACGCGGCCATCGCAGAGACGCTCGCCTCGACGGGGACCGCCCATGGTGTCTACGCCACGGGAGGGGGAGCGCTCGGCATGTCGAACAACACGAGCTTCCTCCGACCGATCACCAAGGGGACCGTCCACGGCACGGCGGTGGCGATCCACAGGGGCCGGACGAGCTGGGTGTGGGACGTCGAGATGCGCGACGACGACGCCGCCTGTGCGCCTCCTCGCGTGACCATCGCCGTGCGTCCCCGGGCGGAGATCCGCTGACCGGGGCTGCGATCACCCTTCGGTGACGGTGCCTCCGGCGATGATCGCCAGCTCGGCATGCGCCATGTGCTCCTCGCCGGTCCTCGGCGACGTCCGTGGCGGCCGGGTATGAACAGCGTGGCGACGACCGCCGCCAGCGTCACGGCGGCGAGGAAGAGGAAACCGTCGGTGTAGCCGGACTCGGCCGGCCGTCCACTGCGAAGGAGCGTCGACGTCACGATGCTCGACATCACCGCCGCCCCACCGCGCCGCCGATGGTCCGGATGTTGGCGTTCATGCCGCTGGCCACGCCGGTCTGGGCCGGCGGCACGGCGTGGACGATCAGGTTCGACATCGCCGAGAACGCCAGTCCGAGTCCCGACGCCCAGGAGGGTGCTCGCCAGGTAGATCTCCCAACGGTGGCTGTGGGCGAGGGCAGGTTGACGTAGTGCCGCGCACGACACGATCGCCCCGACCACGAGCGCCGCCTTCGATCCGACCATGGCGGCGATCCTCCCGGCCAGGAGCCCGAAGATGAACATGGCGGCGGTGAGCGGCAACAGGAACAGGCCGGACTGCGACCATGCTCGCGCCGAAGCCGTAGCCGGCCGAGGTCGGCGTCTGGAGGAACTCGGGCAGGAACGCCATCGCCGAGTACATCCCCACGCCGAAGAGGAACGCCACCACGTTGTTCGTCCATACCGCCGGCACGCGCATCATGTGCATGTCGATGAGCGGCTGGCGCGACCGCAGCTCGACCGCGCACCCAGGCGGCGGCCAGGAGCACCGCCAGAGCGAAGAGGCCGAGCACGCTCGGAGCGAGCCCCACCCCCAGCTCGGTGCCTCGCTCACACCGAGGAGCAGGGCGACGAGCCACCCCGACAGCAGGACGGCCGCAGTCCAGCTGACGCGGCCCGGGCGTGCGGACAGGGGACTCCGGGACGAAGAGCTGGGCGCAGAGCGTGGCGATCAGGATGATCACCAGGGGGATCCAGAACAGCCAGTGGAAGTCGAGATGCAGGATGATCGGGCCGGCGATGACCAGGCCGATGCCTCCGCCGACCGCCGTCAGGGCGGCGATGATCCCGACGCCGGTGGGAACCTTGGCTACGGGGAACTCGTCGCGGATGATGCCGAAGGACAGCGGCAGAACCCCTCCACCGATTCCCTGGATGGCCCGACCGACGATGAGGACGCCGATCGAATGGGCGAGGCCCGCCACGAGCCGAGCCGGCCGCCAGCGCGGCCAGCGTGGCGACCAGCATGCGCTCCTTCCCCACCATGTCGCCGATGCGGCCCATGATGGGCGTGAAGATCGACGCGGACAGCAGGTACACGGTCACGACCCAGGTGACCGTGTTCTGCGAGGTGTGGAGCGCGTGCTGGATGGTGGGCAGGGCCGGGATCACGAGCGACTGCAGCAGCGAGTAGGCGGTCACCCCGAGGAGGAGGGTGACGAAGGTGAGCCGGTAGCTCGCTCGTTCGAGTGGTCTCGTCACCCCGGGTCGCCCCCCTGCGTTGGGCGCGATCGCCCCGACGTCGCTCGGCGCTCGGACTTTAACCCGCAGGGGCGTCGTCCCCGCGTCGTCCCCGCGTTGGGGCCCCCGCCGATCGTGGGCGTGCCGGGCTGCCGAGGTCAGGCCGGATCGAGGGCGTGGCACGCGGCACCGGTGGTTCCGGTCGCACCGGTGGTGCCGGGCACACGGGCGGCACCGGCGGCACACGGGCGGCACCGGCGGCACACGGGCGGCACCGGCGGCACACGGGCGGCACCGCAGACGACGACCCGCCGACCGCCCTGCCCGAGCGTCAGCTGTCGACGGAGAGGGTCGAGCCGTTCGGCGGCTGGCGTCGGGGGGCCGAAGGGACCGGTGGCCACGTGTCGAAGCTGCCCCCCCTGGGACTCTCCCCCGGAGTCCTGGTCAGCCGGCCCAGCGCCGCCCGACCCACCGCCACGACGGCGGCGGCGACGCCGGCCCGGAGCACGAGCCGACCGATCCCGCGGGTGACGCTTCTCATGTCCCGGAGCGTAGATCGCCATCCACAGGTCGGCTCGCCTCCCGGGGTGTCCTTGACCCGGGCCCAATCCTTTGCCACCATGGGGAGGTGATGCGCACGTCCCTCCACAACCACACCCTGCTTCTTACCTGACGGCGAGCGCCCCATCGCGCTCGCCGATCCGCCCCCTGTGCCTCAGGCCAGGGGGTTTCTTCTTGGCAGCGCACAGCCCATTCGACAGCACGACCGCAGCACCGGCCCACCATCGACCCCAAACCCCGACGAGCACAGCAGCACGGCCGAGCACAGCAGCACGGCCGAGCACAGCAGCACGACACAGGGCAGCAGCACGACACAGGGCAGCAGCACGACACAGGGCAGCAGCACGACACAGCACAGCAGCACGACACAGCACAGCAGCACCCGAACGTGACGAGAGTGAGGACATGGCGATGAGCAAGAAGCCCCCCCGCAGCGCCGCAGCGTCGGCGACGCCTTCCCCCGCCCCCCGGCCGTCAGGCGCACCGAGCGCCGACCCCGGGCACCTCATCGTCTTCGACACGACGCTGCGCGACGGCGAGCAGTCGCCGGGGATCTCCCTCGACGCGGCCGAGAAGCTCGAGATCGCCGAACAGCTGGCCAGGGTTGGGGTCGACTACATCGAGGCCGGCTTCCCGGTGGCCAGCCAGGGCGACTTCGAGGCCGTGCAGGCCATCGCCCGCTCGCGTGGGCACCAGCCCGACGCGCCGGCCATCTGCGGCTTGTCGCGCACCCAGCTCTCCGACGTCGACCGGTGCTGGGACGCGCTGCGCGACGCCGACCGGGCCCGCATCCACGTGTTCATCTCGACCAGCCCCCAGCACATGGAGCACATGCTCAAGATGACCCGAGGCCCAGGTGCTGGCCGAGACGAGCGGAGGGGTGGCACGGGCCCGCGAGCACACCGACGACGTCGAGTTCAGCCCCCAGGACGCCACCCGGACGCCCCATGGACTTCATGCTCGAGGTCCTGGTCGCCGCGGTCGAGGCCGGGGCCACGACGCTCAACATCCCCGACACCGTGGGCTACGGCATCCCCTGGGACTTCGGCGCCCTCCTCCAGCACATCCGCAAGCAGGTGCCCGGCGACTACATCCTCTCCACCCACTGCCACAACGATCTCGGGCTCGCCACGGCGAACACCCTGGCCGGGGTGCAGGCCGGCGCGCGCCAGGTCGAGGTGTGCGTGAACGGCCTGGGCGAGCGGGCCGGCAACGCCGCGCTCGAAGAGGTGGTCATGGCGCTGAAGATCCGATCCGACCAGTTCCCGGGCGTGACCACCACGGTCCGCACCGAAGAGCTGGCCCGCGCCTCTCGTCTCGTCGCCCGGCTCACCGGCTACCCCGTGCAGTACAACAAGGCGGTGGTGGGGCGCAACGCCTTCGCCCACGAGTCGGGCATCCATCAGCACGGCGTCCTGGCCGACCGTTCCACCTACGAGATCATCGACGCCGCCACCGTGGGCCAGGTGGGTCGCCAGATCGTCCTGGGCAAGCACTCTGGTCGCCACGCCTTCGCCGACACGCTCGAGAAGATGGGCATCCACATCCAGGGAGACGGGCTCGAACCAGGCCTTCGCCCGCTTCAAGGAGTTCGCCGACCGCAAGGTCGAGATCACCGAGGCCGATCTCGAGGCCATCGTGGCCGAGGAGCTCGGCCAGGATCTGGTGGAGGGGTTCCAGCTCGAGGCGCTCGAGGTGGCAGGTGGCACGGTTGGCATGCCACGGGCCCGCGTGGTGGTCAGCAGGTCCGGGGACAAGGTCGAGGCGTCGGCCGAGGGCAACGGCATGATCGACGCAGCGTGCACGGCCATCCGATCGGCGACCGGGGTCGAGTCCAGGCTCATCGGGTTCAACGTGTCCTCGGTGACAGGCGGCGTGGACGCGCTCGGCGACGTCGTCGTCCAGCTCGAGGACGACGGGCTGAAGGTGTCGGGCCGCGGGCGTGTCCACCGACGTGGTCGAGGCGTCAGCGCGGGCCTACCTGGCCGCCGTCAACCGCCTCGTGCGCATCAGGGCCCGCAACGAGGAGCGCGAGGTCGAGATCGGACCGTGACCATCCGGCGGTGCGCTCTGTAGGTGGCCTCCACCGACCTTCACACCGTCGCCGCGCCTTCGGACAGGTCACAGGTTCGGCGGGTCAACAGGATTCTCAGGTGGTGGGCTGCGGACTGGCGCAGTGGCTGCACTTTCTCGCCGCCAGGGGCAGGCCGTCGGAGAGGCACTCCGGACAGGTCTTGGTGTCTGCCGGAGGACCGAAGACAGTTGTCCCGCGCCTCGCCATGTACGAACGGTAGGGAACAACGAGGACGAAGTAGATCACCGCCATGAAGATGAGGAAGTAGACGATGGCCGAAATGAACGAACCCAGGTCGATTCGCTGGCCGTTGAGGGTCCATCCCAAACCTTCAGACGTCTTCCCCCCACCCTCGGCCGCATTGACCAACGGCGTGATGACCGAGTCGGTGAACGCCTTGATGAGCGTGCTGAACGCGAGCGCCACCACCAGGCCGACAGCAATGACGATCAACTCACCTTGCATCAGAAAGTTCTTGAAACCCCTAAGCACGGGCCGACCTCCCTGTCTGTGAGACCTTCTGGATCGGACCCTACTCCCGCGCTCCAACTCGGGGCGCTCTTTCTGATGCACGCCCGCCACGGGCCGCCGAGTCCGTCGTCGCGTGGGGGATTCGGTCGGAGATCCCGGTCGAGGATCTCGGTGGGGGGAACCGAAGCGGCCGACCGGTCTGCCGATCGGGCGCGACCGTGGTCGGTCGTGCTCGTGGGCGCGTGGCCGAAGAGGGGCCCCGACCCGGCGGCGTCAGGCAGACGCCGTGGGCATCCAGTCGGGCCGGTCCCGCTCGTAGGCGGCGATGTCGTCCTCGTGGCGGAGGGTCAGACCGATGTCGTCCCAACCGTTGAGGAGCCGCTCCCGGGTGAAGTCGTCGAGGGGGAACGCCCCCGCCAGCCCCGCGGCCGGGGCTTCGATCGTCCGGCGGGAGACGTCGATGGTGAGCTCGAGGGTGGGTTCGGCGGCCACAGCCTCGAGCAGGGCGCGACCCAACCCGTCCTCGACCTCCACCGGAAGCAGGCCCTGCTTGGTGGCGTTGTTGCGGAAGATGTCGGCGAAGCGGGGCGAGACCACGGCCTCGAAGCCGTAGTCCATGAGGGCCCACACAGCGTGCTCGCGCGACGATCCGGTGCCGAAGTTCGGTCCGGCCACGAGGATCGTGGCCCCGGCGAACTGCGGTTGGTTGAGCACGAAGTCACGTGCGTCTCGCCACTCCGAGAACAGCCCGGCGCCGAAACCGGTGCGCTCGACGCGCTTGAGCCAATCGGAAGGGATGATCTGGTCGGTGTCGACATCGGACCGGTCAAGGGGCACGGCGCGACCGCTCACCATCGTGACGGGCTTCATGTCGAGGTCCTCACGAGAGCTCCGCCGGAGTGGCGAAGTGGCCTGCCACGGCCGTGGCGGCGGCGACCGCGGGCGAGACCAGGTGGGTACGGCCGCCCCGACCTTGACGGCCCTCGAAGTTCCGGTTCGAGGTCGAGGCGCACCGCTCACCGGGAGCCAGCTTGTCCGGGTTCATGGCCAGGCACATCGAGCAGCCCGGTTCGCGCCATTCGAAGCCTGCGGCGACGAACACCCGGTCGAGTCCCTCCGCTTCGGCCTGCGCCTTCACCCGGTGCGAGCCCGGTACCACGAGCGCCCGCATGCCGTCCCGGACGCGCCGTCCTTCGAGGACCGAGGCGGCCGACCGCAGGTCCTCGATGCGCGAGTTGGTGCACGATCCGATGAACACGGTGTCCACGGCCACGTCCCGCACGGCGGTACCGGGGGTGAGCCCCATGTATTCGAGCGCCCGGGCCGCCGCCTCGCGCTCGGCCGGCACGAGGGCGGACGGGTCCGGCACCCATCCGTCGATGGGGACGACCTGGGCCGGGTTCGTTCCCCACGTGACGTGGGGGAGGAGGGTGGATGCGTCGAGAGAGACCGACGTGTCGAACACGGCCGCTTCGTCGGTGACGAGGGACCGCCAGGCGTCGAGAGCGGACTCCCAGTGCGGGCCCGTCGGGGCATGGAGCCGGCCCTCGAGATACGAGAAGGTGGTGTCGTCGGGCGCCACCATGCCCGCCCGTGCCCCCGCCTCGATGGACATGTTGCACAGCGTCATGCGGCCTTCCATCGACAAGGCGCGCACCGTGGAACCCCGGTACTCGATGACGTGGCCGATGCCTCCGCCGGTGCCGATCCGCCCGATGACGGCCAGAGCGACGTCCTTGGCGGTCACCCCGAGCGGGAGGTCCCCGTCGACCTCCACGGCCATGGTGGCGGGACGCTCCTGGGGCAGGGTCTGGGTGGCGAGGACGTGCTCGACCTCGGAGGTGCCGATGCCGAAGGCGAGGGCCCCGAAGGCGCCGTGGGTGGAGGTGTGGCTGTCGCCACAGACGATGGTCATGCCGGGCTGGCTGAGTCCCAGCTCGGGGCCGATGATGTGGACGATGCCCTGATTGGCATGTCCCATGGGGTAGCAGGTGATCCCGAACTCGGCGCAGTTTTCCGCCAGAACCTCGAGCTGTCTGGCCGACACCGGGTCGGCGATGGGTTTGTCCACGTCCTTGGTGGGGACGTTGTGGTCGGCCGTGGCCACGGTGAGCTCGGGATGCCGCACCGTGCGACCGGCGAGCCGCAGTCCTTCGAACGCCTGAGGGGAGGTCACCTCGTGTACGAGGTGCAGGTCGATGAACAGGACGTCTGGCTCGCCCACGGCGCGGTGCACCACGTGCCTGTCCCACACCTTGTGGGCCAGGGTGGAGGGTCGGCCGTCCCCGTTGCCGCCGCGCTGCGCTTCGTCGCCCATCGTCAAGCTCCGATGTTGACGATCTCGACCCGCAGCGTGCCTCCCGGCGCCTGGTACTCGACCACGTCACCCGCACCCCGGCCCAGGAGGGCCTGGCCCAGAGGCGAGCCGGGGGAGACGACGTTGAGCTCGTCATGACGCTCCTCGATGGAGCCGACGAGGAAGCGCTCGATCTCGTCGTCGCCGTCGTAGCGGATCGACACCACGGTGCCGGCCGCCACCGTCTCGGAGCTCCCCGCCGCGTCGTGGTCGACCACCACGGCCTCGGACAGGGTGCGCTGGAGCTGGCGGATGCGCGCCTCCATCTTTCCCTGGGAGTCCTTGGCGGCGTGGTAGTCGCCGTTCTCCGACAGGTCCCCCAGAGCCCGGGCGGCCTCGATGGCGCGGGCGATCTCGACCCGGCCACGCGTGGTCAGGTCCTCGAGCTCGGCCTGCAGGCGGTCGTAGGTCGCCTGAGTCAGATGGGTGGGCTCGTCGGTCACGGTGCCTCAAGGGTACCGGCTGGGCCGGGATCGTTCTGCCCGGGCCGGGGCCGGCGCGCCCTGGCCGGGATCGTTCTGCCCGGGCCGGGGCCGGCGCGCCCGGAGGGTGGACCCCGGGCCCGGACGTGGGCGGGGAGCGTGGTTGACGTCGGTGTCGGGCCGCGGGAGACTGAAGGTCCCATGAGAGCCCCGACCGCGTCCGTAATCGTCATCGAATAGGCGCACGCCATCCCGGTGTGCGCCTCTCCGACCGTCCACATGGTGGGCGGTTTTTCATTTCCAGGGGGAGGACGGGCTCCCGGCCCCGGCCGGTGCTCGGATAGCCCACGAGCCCGAAACCCACCGACACACGCACGAAGCCGGTACCCACGCACCGGATCGCACCGACCCAGGACCAGGACATGAGCACGGACAAGAAGCACACGGTGGCCGTCATCGGCGGTGACGGCATCGGCCCGGAGGTGGTGGCCGAGGCCTTGAAGGTCGTGGCCGCGGCGGGCGTCCACCTCGACACGACCGACTACGCGCTCGGCGCCGCCCGCTACCTGCAGACGGGGGACGTCCTACCCGACGCCGTGCTCGACGAGTTGCGGGCGTTCGACGCCATTCTCCTCGGCGCGGTGGGGCCGCCTGTCGGGTCGACCGAGGTGCCCTCGGGCCTGCTGGAGCGGGGACTGCTGCTGCGGTTGCGCTTCGAGCTCGACCTCTACGTCAATCTGCGCCCCTTCGTGGGGACGCCGGGTGCCCCCGCGCCCGACTGCGACTTCGTGGTGGTGCGCGAGAACACCGAGGGCACATACGCGGGAGAGGGAGGCTTCCTGCGCAAGGGCACGCCGCACGAGGTGGCCACACAGGGGTCGGTCAACACGCGGATGGGTGTGGAGCGTTGCGTCCGGTTCGCCTTCGAGCTCGCCGACCGCCGCCCGGCACGGCACCTGACGCTCGTGCACAAGACCAACGTCCTCACCTTCGCCGGCGACCTGTGGCAGCGGGTCGTCGACGGGGTCGGTCCCGAGTACCCCGACGTGAGCCGGGACTACAACCACGTGGACGCGGCCTGTATCTACATGGTGGAGCGTCCCGATCGCTACGACGTCATCGTCACCGACAACCTGTTCGGGGACATCCTCACCGATCTGGCCGGTGCCGTGGCCGGCGGGATCGGGTTCGCGGCTTCGGGCAACTTGAACCCGGCGCGGACGGGGCCTTCGTTGTTCGAGCCGGTCCACGGGGCGGCGCACGACATCGCCGGCACCGGCACGGCCAACCCCCTCGCCGCCATCCGCAGCGCGGCGATGATGCTCGAGCACCTGGGTGAGGCCGACGCCGCCGAGCGCATCACGAAGGCTGTCACCACCTACCTGTCGGAGGGCGCCCCCGGCTCTCCGGGTTCTCCTCCACCGTCCACCGTCGCCGTCGGCGACGCAATTGCAGAAAGGCTCTGAGCCGTGCCCATCACCCCGACCGAGAAGATCTGGCAGGACGGTGCCCTCGTCGACTGGGAGGAGGCCCGCGTGCACGTGCTCACGCACTCCCTGCACTACGGCTCGGGCGTGTTCGAGGGCATCCGCGCCTACCCCACGGCGGGGGGTGTGGCCGTGTTCCGCCTCACAGACCACATCCGCAGGCTCTTCGCCTCCGCCAAGGTGTTCCTCATCGACGTGCCCTACACCGTCGACGACCTGGTGGCGGCGACCAAGCAGGTGGTGGCGCAGAACCATCTCGACGACGGGTGCTACATCCGGCCCATCGTCTACCTGGGATACGGCGAAATGGGGCTGAACCCACTCCCGTGCCCCGTCAACGTGGCCATCGCCGCCTGGCCGTGGGGTACCTACCTCGGGGACGATGGCGTGGCCAACGGCATCCGTCTCAAGGTCTCCTCGTGGCAGCGTCACGATCCCAACGCCGTGCCCACCGCGGCCAAGGGCACCGGCATGTACGTCAACTCGTCCCTGGCCAAGGTGGAGGCGCTCAACGCCGGGTACGACGAGGCGGTGCTGCTCGCCCCTGACGGCCGGGTGTCGGAGTGCACCGGCGAGAACATCTTCGTCGTGCGGGGAGGGCGCATCATCACGCCTCCGGCGTCGGAGTCCGGAGCCCTGGCCGGCATCACCCAGGACTCGGTGCGGACGATCGCCACCGACCTCGGCTACGAGGTGGCCGAGGAAGGCCTGGTGCGCACCGACCTCTACACCGCCGACGAGGCGTTCCTCACCGGCACCGCCGCCGAGGTGGTCCCGATCCGCGAGGTGGACGACCGTACTGTGGGCGAGGGGCGTCCCGGCCCCGTGACCAAGCGGATCCAGGAGACCTACTTCGCCACGGTGCGGGGCCAGGTCGACCGGTACAAGGACTGGCTCGAGCATGTCGAGTGAGCAGGCCCACCGGCACGGTCACGACGCGCATGCCTTCGACCTTCCGGTTCTCCCCGATGCGGTGGACATCTTCGACACCACCCTGCGCGACGGCTCACAGCAGGAGGGGCTGTCGCTCACGGTGGACGACAAGCTCCGGGTGGCGGAGCAGCTCGACCATCTCGGCGTGGCCTTCATCGAGGGGGGCTGGCCGGGGGCGAACCCCAAGGACGAGGAGTTCTTCGCCCGGGCCCCGGCCGAGCTGCGCCTGTCCACGGCCACCCTCGTGGCCTTCGGATCCACGCGCCGGGCCGGGGTGCGGCCCGAGGACGACGAGGTGCTCCGTCAGCTCGTAAAGGCCAACACCCAGGCGGTCTGCATCGTGGCCAAGGCGTCGGAGGTGCACGTCACCGACGCCTTGCGCACGTCGCTCGACGAAGCGGTGTCCATGGCGGCCGACTCCGTGCGCTTCCTGCGAGACCACGATCTGCGGGTGTTCTTCGACGCCGAGCACTTCTTCGACGGCTACCGGGACAATCCCGAGTTCAGTCTGCGGGTCCTGCGGGCAGCGGAGGAAGCAGGAGCCGAGACCCTCGTGCTGTGCGACACCAACGGCGGCACGCTCCCTCACGACGTCGAGCGGATCGTGGCGGGCATCCGGGCCAGCTTCGAGTGCGAGATCGGCGTGCACTTCCACAACGACTCGGGATGCGCCGTGGCCAACTCCATCGCCGCCGTGCGGGCCGGTGCCACACACGTCCAAGGGTGCGTCAACGGATACGGCGAGCGTACGGGGAACGCGGATCTCTCCGCCGCCATTCCCAACCTGTCGCTCAAGCTCAACATCCGGACCATCCCGCCTGAGCGGCTGGAGCGGCTCACGCCCGTGTCGCATCACATCGCTGAGCTCGTGAACATCGCCCCCGACCCCCAGCAGCCCTACGTGGGCTCGGCCGCCTTCGCCCACAAGGCGGGTCTGCACACGAGCGCCATCGCCCGGCGACGCGACGCCTACGAGCACATTCCCCCCGACTCGGTCGGGAACGGCACGCGGTTCGTGGTATCGGAGATGGCGGGACGCTCGACATTGGCGTTGAAGGCACAGGAGCTCGGGCTCGAGCTCGACTCCGATGCCCTGTCGGGGGTGCTCGACACGCTCAAGGTGCTCGAGCACCGCGGGTACCACTTCGAGGTGGCCGACGGGTCGCTCGAGCTGCTGCTGCGGCGGGCCACGGGATGGGAGCCCACCTTCTTCGAGGTGGAATCGTTCCGGGTGATCTCCGATCACGGTGACCGCCACGGGCGGGGCGACGGCGTGTCGGACATGACGGAGGCGACGGTCAAGTTGTTCGTCGGCGACACTCGCGTGGTGGCCACGGCGGAGGGAAACGGACCGGTCAACGCCCTCGACTCGGCCCTGCGCAAAGCGGTGGGGGGGTACTTCCCGAAGCTCGACGGCATCCATCTCGTGGACTACCGGGTGCGGGTGCTCGACACCGGGCGGGGCACAGGGGCTGTCACGCGGGTGCTCATCGACACGACGGACGGCGACACCGTGTGGACGACGATCGGGGTGTCGGAGAACATCATCGAGGCGTCCTGGCAGGCGTTGTTCGACTCCGTCGTCTACGGCCTGGTACGTCCCTGACACCTTCGACCGTGCCCGACGGTCCCTGACCCGCCGCTCGTCCTGCCTGCCCCGACTGCTCCTGCTCGTGCTCGTGCTCGTGCTCGTGCTCGTGCTCGTGCTCGTGCTGCTCAGCCCGACCCTCCTGCTGGTCCCTGCTCGTCCTTCGACCCCGAGGTCTCCTCGGCGCTCCGTCGTGCCGACCCGCCGGCGTGTAGGTCCGGCCCGCATCGTCGGGGCCGCGAGTGGGCCGGGGTTGACCCCATCGTCTACGGTCGGGTCCGTCCACCGACTGCACGCCACGCCGGAGCCGCTCCCTCCCATGACCCAGCCCAGCTTCGTCCCGATCGTCGATGCCGACCAGGTGCGGCCTGCCTACCGGCTGCGGACGCCGTCCGACTGGCGCCAGGGTCGTGTGGCGGAGATCGCCGCCCCGGTGCACCCGACCGGACGTGAACTCGGCATTCCCGGACCCGACCAGGGCTACGCCCTCCTGCTCGGCCACCGGCTCTTCGAGGACCGCCTCGAGCTCACCGAGGGCATCTCGGCCGAGGACGTCCTCGTGGGGTGCGCCCAGGTGGCGAGCGCCCGGGCAGCGCGTTTCGGCCGGGCGCCGGTGGCCAAGGACCTCGAGCTGGCGCTGGAGCTCTTCGGATTCCTGGGCGGCGCTCCGGACGACCTGGTGCTCTGGCGCACCCCGCTGTTCGCCTCCGCCTCGCACCACTACGACCAGCAGCGTCGCATCGTGGACGTGGTGCCGGCCGAATCCCTGCGTCTTGCCCCTGCCGACGTGCGGGGACGCCAGTCGGAGTGGCGCAGCCTGCTCGACGCTGTCCGCCGCATCCGCCTGAGCTGAACCGACCACCCCCGGCGCGAGAGCGCGGCGGCGAGCGGGCGGGGCGCGAGACTGGGTCCATGGACCAGGACAACACCGCACACACCTCTTTGCCTCAGGCCCCGGCCGGCTTCGGCCTCTCCGACACCCAGAAGGAATTCCGCCGGGTGGTGCGCCAGATGTGCGAGGAGCGCATCGCCCCGCACGCCGCCCAGGTCGACCAGGACGCCTCCTTCCCATGGGACGGGTTCAAGGCGTGCGCCGACATGGAGCTGCCCGCGCTGGGCCTGCCCGTGGCCTACGGCGGGATGGGTGCCGACCACGTCACCCAGGCCATCATGGTCGAGGAGCTGGCGCGGGTGTGTGCCTCCACCAGCGTCACCATGCTCATCTCCAAGCTGGGGATGATCCCCATCATCAATTGGGGGTCCGCCGAGCTCGCGGCGCGCTACGTGCCGCGCGTGGCGTCGGGCGAGGCGCAGGCGAGCTACTGCCTGTCCGAAGCCGACGCCGGGAGCGACGTCGCCGCCATGCGGTGCCGGGCTGTGCGCGACGGGGACCACTACGTACTGTCGGGTACGAAGTATTGGATCACCAACGCCGGTGAGTCTGACATCTACGTCGTGTTCGCCAAGACCGATCCCGACGCCGGGCACCGAGGCATCAGCTGCTTCGTGGTGGAGGCGGACTGGGGCGTACGTGTGGCCAAGCACGAGCGCAAGATGGGTCTCCGGGGCAGTCCGACCGGCGAGGTCGTCTTCGAGGACGTGCGGGTCCCCGTGGCCAACCGGGTGGGCGAGGAGGGCAAGGGCTTCACGATCGCCATGCACACACTGGACCGCAGCCGCCCGACGATCGGCGCCCAAGCGGTCGGGATCGCCCAGGGGGCCGTCGACTTCGCCGCTCAGTACATGACCCAGCGCCGCGCCTTCGGCCAGCCCATCGCCGACTTCCAAGGATTGCGCTTCATGCTGGCCGACATGGCCATGAAGACCGAAGCGGCCCGCACCCTCGTGTACAGGGCGTGCTCGGTGATCGACGACGGTGATCCGGACGGCGAACTGAGCATGATCGGCGCCATGGCCAAATGCTTCGCCTCGGACACCGCCATGGCGGTCACCACCGACGCCGTGCAGCTCCTCGGCGGCTACGGCTACACCGCCGAGTTCCCGGTCGAGCGGTTCATGCGCGACGCAAAGATCACCCAGATCTACGAGGGCACCAACCAGATCCAGCGGGTGGTGATCGCAAAAAAGCTGCTCGGGTAGGCGCTCGGCGGTGGAGCCGCACCTCCGAGTCGTGTCAATTTCGGGATCTGATGGCAGGTACATGGATGTCGATCCGGGTCGAGCTGGTGGAGGGCCGAGGGGAGACGTTGTGGCCGCGTCCAGGGCGCGTTCTCGCTGTCGCAAGGTCGCACACGTTCGCCGAGCTGGCCGAGGCGATCGATGACGCCTTCGCTCGTTGGGACATCAGCCATCTCCACCAATTCGACCTGGCTGACGGCACCCGACTCTCGGTCCCGGACCCCGACTGGGACGAACCCGAAGCCGTCGTCGACGACCGACACACCATGCTGGCCCGGCTCGAACGGGGAGAGCAGTTCGTCTACACCTTTGACCTGGGCGACGACTGGGCCGACCTCTGCACGGTCGGCGATGACTGGATCGACCCGCTCGAGGAGTTCGGATTTGTTCCGGAAGGGCCCATGCCGTACTGGGGGTGGGGGGAGATCCCCGACCAATACGGACGGCGTTGGGAGGAGGATGACGACGACGAAGCCCCGCCGCCGCCCGATCCTGATCTGACTGACCTCCCGCCCCTCCGCCCGTCGTGGGGACCCAAGGACGGCTCTGGCAGGCGGTGACGAGGGGAGACTCGTGCACAGCCCCATCTCTTCTGCCCGGCGCGGTGTGTTCATCACCGCCGGTGCCCCGGCCTACGCATAACGATGCTGCTCGACCGCGATGGTCTGCTCACGGCGCTTCGGGCCTTAGACGAGGAGCTCGCGATCGGAGGGGTTCGAGGGGAGGTGGTCATCGTCGGGGGCGCGGCCATGGCCTTGGTCTATATGACGCGCGGCGATCGACTGTAGATGTGGATGCCGTCTTCGTCCCTTCGGCAGAGGTACGGAGCGCGGCAAGACGAGTTGCTGAGCGCCTTCACCTCGAGAGTGACTGGCTCAACGACGGAGCAAAAGCCTTCATGCCCGGACCGGACTCCGAAAGGATCGGAGTATATGAGGGGGCGAATCTCAGTGTGGCCGCCGCCTCCCCACGCTACCTCCTGGCGATGAAGCTCCTCGCTGCCCACGTCGAGCACGACCAGGACGACATCCGCGCCCTTACACGTTGTGCGAATTCACGACCGCCGAAGAGGGCCTCGATCTCGTCGAGCCCGTCTATCCGAGTCACGCCGTCGTTGATCAGTGCACTGCGGTGTAGCTATCCACGTCGGTGATATCGCAGGTTGCTAGCTTCGACGCGATGAGTGGCAAGATCTCGACGGGGGAGCCGGGGATGAAAGCAGCTGCCTCGAGGACAGCCGCGCCGACGGCTGCGGACGCCGCCCGGCGGCGCATTGGGTGGGGCGTGGCGGTGATCGGCCTGACGACGGTGACGAGCGTGCCGCTCGTGAGCCTGGTGGGGATACGGCCGGCTGCCGCTGCAGGCACCCCGTTCACCGCCTACGTGGCCAACGAGTACGGCAACGACGTGGTTCCCATCGCCACGTCCAACGGGTCGGTGGGAGCACCCACCGCGACGAGCGGTGATCCCGACGCCATCGCCGTCGCACCCAACGGGGAGACCGCCTACGCCGCCTACTACGGCGGCCAGAACGTGATCCCCATCGACACTGCCACCAATACGGCGGAGGCACCGATCGGACTGGGGAGCAACATGTACCCCACCGGCATCGCCATCACCCCGAACGGGGAGACGGCGTACGTGACAGACGCCGGTCCTGCCTCGATCACCCCCATCGACCTCACCTCCGATACGGCGGAGACCCCGATCGCGCAATCACCGAGCAACGCCGACCCCACCGCCATCGCCATCACCCCCGACGGGCAGACCGCCTACGTGACAGACAGCGGGAACCAAACGGTGGTGCCCATATCCACCTCAAGCAACATCCTGGGGACTCCCATCTCGCTGCCCGCTGGATCCAACCCCTTCTCCATCGCCATCACCCCCGACGGGCAGACCGCCTATGTCGCCGACGAGGGCACCAGCACGGTGATCCCCATCGACACCTCCAGCAACACCCTGGGGACTCCCATCTCGCTGCCAAGCGGATCCAACCCCTTCTCCATCGCCATCACCCCCGACGGGCAGACCGCCTACGTCTCGGACAACGGCACCAACAAGGTGACGCCCATAGACCTCGCCACCAAGACGGTCGAGACGTCGATCGCATTGGCCACTGGAGCCATGCCCCGGGGCATCGCCATCACCCCCGACGGGCAAACCGCCTTCGTCACGGATTGGGGCACCAACACGGTGACCCCCATCGACCTTGCCACCGAGACCGCAGAGCCCCCGATCACCCAGACAGGCACCGTCAGACCGGGTGCCGTCGCCTTCACCCCGGACCAGGCGCCCACCGCCTCGTTCGGCGTGGTGCCAGGGGTGGTGGGCACGGCGACGGTGTTCGACGCCTCGGCCTCGAGCGCACCGGCGGGCACGATCTCCACCTATGCCTGGGCCTTCGGCGACGGCACCTCGGCAACGACCTCCAGTCCCTCCGTGGAGCACACCTACGGTGAGGCGGGGCCGTTCACCGCCACCCTGACGGTCACCGACTCGGCGGGCACGTCGACAGCCCAGATCTTCACCGGTCAGACCGTCAGCAACGAGGGTGGACCCTCCGCCTTCGCGTCCCGGACCGTCTCGATACGCGCCGGGGGCTACTGGCTCGGCGCCGAGGACGGGGGAGTGTTCTCGTACGGGACTTCGTTCTACGGCTCCCGCGCCGGCTCGCCGCTCGACGCACCCGTCGTCGGCCTGGCCGCGACAGAGGACGGCAAGGGCTACTGGCTGGCGGCCGCCGACGGGGGCGTGTTCGCCTACGGCGATGCCGTGTTCTACGGCTCCCACGCCGGCACACCGCTCAACATGCCGGTGGTGGGCATGGCGTCGACGCCGGACGGCAAGGGCTACTGGCTGGCGGCCGCCGACGGGGGCGTGTTCGCCTACGGCGATGCCGTGTTCTACGGCTCCCACGCCGGCACACCGCTCGACATGCCGGTGGTGGGCATGGCGTCGACGCCGGACGGCAAGGGCTACTGGCTGGCGGCCGCCGACGGGGGTGTCTTCTCCTACGGCGATGCGGTGTTCCACGGCTCACGAGCCGGCGCGCCGCTCGACAAGCCCGTCGTGGGCATGGCCGCCAGTCCGGCGGGCGGGGGCTATTGGTTGGTGGCCGCTGACGGTGCGGTGTTCTCCTACGGAGCCCCCTTCGAGGGCTCGCATGCGAGCACCCCGCTCGTGAAGCCGGTGGTGGGCATGGCCTCGACGCCGGAGGGTGACGGGTACTGGCTGGCCGCCTCCGACGGGGGCGTCTTCGCCTACGGCGATGCCGTGTTCCAGGGATCCCACGGCGCCGCCCCGCTCGCCGGGACGGTGGTGGGTATCGGGGTCACGGAGCCGGTCGAACCCGGCTGACCGGCCTCCCCAGAGCCCTTCGGACGCACCGAGAGGGCCGCCCCGGCAGTCCCACCCCCGCCCCCGGGGCTGCGCATCTGGTCCACGGTGAAGGGCCCGAGGGTCCGCTCTCTGTTTGCCGCTGCGCCGTGAGCCGGTACATTTGCCTGCGGAGATGCCCGGCGGCGCAGGTCCGATGGCCCAGGTGGCCTCGAGGCTGAGGGCCGCCGGGGTGGGGGCGACGGGAGTTGGGCATGAAGGTCGGCGCACGTTCCGCTGTGGTCCCTACGTACCTGCAATGGGTTTCCATGCGCGCCGTGCGCGCCGTGCGCGCCGTGCGCGGCGTGTGGCACGGGCCCGACGAGCGGCGATCCCTTCATAGCGGCCGGTCGCCGGCGCGGCGTCGTGCGAGTACCCAAAGGTTGGTGACGGCCCTTTGCCTCGCGACCTCGGTGTGGCTGGCGACACTCGCTTCGAGCGGCACAGCGGTGGCGGCAACGGCTGCTCCGGGCATCCCCGCCATCAGCACCCTGGCCGGGAACGGTGCGGCGACGGGGCCGCTCAAGTCCGGGGTGGGGGCACTGTCGGTGGCCCTCGGCGCTCCCCTGGGCATCGCCGTCGACGCGCACGGCAACGTCCTCATGGCCGATCAGAACAACAACGTCATCCGGGTCTACGCCGCCGCCACTGGGACCTTCTACGGGCACGCCATGACAGTCGGGGACATCTACACGATCGTAGGAGACGGCAACGCCGGATACGGGGGTGACGGTGTGGCATTGGCGCTCACGTCGGCCGAGCTCGACGACCCGAACGGGGTCGCCGTCGACGCCCAGGGAGACATCGCCATAAGCGACACCGGCAACGACGCTGTGCGGTTCGTCGCCGCTGTGTCGGGAACCCGGTACGGCATGGACATGACGGCGGGGCAGATCTACACCATCGCCGGTGGGGGCGTCGAGGGGCAGATCACCAACGGCGGCCAGGCGACGTCAGCGGGTATGACGTCGCCGGACGGGGTCGCCTTCGACGCCAGCGGTAACGTGATCGTGGCTGACACGGGTAACGATGTCATCCGCATGGTGCCCGAGAACGCGGGGACCTATTACGGGATCGCCATGCGACCCGGACACATCTACAACATCGCCGGCAACGGCCAGTACGGGTATACGGGGGACGGTGGCCCGGCGCTGTCGGCCGAGCTCCAGCTGGACTCCTTCGACGGGCTCACCGTCGACGCGCACGGGAACGTGGTGTTCCCGGACGTGGACAACGAGGTCGTGCGGGTGGTGGCGGGGGCGAACGAGACGTTCTTCGGCAGGACCATGAAGACCGGTGACGTCTACACCCTGGCCGGCAACGGCACGGAGGGATACGCGGGGGCGAAGGGACCGGCCACCGCGGCCGAGCTGGACACTCCACAAGGGGTGGCATTCGACGCCGCCGGGGATTTGCTGATCTCCGACTCGGTCAACAATCTCATCCGCATGGTGCCCGCGCAGGACACCACGTACGCCGGCACGGCCTTCAAGGCCGGGTACATCTACGACATCGTCGGCAACCGGGCCACCGGGTACAAGGGGGACGGAGGACCCGCCTCGACGGCCGAGCTCAATTCGCCGACGGACGTCGTGGCCGAGCCGTCGGGAACCCTTGTGATCGCCGACAACGGCAACAACGTCATCCGCAAGGTCTCGACGTTCAACGGCCCCGTCGTCAGCTCCGTCAAACCGGCCTCCGGGCCCAGTACGGGTGGCAAGAAGGTCACCATCGTGGGCACCAACCTTCTGGAGTTGACCGCCGTGTACTTCGGCTCGCGCCCTGCGCAGAGTTGGGACGTGGTCTCAGCCGAAAAGGTGGTGGCCGTCGCGCCTGCGTCGCCAGTGGGGACGGTGCCCGTCGAGGTGCAGACCATCCTGGGTAGGAGCCTCGCGCTCCCGGCCGACGTCTTCACCTTCGTGGCGGCCGCCGCCAAGCCCAAGAGCGCCGGGGCGACGGCACCGGCACGCACACCCACGCATCCAGGCAAGGCTGCGAAGACGAAGACGGCAACGTCGAGGACCCCGAAGTCGAAGGCCCCGAAGTCGAAGACCCCGAAGTCGAAGACCCCGAAGTCGAAGACCCCGAAGTCGAAGGCCCCGAAGTCGAAGACCGAGAACAAGACAGCGAGGCGCAAGTCCGCGAAGAGCTAAGCGGCAAAGAAGGCCTGCCTGTGTGTGCCGCCCGGGACGGATCCAGGCGGAGGGCAGGCCGGAGCTGACAGGTCGAGCGGGATCAGGCCCGGTCGAACTGCGGGAGCCACGGTGCAGTGGCGGTGAGCAGGTCCTCGGTCATGGCCACCACGTGCTCGAATGGCAGCGCGCCCGCCATCGGGTCGGCGAACATGGCCTCGAGCACGATCGACCTGTCCCCCGTGACGGCGGCCTCGACGGTGAGCTCCTGGGCCTGCACCACACGCCGGAGGTGCTCGCCGAGGTAGGACGGCACGGTGGCTCGGTCGCGGGCCCGCACCCCGTCGGCGCCGGCGACGACCATGCACTCCACGACCACGTCCTCGGGGAGGTTCTCGACCTGGCCGGTGTTGGGGATGTTGCCGGGAAGCACGGCGTCTTTTCCCGTGACGAGGCCGGCGAGCATGGGCGCCACGAACTCACCCGACGGCCAGGTGGAGATGGTGTCGGCCGTCAAGAGCTCGGCCATGGTGCGGTCGTCGTCCGCCTTGTCCGAACGGTGGCCGTGCATGCCGTAGTGGTGGATGCCCCACTCGCGCCCGAAGTCCGACGCGGCCGTGACGAAGCCGGAGAAGAACTCGACCACGTGTGTGTCCGACGATCCGGGCAGAGCCCCGAAGCGCCGGAAGAGCTCGAACTTCACCTTGCAGTTGGCCAGGATGTCGGCCTTGCTCCAGCCGTGCTCGGGGTCGGACATCTTCCAGTGCATGGCGGCCGGGGGCTCCATCCACATGGGCCCGGTGAGATCGATCTCATCGTCGAGGGCGGCACGCAGCATGGCGAATCCGTCTTCGTCCCCGATGCGCAGCGAGGTGACGAGAGGAAGATGGTTGACGCCGGCGACGACCGGTTCGATCGAGGCAAAGTCGGCGTCGAAGAGCAGGCTGAGCACGAACTTGAGCCCCACGATCTCGGCACACAGACCCACGGTGCGGATCGAGGTCTCACGCGTCGCCGCCCGGCACAGCGCTGTCAGGGGGTTGGTGAGGTTCACGAGGAGCGCCTCGGGGCAGCAACGCTCCATCGCCCGGGCCAGGTCGACGACGACCGGCACGCTGCGCAGCGCCCGGGAGATGCCACCCGGGCCGACGCTGTCACCCACGGTCTGGCGTATCCCGTAGCGGGTAGGGATCTCGATGTCGTGGCGCATGCTGGCGAATCCGCCCACCGAGAAACCGGTGATGACGTACTCCGCCCCGGACAGGGCCTCGTCGACGTCGGTGGTGGCCGACACCATGAGCGGGATGCCACGGCGCTCGGCTACGTGCTCGACGACCTTCCGAGCAGGGGGGAGCGAGGAGGCGTCGACGTCCAGAAGCACGATCTCGGCGTCATGGAGCGCAGGGGTGTTGGCGAAGTCGACCACCAGCGTGGGTGTCCAATGGGTGCTTCCCCCGCCGACGATCGTGACCCGCGCCCCCATCAGCGAGCGACGATACTCTGCCGCCATGGCCGAGGCACAGCTGCGGAAGGTTGACCACCTCGAGGTGTGGGTGCACCCCGACACGGCCTCCATGGCCCGGGCCGCCGCCGACGAGGCGGCCGCCGTGCTGCGCCAGGCCGTGGCGGCCAGGGGGGTGGCCCATGCCATGTTCGCCACCGGCAACTCGCAGCTGGCCTTCGTCGACGCCCTGGTGACCGACACGCCCGGCATCCCGTGGGCCGACGTGGTGGTCTTCCACATGGACGAGTACGAGGGTGTGGGACCCGATCACCCCGCCGGCTTCCAGCGATGGATCCGGGAGCGCATCAGTGACCGGGTCGGTCCGCGGGAGGCGCACTACGTCGACGGTCTGGCCGATCCCCCTGCGGAGTGCGTGCGCTACGCCGGCCTGCTGCAGACCCATCCCCTCGATCTGTGCTGCCTGGGGATCGGCGAGAACGGCCACCTCGCCTTCAACGACCCCCCCGTGGCGGACTTCGGCGACCGCCTCGACGTCAAGGTGGTGGAGCTCGACGGGGCATGCCGCCAGCAGCAGGTGAACGAGGGGCACTTTCCGGGCCTTGACGCCGTCCCCCGCCGGGCGATCACCGTGACGATCCCCGCCCTGCTGCGGGCGAACCGGGTGCTCGCCGTCGTGCCCGAGGAGCGCAAGGCGGATCCCGTGCGCGCCGCCCTCACCGGTCCGCTGTCCACGGCGTGCCCGGCATCGGTCCTGCGCACCCGCGACAACGTCACGCTCCATCTCGATCCGGGATCGGCCTCCACCCTCGGGTGGTCGTGACAGCCGGCGCGTTCCCCGGCCGCCGGCAGTCGCGGCCGCCGAGCTGGGCCTCGTGGCCGGCCCTGCTCGCGGCTCTTTGCATCTCCCTGGCCCTGGCCCTGGCGCTTGCTGCATGCGGCGGCCCGGACTCCGGCGCCGGCCGTGCTCCCGGGACCACGTCCGGCGGAGGTCGGGCGCCGGATTCGTCGCTCGCCCAGGCCGTAGGGGCGGACCATGACTGCATCGTGCCCGGCTCGGGAACCCCGCGGGTGGCGTGGAGCGCCCTGCACAACCCGATCCTGAGCGATCCGGTGGCGGGGGAGAAGGACCAGGCCCTCGTGTGGGCCGGGGGGCAGTGGCACATGCTGTTCAGCTTCGTCACCGGTGCCGCCGCCGCCCCGGGGTCCGAACACTGGGACATCGCCACAGCCACGAGCCCTGACCTCGTGGACTGGTCGGCGCCGGTCCCGTGGCCGGCTCAGCAGGGGACCGTGGGCGTGGCGTCGCCTGACGTCGTACGCAGTCCCTCAGGGCTGTTCGTGGCCACCTACGACTCCATCGCCGAGGCGGGAGGGGGCCAGTCGAAGCTCTATTACCGGACGTCGCCGGACCTCGAGTCGTGGTCGGCGCCGCATCCCCTGGCGCTCAGCCTCCACCCCGGCCCGGGCGAGCGGATGATCGATCCCACCCTGGCCTGGACGGGACGGGGTCTGATCCTCGGCTACAAGTACGGCCCCGCGTCGGGTCCGACCACGCAGCACTTCGAGGTGGCGTGGTCGGCGTCGGGATCGATCGACGGGCCGTGGACCGCCGTTGGCCGGCCCGACATCTCGGAGTACGGCGACACCGTCGAGAACCTCGAGTTCGTGGCGGTGGCGGGCCGTTGGCGACTGGTGGCCACGTCCAACACCTTCGACCAGCCCTGGATCTTCGATCTGGTGGGCGATCCCCATACCCCGGGGTCGTGGCTCCACTGGGACCACGCCACGATGCTCGTGGTCCCGGGACAGGGGTGGGACTCCGGCTCCGGTGTGTCGAGCGTCGACTTCGAGCACGCCAATTCGGTGTTCCTGTGCGACGCGCGCGCCGCTGATGGCTACTACTACATCACCTACTCCGGCAGTGACGAGCTGACACAGTTCGGCGGCTGGGGGCATGCCGAGATCGGGATCGCCCGCAGCACCGATCTCGTCCACTGGAGCGTGCCGGGCTGACCCGGGCCCGCCGGTCAGGGCGTGGCGGACCCCGGCTCGGCACCGAGCCACCGTTCGAGGAACGGATAGGCCTCCGTCCCGTGCCACTCGTGGACGCCCTCGAACACGTCGTGCACGAGCCGGTCGGGAGCCCCGAGGGCCTCGTACACGCTGAGGAGCCGCTCGATCCCGGCCGTGGCGACCGGAGCGGGGAAGAGGTCGTCCTCGGTCCCCGTCTCGACCAGGAGCGGGCGGGGCGCGACCAGGGCGCCCAGATCGACGTGCTCCAGGCGGCCCAGCATGCCCGGCAGTACCTGCGACCCGCACATGTTCCACGGCATCTTGTGCGACTCGGCCCATGACGAGAAGTACCCGCTCACCACCGCCGCGGTCACGCGCTCGTCCCAGGCGGCGAGGAACAGCGACATGGTCCCGCCGTAGGACAGGCCCACCACGCCGATGCGCGTGGGATCCACGAGCGGGTGCGCCTGCAGCACGTCGATGCTGCGGGCCATGTCCCACAGGTTCTGGGCCAGCGGATTGAGCCCGGCCATGACGGCGTGGACGAGGTTGGTGTCACAGGCGTAGTGGTCGGGGGGGTTCCAGTCGAGCCGCTCACCGAAGCACCGCAGGTCGGGGGCGAGGACCACGTATCCCCGTTGGGCCAGCTGGTGGGCGTAGTCGGCGTTGGGCGTGCCCGTTCGCTCCAGCCCGACGGCCTCGGCCTTGCCCGGTCCGTGGCCGTGGATGGCGAGCACGGCGGGACCCTCGGCGGTGCGCCCGTCGGGGACGAGAAGATACGCGGGCACCGACATGGTGTCCTCGGTGTCGTACACGACCTTCTCGCGGCGGTACCCGTCGGCTTGCTCCACGCCGAGAACCTCATACTCGGGGGGGACGGCGACGGGCATGGGACCGAGCATCTCGGTCAGGCGCTGGCGGCACCGGGCCCGCCACCGGTCGAGCGCGTCGGGATCGCTCACGTGCGCCGGGAGGGGGTCCTCCTGGCGCGCTCTCGCCCAGGCGCACCATCCAGGAGTACCAGGGCGAGTAGTTCCGGGTGCGCCCCTCGGCGTCAGCCGGCGGCAAGAGGCTCCCAGCCCTGGACGATGTGCCAGCACGTCCCCTGTGGTTCGCCCGTGTAGGTGGGCACGCACAAAGGGCCGGGCGGCACGTTGTTGTGCAGCTCGACCACCTGGTACTGCGTGGGCCCGGCGTAGTCGTCGGGGCCGTAGCTGAGCGTGGGGGAGTAGGTGCCGGTGAAGTCCTGGATCCGCGACATGGCCTCGACGAAGGTCCGCCGGTTGAGTTCGGGACCGGCCGACAGGGCGGCGGTGGCGAAGAGCCGGATGGCCTGGCACCACCCGGCGATGGGTCCCTGTTCCTCGATGTAGGGAGAGGTGCTGGACGTGGGCTTGTTCTTCGCCTTCCAGGTGTCGTAGCAACTCTGCACGCCAGCGTCGTAGCCGCCCTGGCTCACCACCGACGACGGTGCGTCGGTGCCGCCGAGGGTCTCGACCGTCACGCCCTCCTGGCCTTCGAGGTTGCGCTCGTAGGGGATCGGGATCAGGCCCAGGGAGACGTCGATGGAGGATTCGTAGTCCGACAGCAGGAGCTTGGGGTAATAGCTCTGGTTGGTCTCCTGGGCCAGGAAGGGGAAGAACGAGTTGAACGGGATCAGGGGGATCACCGAGTGCACGTGGGCCGCCTTGAGGCGCTGCACGACCAGCGTGGCCGCCGAGCCGCTCGCCGCCTGGTCCGAAGGGTTGGAGGGGATCGTCTGCACCATGACGTTGTCGAGCCCCGCCTTGCGCAGGTCGGGCAGCAGGTAGTCGTCGAGCGCCACCTGGTCGCTCGTGCGGTCCCCGGCCACGATGCCGATCTTGTCGGTCGCGTTGAGGAGACCCGAGCTCTGCCCCCACTGGACCACGGTGGCGAGGATCTGCGCCTGGTCGGGCCCGGTCCACCACAGGTACGGGGCGCCGATCTGCGTCCAGTTCGTCACGGTGGTCCATTCGCCGATGAACGGCGTGTGCCCCTCCTGCGTCACGCACAGCTCGTTGTCACCGGTCCATGCGCCGATGCCGTCGACCACGGCGAAGACGGGAGGGCTGCCCTCCGTCCACTGCTTGCACAGGGCGCGCATCCCGGCCTCGTTGGTGGGATCGAAGTTGGCGATGATGGGGTTGATCTTCCTGCCGTTGATCCCGCCGGCGGCGTTGATGGCATTGACAAAGGTGTGGATGGCCGCCTTCTGCGCCGCGAATTCCGTGTCCCCCTCGAACCCGTAGCTGGAGGCGAGCGAGGTGAGGTTCGACACGGGAAAGGCCACGTTGATGGAGTTGGCCGTCACGCCGCGGCTGCTCGTCGAGGCTTCGTACACGGTGACTCCGCTCGGCTTCCCGAGGCCGGCGGACCCCTGGTTCGGGACCGTGGTCGAGGAGGTCGAGCCCGGTGACGCCGTGCTCTTCGACGTTCCTGCGGTGATGCCGTAGACGGCCCCACCCGCGACGGCCAGGACGACCACGAGGGTGACGATCTGGGTCCCGGCCGGCCGGCGCCGGAACCGCCGCCAGGAACGCCTCAGGACCACGCCAGGACCGGCACTCGCCATCGTCTCCCCTTCCCCTCGGTGCGCCACACGATACGCGGCCGTGCCCGTTCCGGCCGGACGGGCCGGGCGAGTCGGACGGGCCGGGCGAGCCGTGCGGGCCGGGCGAGCCGTGCGGGCCCGGACGTGGTTGTGACCACAGCGACGCTGGGGCACCATAGGTGCTGTGGATCTTGCGACCAATCTGGATATCCGAGCGGTGTCCCCCGTCATCGGGGCTGAGGTGCTCGGCCTCGACCTGTCCCGGCCCCTGGGCGACACCGTGGTGGCCGAAGTCCGAGCGGCGCTGTGCCGGCACCACGTCTTGTTCTTTCCCGACCAGGACCTGGCGCCCGAGGAGCAGGCCGACTTCGCCCGCCAGTTCGGCGAGGTCACCCCGGCCCACCCTGTCCTTCCCTCCATCGAGGGCAACCGCGAGGTCCTGCCCATCGACGGCCGCGAGGACCGTGCCTCGTGGTGGCACACCGACGTCACGTTCCTGAACACGCCTCCCCTGGGCTCGATCCTTCACATGCGCGTGGCGCCAGAGGTGGGGGGCGACACCATGTGGGTGAGCCTGCAGGCCGCCTACGACGCACTCTCGGAGCCGGTGCGCGCCCTGTGCGACAAGCTGATCGCCTGGCACCACGACCCATGGTTCGCCGCCGACGTGGAGGCCAAGGGCGGCTACGAGTGGGACGGCACCTGGCACGAACGCCTCTACCCGGCGTCGCATCCGGTGGTGCGCACCCACCCGGAGACGGGACGCAACGGTCTGTTCGTCAACTCGCAGTTCACGCGCTTCATCGAAGGCGTGTCGAAGGTCGAGAGCGATTCGCTCCTCGACATGCTCTACCGGCACTGCCAGAAGCCGGAGCTGGCGTGCCGGTACCACTGGAAGGTGGGCGCAGTGGCGTTCTGGGACAACCGGGCCACGCTGCACTATGCGCTCGACGACTACGGCGACGCGCTGCGCGTCGCCCACCGCGTGACGCTGCGCGGCGACCGGCCCTACGGTCCGGCCAGGCCCCTGCCGGCCTGAGGTCCCGGCACCGGCCCTACGGCCCGGCCGGGCCGCTGCCGGCCTGGGGCCCGCGCACCGGTCCGGTCACGTTCAGGGCGGCGTCGCTGGCGCCCAGGTAGGCGGCGAGGGCGCGCGGGTCCTCGCGCACGACCTCCGGTGGACCTGCGGCCACCACGGCTCCCGACTGCATCACGACGACGGTGGAGCACAATTCGAAGACCAGAGGCACGTCGTGCTCGACGATGAGGATGGTCGAGCCCGTCACCTCGTGCAGCCGGCGCAACAGCGGGATGAACGCCTCGGCCTCGCGCTGGGCGATGCCCGCCGTGGGCTCGTCGAGGAGGAGGATGCGCGGGGCCGCCAGCACGATGGAGGCGAGGTCGACGACGCGCCGCGTCCCGGTGGAGAGATGGCCGGTCGGGTGATTGCGGAACCGGTCCAGACCGAACGAGCCGATGACGCCGTCCACGGCGCGGCGCTTTTCGCGCTCGGAGTGTCGGGCCCACGGCAGCTGGAGCGTGGTCGACAGGATGTCCACCCTGTTGCGGGCGTCCTCGCACAGCAGCAAGGTGTCCTCCACGCTCAACTCGGGGTAGAGGCGGCAGTCCTGGAACGATCGCACCATCCCCAGGCGGGCGCGCTCCTCGGGGATGAAGTCGACCAGGTCCCGCCCGTCGAGCAGGAGCATCCCCTCGGTGGGGGTCACCTGTCCCGACACCGTGTCGAGCAGGGTCGTCTTGCCCGAGCCGTTGGGGCCCACCAGTCCGGCGATGGTCCCCGGCTCGACGGCGATGCTCACGTCGTCGACGGCCCGCAGGCCACCGAAGTCCACCACCAGGTTCCGGATCTCGAGCCGGGCCGGCCCGCTCGGCGCCCCGTCGTCGTCGAATGCGGCCCCGTGAGCGGCCCCGTGAGCGGCCCCGGTGGGGGCGCCAACGGCGGCCCCCGCCCCCGCGCTTGCAGCCGCACTCGGTCCCGGCCCCGGCGCCACGTCCCCCTCGGTGCGCCGCCGCCGCTTGTGGGCCTTGGCGGCGATCTCGGCGTCGATCTCGGCGTCGAGCGCGGCCCGTCGCTCCAGCCGCGCCTGGCGCCGCGCGTCGCGCCGGGCGGCTCGCCCTTCGCGCCCTTCGCGCTCGTCCTCCTCGAGGGCGCGGGCGGCGAGCTCGCCCAGGTTGTCGAGGGGCGTCTGCGGCGTGCCGTCGGCCCCGGCGTCGGCGTCGGGGTTCATGCGGACACCTGTCCGTTCGTGGGGGTGCTCACGGGACGGCCGGGACCTGATCGGCTCCGCTGACCTCGCCCGCTCCTCCGGACCCCCCGGGTCCACCGGTCCCCGCCCTCTCCGGATCGGCGCCGGGGCCGCCCACGGGTTCCGCCCCACGCCTGTCGAGCAGGCGCGCCACACCGGCGGTCACGAGGTCGCCCAGCTGGTGCATGACCTGGGCCATGCCTCCGGGCAGGTAGAGGATGAACGCCATCAACCCGATGCCGCTCGTCAGGAGCTGCGTGGTGCTGGTGGTGCCGAAGATGGCGGGCAGGCCCACCAGGTAGACGGCACCGAGCACCGCACCGGGGATGGAGTCGAGGCCACCGATGACCACCATCGACACCACCAGGAGCGACACGGTGGGATCGAATGTGTCGGTGCTGAAGCGCTCGCTGGCGAATGCGAAGCACACGCCCGCGTAGCCGGCGATGAAGCCCGACAGGGCGAAGGCCATGAGCTTGGTCCGGATGACGGGGATGCCCGCCGCTCCCGCCGCGACCTCGTTGTCGCGCACCGCGATCAGCCGGCGGGCGACACCCTTGTCACGCCACACCCGCACCATGAGCACGGTCAGGATGAGGATGGCGAGCGAGAACCAGGCGAAGGCCCGCTCGGAGGTGATGCCGAAGCCGAACAGGTTCGGCCGCGAGATGAGCGTCGACTGGGGGTCGGGGAGGCCGGTGCACAGGGTGCGGTGGAGAATGGGCACCGTCCAGCACGGTGTGGCCAGGACCGACGTCTGCATGAAGAGGGCGAAGCCGAGGGTGCTCACCGCCAGGTAGAGACCCCGGATGCGAAGTGCCGTCAACCCCACCAGGGCCGACACGATGCCGGTGACGACGCCGGCGAAGGGGAGCAGGAGCACGAGGGGGACGCTCGTGCCGAGGTGCGCGGCCATGTCCGTGCCCACCGCCACCAGCGCGAACTGACCCAGCGAGACCTGCCCCGCCCATCCGGTCAGCACCGTCAATGACAGGGCGATGACGCCGTAGATGCAGATCTGGGACATGAGATAGGAGTTGCCGACGCTCAGCATCAACGGCAACAGCAGGGCCACGGCCACCGTCGCGCCCACTCCCGCGGTCCCCACCTTGGCGCGCAGCCCTCCCGCCACCCGCCGGAAGGCGAAGGTCCCAGACGTCCACGACACGCGCTCGGAGGTGCGCGAGCCCTTCTGCAGCGACGACGCCCGCACGAGCAGGGCCCCCAGCAGGAGGAGGAACAGGATGAGCTCGATGGTGGCGGACCCGGTCGACGGGTTGGTGATGTTCCACTGCAGGATGTCCAGCACGATCCCGACACCCACGCCGGCGAAGAAGGCAACCGGGAGGCTCACCATGGCCCCCAGTAGCGCGGCCAGGAGGGCGAGGAGCAGCAGGTCGGGGCTCAGCACCTCGGTGAGGGCGCTCGTCTGGGAGGGGGAGGCCAGGATGGCGGTGATCGCCGACAACCCTCCGGCCAGCGTCCACGCCACCGTCGAGGTGCGCCGGACCCACACCCCCGACAGGCGCGCCGATTCTGTGTTCTCGGCTGACGCCCGCATGGCCAGGCCCCACGGGGAGAAGCGGATGAACGCCGCCAGCCCGAGGGCCACGATGGGCGCCACCACGAGCGTGAGGACCTCACCGGGGGGGAATTCGAACGTCCCGATGTGAAACGACCAGTGCACCGGAACGGGAAACGCCCGGAAGAGCTGCTTGGGCCGGATGAAGGGCAGCACGGTGAAGAGGAACAGGAACTGCGAGAGCCCGATGGTGGCCACCATGAGGATGACCCGGGGTCGGTACTGCAGGCGGCGCAGCACGAGCTCGGACAGCGCGCCCACCAGCGCCGACAGAGCGACGGCGGCGACGGCCGCCGCCACGTAGTTGATGTGGTAGTCGTAGTACAGCTTCACCAGGAACACGGCCGCCACAACGCCCAGCTGTCCCTGGGCGAAGTTGATGACGCGGCTGGTGCGGTAGATGAGCGCCAGACCGACGGCGAGCAAGCCGTAGTTGAGGCCGAGGATCGCCCCCTCGACGATGATCGACGAGGGAACGGACACGCCGATCACGACGGGTGCTCCGGCGTCGGGTCAACACCGGGAGGATCGCCGGGGCGCACCTCGCCGTTGGTGCCACTGGCGTCGGAGGCGCCTCCCGTGTGGGGCGTGCCGCCGACCCACAGGTCGCCGGCACCGGGGAGCGCCGGACCTGTGGCGGGTTTCGCCCCGCCCGGACCGCCGCCACCGGCCGACGCGCCGCTCCCACTTGCCGCCGCCCCGTTGCCTCCGGTCGAGGCCCCGTTGCCGAGGACCGAGCCGACGCTCGCCAGGAAGACGGGGCGCAGGAGGTCGTCGCGTTCGATCAACTCGGAGATGGACCCGTCGAAGCGGATCTCGCCCCGCTCGAGGAAGATGGCGCGCTCCGCCAGGGTCATGGCCCTGTTGACGCTCTGCTCCACCAGCACGACGGTTGCCCCGTCGGCGTTGACGCTGTCGGACGATCTCCATGAGGCGCTCCACCGTCATGGGGGCGAGACCGAAGGCGAGCTCGTCGATCATGAGCAGGCGCGGCTTGGTCATCATGACCCTGGCCAGGGCCAGCATCTGCTGCTCCCCGCCCGAGAGGGTCCCTGCCGGTTGGTCCAGACGGTCCTCGAGCTCGGGAAACATGGCCACCGCTTCGTCCAGGGCGGCCTTGGCCCGCGTCGAGTCGCGCCGGAACGTGTGCTCCCCGATTCGCAGGTTCTCCCTGACGGTGAGCCCGGGAAAGGTCATCTTGCCCCCCACGAGCAGGGCCGCGCCCAGACCGATGATCTGTTCCGACTCGAGATAGGTGCAGTTGGTCCCGAAGACGCGGATCACGCCGCGATGCGGGTGGTCGAGCCCGGCCACGGCCCGCAGCAGCGTGCTCTTGCCCGCACCGTTCGTGCCCAGCAGGGCCACGATGGCCCCCTCGGGGATCTCCAGGTTCACGTCGAAGAGCACCTGCTGGGTCCCGTAGAAGAAGTCCATGTTGTGGATCTGCAGGGCGGGGATCGCACCCCCAGCCTTGCGGCGCTTCCCCTCCGCGTAGCGCTCGATGACGTCCTCGATCACGAGGGTGATGTCACCGCGCACGTAGCGCGAGCCCACGAGGAGCAACACCCCTCCGATGGCGCACACCGGGCCGATGACCGTCAGGGCGGTGGTGACGTTGGTGGCGTCGCTGATGGCTCCGAGGAGGATCCCGCCGGCGAAGCCGCCGAACACGAGGGCGTACACGCCGAACAGGCCGAAGCAGATGGCGCGCATCTCCGGTGGGGCGGTGGCCGCCAGGGTCTGGAAGATGCAGATCGACAGGGGGGCGACCGCCGCCTGGGCCAGGAACTGCAGCACCACCACCATCCACAGGTGCGGCATGTAGAGCGAGGCCGAGTAGAGGCCGCCGAACGCCGTGATGGCGATGCCCGCCACGACGAGGGGTTTCTCCGGGGCGCGCCGGAAGAGCCGGTCGCCCACCAGGAAGGCCACCGGCAGGCCGAGGAACGACGACAGCCCGGTGATCGACAGGACGTCGGCCCGATGGGCCACACCCAGGTGCCACACGCGCTGGTAGTACAGCGAGCCGAACAGGGGGATGCCGGTGCCGGCGAACCCGAGGATGGCGACCGCCACGAGCTCGTAGTACAGCGACCGGATGCGCAACAGGCGGGTGACGGCCGAGCCGAGCAGCACCTTGGGGGCGTGCTCCTGCTCCGACTCGATGTCCATGCCCGCGGCCCGCAGGATGTGGCTCGACTCGTTGGCCCCCTTGTCGGGCTCCCGGATCCGGAACGTGAGCAGGGCCACGGGAATGCCCACGAGTGCGAGCCCGAGCGCCCAGCGCCAGTTGTGGGTGGCGGCGGCGATGTAGCCCACGAGCAGGATGCCGATCGTGTTCGAGACCGGGTCGTTCATGTTGTGCCACGCGAAGATGCGGGCGCGCCCGTTGGTGGGGTAGGCGTCGGACAGGTAGGCGTTGTGAACCGTGTCGCTCGAGCCCAGTCCGATGGCCGCCCCCAGGTACAAGAAGACGAAGGGCCACACGTTGTGCACGAGGCCCATGAGGGGCACGAGGACCGAGAAGATGAGGAGCGTGACGGCGGCCACGATCTTGCGGCGGCCCCGGTCGGCCCACACCGCCACCGGCATGCCCCAGGCGATCTGGGCCACCGCACCCACGAAGAAGACGGCTCCGAGGGAGGTGTCGCTCAGGTGGAAGGACTGGCGGATCTCGGGGGCCACCACCCCGAGGCCGTTGACGATGGTGTCGGTGACGAGCGCCGACAGAGTCAGCAGCACCAGGGGGGTGAACCCGTGCTCGCGCAGGATGCCGAGGAGCGGGGGCGGCTTGCCCTCCCCGGTCCCGGGCATGAGCTCGACGTCCGCCACCGCCGCCTTGTCCCGGCTGCGGCCGACGGCCTCGGCCAGCAGCTCATCGGGGACGATGAAATTGAAGAGCGGCTGCTCCCCCTCGAACATCGCCTGCTCTCCGAGGAGCGGGTCCCCCATAACCCGGACACGCTAATCCCTGACGTGATCGTCAGAGAGTCGACGTGCCGGGCCCTTGGGAAGCGGTAAGGGAGCCGTTAGGGAGCTGTCACGGGGCGGTGGCGACGGTGAGCGGTCCGAGGGGAAGCACCCCCAGGTGGGCACCGGTGCCGGCCTCGTCGAGCGCCTCTCCGACGGCGTCGCTCACGTCGGCCACGGGTCGCAGGTGCGCGGCGCGCACCTCGTCGTCGGCCAGGCCCTCCGCTCGCAACCACACGTCGGCCCGTGCCAGGACGCGGCCGAGCACCTGGGCCTGCCACCGGTCGGTCTCCGACGGACCGTCGCCACCCCCGAGGGTTGCCGGGCCGGTCGACTCGGCCAGGAGCCGGGCGAACGCCCCGCCCCCCGGGGTGCCGTCGGCGCACTCCGACGCCATGACGATGGTGCCGCCCCGGCGCACGACCCGTTCGGCCGCCGCCATGCCCTTGACCGTCTGGTAGAGGTTGCGATCGAGCGGGTACCCCCCGTTGGTGCTGAGCACGACGTCGAAGCGCTCCGGCACGCGCTGCACCGCCGTCTCCTCCACGAAGCGGCAGGCGGCATCGTGGCCCTCGGGCAGGGTGCCGCAGAACACGGCCGTGAGCCGGCCCCCCCGGTTGATGGCCACGTCGAGCGACAGCGCCGGGGGCACGAGAGCAACCGCGGCCCGTACGAAGTCGTGCACGGGGTTCCCCTCCCTGACGAGCCACGTGGCGTCGGCAGCGGCGATGCGGGCCGGGCTGTGCGCCTCGAGCACGGTGGCGAGCGCCGCCAGCCCGGGGCACACGCCCTTGGGACCGCCGCTGAAGCCGGCGAAGAAGTGCGGCTCCACGAATCCGGTCAGGATGCGCACGTCGGCCTCGACGTAGCGCCGGTCCACCAGGATGGGCGCGCCGTCGACCGTGCCCACCGCGACGTGCTCGTCCCCGGCCTCGGCGTCGTGCTGGTGGATGCGGTAGCGGGCCACGACCTCGGCACCCACCAGCTCCACCATCTCATCGGGCGTGGCGGCGCGGTGGGTGCCGGTGGCGCACAGCAGCTCGACCTGCCCGGGGCCCGCACCGAGGCGCTCGAGCTCGGCCAGCAGAGGGGGCAGCACCGTGCGGTTGGGCATGGGCCGGGTGATGTCGGGGAAGACCACCGCCACCACCGGTCCACCCGGCACGCCCCGCCGGGCGGCGGCGCGCCCCGCCGAGCGCAGCACGTCACCGAGCGGTGGCCCCGAGACCGGTGCGCGCAGCGACGTCACCACGGCCCCCTGCTCGTCGGGCAGCCCGGGGAGCTCGGTGGGCGTCACGACCACGGCGTCGGAGGGGACGCGCCGCCACCAGCCCGGCGCGGCCGTAGGCGAGGGCCACGTCCTTCACCGGCCGGCTCCCAGGCCGATCACGGCCAGCGCGGCGGCGTCGACCGTGGGGCGCAGTGCCCGGTAGGCCGCCACCAGCGCAGGCTCGGCGCCGATGTCCTCCACCACCGGGTCGAGGTGGTCGAGGTTGAGGGCGTCACCGGTGGCGTGCGCCACGGCCAGGGCGGCACCGGCGGACGCCGCTTCGCCTGATCGCCGCCGTCGCGCCCGGCAGCCCGGTCACGCCCGTGAGGACCTCCGCCCAGGAGGCGAGACCCGATCCGCCGCCCCCGAGGGCCACGCCCGCGGCGGGGCCGGTCACCGTCGCCAGCGAGTCGAGGCAGCGCGCCACGTCCCAGGCGACGGACTCGAGCACCGCACGCGCCAGGTCGCCGGCGTCGTGGTCGAGCGACAGTCCGAGCACCGCGCCCCGGGCCGAGTCGCGCCACCACGGCGCCCGGGCACCGCCGAACCAGGGGAGCACGGTGACGCCCCGACCACCGGGGGGGCTGGCCCCGGCCAGGGCGAGCAGGTCGCCCGGGCCGGCTCCGGTGAGCCGCGCCAGCCAGTCCACGAGAGACCCCGCCGCCGACAGGCCGCCCTCGAGCAGCCACCCGCCGAGCGCACCGCGGCGTCACGGTCACGGTGTCGGGCGCGTGGCGGCGCGCCGCCGCCGCTACGGGCACCGACACGTTGGCGGTCGTGCCCCACGACACCATGGGCCGGTCGGGCGAGGCGCCCGTCCCGAGCACCTCGCAGGCGCGGTCCCCGGCACCGATGACGACGGGCACGCCGGCGCGGAGCCCGAGCGTGTCGGCGGCGTCGTCGCGCAGCGTCCCGGTGACAGACGCCGAGGGTCGCAGCTCGGGGAACGCACCGGCGAGCCCGCCCACCAGCTCGGCCAACGGCGCCACCGGTGCGGGCCCGGGCGTCTCCCCGGGAGCCCCGTCGGTCCAGGACCACGTGTCGTACAGGCCGGTGGCCGAGGCCAGGGTGGGGTCGGTGCACAGCTCGCCCGTCATGCGCCACGCCAGCAGGTCCCGGGGGGACAGGAGCCATCGGGCCCGCCCCATCCGCTCGGGCTCGTGGTGCACCAGCCACGCCACCTTGGCTGCCACCGAGGCGGCGTCGAGCACGATGCCGGTGCGGCGCCGCACGGTGTCGGAACCCCCGGCCGCCGTGGCCACCGCCTCCACCTGGTCGCCGGCGCGGCGGTCGACCACACGAGGGCGGCGCCGACCGGGTTGCCCTCGGCGGTCACGGGCACGAAGGTCTGGCGGGCGGCGGAGAAGCCGAGGGCGCGCACCGACGAGACGCCGATGGCGCCTCGGCGCGCACGCGGCGCAGGCGGCGGTCAGCGACGACCACCACGATGCCGGGTCCTGCTCGACCCGGCCGCCCGGGCCGTAGGTGCACGCCACCGGTGCCCGGCCCAGCGACACCAGGCCGTCGTCTCCCCACAACGCCACCTTGGTGGCGCTCGTGCCGAGGTCGACGGTGAGGATCAGCGGATCACCCCGGGCTACGCACGGCCTCGGACACCAGCCTGGCCATGGTGGCCGGGTCCGGGTCCTCGTACACGGTCCTGCCGATGGCGAGCCCGGCGGCGCCGCCGGCCATGACGTCGCGGACCTCGGCGATGACGCGGTCGCGCACCGCGCCCGGGTCGGCAGGAGGCCCGCCCGGCGCCGCCCCGGGTCCCGACGGCGTGGGCCACCCAGGAAGAGCACGGGAACGCCGACGCTCGCCACGATGCGGGCGGCGGCGTCGACCCGCGCCGCACCCGGCTCGGTGTCGGGCACCGGGACCTTGAGCACCGGGGCGCCCATGTCGTGGGCGACCACGGCGGCGAAGATGATTGCGTCGGTGGCGCGCGACATGCGCCCGTCGCGCCACGACAGCGACTCCACCAACGCCTCGAGGCCCGAGGCGCGGGCCCGCTCGAGCACCAGCCCCAGCAGCTCGAGCGCCGGGGCCGTGAGCGGGTCGGTGAGGTCGATGCGCGTCATGTGCTTGACCCCGGTCCACCCCTCCGCCGCGGCGGCCTCCACGCTCACGACCAGGCGGTCGTCGAGCTCGAAGGCGCTGCCCGCCAGCCCGGTGCGGTTGAGCGACAGGTAGGTGCGCTGGGCCGGGGTGACCGCCCCCGACGCCGCCAGGTCGCGCAGGGGCTGGACGCTGGCCAGGATCCCGTCGCAGAAGGGCAGGGCGGCGCCGAGCGCGTCGACGTAGCGACGGTAGGGCTCGACGGTGAGCACCCCCCGGGCCCGGTGGTCGGCGGCCAGGATGAGCGCCGGTCGGGCCAGCGCGTCCACGGCCGGGGCGCCCACTCAGTCCACCCCGGCCAGACGGAGCACCACTTTGGCCAGGGCGGAGAAGTCCTCGCGCCCGAACCCCGCCGTCGACGCGGCCGCGAGCGCCTGGCGGGCGTTGGCCGTCATGGGCATGGGCACCCCGGCGCGGCCGCCGTAGGACAGCGCCAGGTCGATGTCCTTGGCCATGAGGTCGGTCATGAAGCCCGGTTTCCACCCCGTGGAGGCGGGGCTGTCGGCGATGACCCCGGGCACGGGCAACCGGGTACGCACCGCCACGCAGTCACCGGTCGAGTGCACCAGCACCTCGAGGAGTTTGGCCATGTCCACGCCGGAGCGCTGCGCCAGGGCCGTCGCCTCGGCCGTGGCCACCATCTGCGCCGCGTAGATGAGGTTGTTGCACAGCTTGACCACCTGGCCCATGCCCGGACCGCCCACGTGCACGATGAGGCCGGCCATGGGATCGAGGGCGGGGCGGGCGTCGTCGAGGGTGCCGAGGTCGCCGCCCACCATGAGCGTGAGCGTGCCGTTCTTGGCGCCCACCGTGCCGCCCGACACGGGCGCGTCGAGGTACCGGGCCCCGGCGTCGGCCACCCGCTCGTGCTGGGCCCGCTCGACGTCGGGGTCGATGGTGGAGCAGTCGACCACGATGGTGCCGGGGCGCAGGGCGGGCAGCACGGCGTCGAGCACCGACACCACGTCGGGCGAGTTGGGGACGCACAGCACGAGGACCTCGCTGGCCGCCGTCACGCCGGCGGCGGTGCCCCCGTCGGTGGCACCGAACGCCACCGCCTCGTCGACGGGGGGGCGGCTGCGCGACGCCACCACGACGTCGTGCCCGGCCGCCACGAGATTGCGGGTCATGGGCAGTCCCATTGCCCCGAGGCCGATGAAGCCCAGCTTCACGGCTACCTCCGTTCGTCCGTGGTCGGGGGCGGGTTCAGCGTGTCACGAGCGGGTGAACTGCGGGAGCCACCGCGCCGTGCCTGCCAGCAGCTCCTCCACCATGGCCTCGGTGACGTGCATGTCGCCCCGTCCGGCCAGCGGATCGAGGGCGAAGGCGTTGTGGGCGAGGGCGCGGTCACCAGACAGGGCCGCCTCCACCGTCATCTCCTGCACGGCCACGTGGCGGCGCAGGAGCTCGGCCAGTGGTGCCGGGGCGCGGGCCGTGTCGTGCCCGGATGCCGTCGCCGTCCACGACGCAGATCGACTCCACCACGGCGTCGGCCGGGAGGTCGGGGCACTGCCCGGTGTTGGGGAGGTTGAGCGGGAGCTCGCGTGGCGTGCCGGTCAGCAGCGAGTCGATGACCGGTGCCACGAGCTCACCGGAGTCCCACGTCTGCAGCTCCTCCTTGCCCGCCAGGACGGCGTCCACCTCGGCCACGTACTCGACCTGGTGCTCCTGGCGTCGGGAGATGGGGGTCAGGTCGATGCCCCACGACGCACCCCATCCCGACTCGGGCGTCAGCACCGAGGGCAGGAACTCGGCCAGGTGACGGTCGTTGGCGGCGGGCAGCGCGCCCTGGCGGTCGAGGATGGTCAGCTTGAGGAGGTGGCGCACGGCGAAGTCGAGCCGGCTGAAGGGGTCGGGCTCGGGTCGCTTCGGGTCGGGGGCGAGCGTGTCCAGGCCACCCAGCTCCTCCACCATGTCGCGCAGCAGGCCAAAGCCCTCCACCCCGTCGATGTCGAGCGCCGTCACCACCGGGAAGTGGTTGATCCCGCTCACCACGGGGTGGATGGCGGTGTGGGGCTTGCCGAAGGCGATGGCCAGCACCATGCAGAAGTTGCCCACCTCGTGGCACAGCCCCACGGTCTTGATCGACGTCTCGCGGCACACGGACCGGGTGAGCGTGGTCATGGGGTTGGTGATGTTGAGCATCCACGCGTCGGGGCAGCACTCCTCCATGTCGTGGCCGATGCCGACCAGGACGGGGATGTTGCGCAGCGCCCGGCTGATCCCGCCCGGACCCACGCTGTCGCCCACCGACTGGTGGATGCCGTGGCGGGCGGGGACGTCGAGATCGACCGCCATGCTGGTGAAGCCGCCGGTCGAGATGGTGACGACGACGAAGTCGGCGCCTTCGAGGGCCTTTTTCTGGTCGGTGGTGGTCGACACCGTGGCGCCGGCGCCGAGCTTGTCGTCGGCCATGCGGGCGATGGCCGCCATCTTGTCGAGCGGTTCGGGGTCGATGTCCTCGAGCATGAGGTGCATGCCCGCCAGGGAGGGCGTCCCCAGCAGGTCGGTGATGAGCTTGGGAGCCCACTGGTAACTGCCGCCGCCGATGATCGTCACCTGCATGCGCTCATCCTTCCAGAGAGATCGGCGACAGGGACAGCCGCTGGTCGGCGGGGCGGCCGGGCACCCGCCCTAGAACAGGTTCTATAGTGGGACGCCGGGCATTTCCGGCCCGCAGCACCTCGGAGGTAGGCAGATGGCACGTCCGGTGATCGTCGAGGCGGTGCGCACCCCCATCGGCAAGCGCAACGGGTGGCTGTCGGGCTTCCACGCCGCCGAGCTGCTGGCCACGGCGCAGGTGGAGCTGGTGAAGCGGGCCGGCATCGAGCCCTCCGAGGTCGAGCAGATCGTCGGCGGGTGCGTCACCCAGGCCGGCGAGCAGGCCTCGAACGTGACGCGCACGGCCTGGTTGAGCCAGGGCCTTCCCTACGAGACGGCGGCCACCACCATCGACTGCCAGTGCGGCTCGGCCCAGCAGGCCAACCACTTCGTGTCCAACCTGGTGGCGACGGGCGCCATCGACGTCGGCATTGCCTGCGGCATCGAGGCCATGAGCCGCGTCGGCCTGGGCGCCAACGCCTACAACGGTCCGGGCAGCTCGCGACCGGACGACTTCCCCTGGGACATGCCCGACCAGTTCGGCGCGGCGGAGCGCATCGCCACCAAGTACGGCATCACCCGCGCCGACGTCGACGCCCTCGGCCTCGCCTCCCAGCAGAAGGCTCGCCGCGCCTGGGACGAGGGCCGCTTCGACCGTGAGGTCTTCACCATCGAGGCACCCGTGGTCGGGCCGGACGGACCCACCGGGGAGCGCACATTGGTGCAGCGCGACCAGGGGCTGCGCGACACGACGGCGGAGGGGCTGGCGTCGCTCAAGCCCGTGCTGCCCGACGGGATGCACACCGCCGGCAACTCCTCGCAGATCTCTGACGGGGCGGCGGCGGTGCTGTGGATGTCGGAGGACCGGGCCCGCTCGGCGGGCCTGCGCCCCCGGGCCCGCATCGTGGCCCAGGTGCTCGTCGGATCCGATCCCTACTTCCACCTCGACGGCCCCATCGCCGCCACCGAGCGGGTGCTGGCCAAGGCGGGGATGACCACCGACGACATCGACATCTTCGAGGTGAACGAGGCCTTCGCGTCGGTGGTGTGCTCATGGCAGAAGGTCCACGGCATCGACTGGGACAAGGTCAACGTCAACGGTGGGGCCATCGCCATCGGGCACCCGGTGGGGTCGACCGGCAGCCGGCTCATCACCACCGCCCTGCACGAGCTCGAGCGGCGCGACGCCAACCTGGCGCTCGTGTCCATGTGCTGCGGCGGCGCGCTCGCCACCGGCACCGTCATCGAGCGCCTGTAACCCGCAGCGGACCCCCGCCCCGCCCCGCCCCGCCCCGCCGTCGCCGGCGCCCGGGCCGCGCCCGGGCCGGGGGCAGCGGGCACGTTGTCCTCACGGCGCGTGCGGCGGTGCGCCGGGCCGGACAGGATGGGTCGGTGGCGGTCGGTGACAAGGAGCGCGACATGCGGGTTCCCCCTGCTCGGCGCGGCGTGCACGCCGCCCTCTTCCTCGTAGCGGGGGGCGCTGCCGCCCTCGGCCTCGCCGCCGCGGTGCCGGCCCCGGCCGCCGGTGCGGCGCCGCACCTCGCCACGGCGGGGCGAGCCTCGGCCCAGGCGCGGCCGCGCGCCGTGTTCGGTTCGGACTGGCCCGTGTACCACCAGGACGGCCTGGGGAGCGGCGTCGACACCTCGGGCACAGACCTGAGCCCGGCCACCACGGCGTGGACGTCGACCGCCCTGGACGGCCCGCTCTTCGGCGAGCCCCTGGTGGAGGGGGGTCGCGTCGTGGTGGCCACCGAGAACGACACCGTGTACGAGCTGGCCGCCGACACCGGCGCCGTGCTGTGGTCGACGCACGTGGGGACGGCGGTGCCGTCGGGGAACCTCCCGTGCGGCGACGTCTCCCCCACGGTGGGCATCACCGGCACGCCGGTCATCGACGCGGCGAGGGGCGAGGTCTTCGCCGTGACCGACGAGGCGGCGGGGTCGTCGGCCCAGCACTTCCTGGTGGGCCTCGACCTCTACACCGGCGACGTCCTGCTCCACCAGGCCATCTCGCTGCCGGGGGCCGACCAGCTGGCCGAGCTCCAGCGCACCGGCCTCACCCTCGACGACGGCAACGTGGTGGAAGGCTTCGGTGGCAACGACGGGGACTGCGGCAACTACCACGGCTGGGTCGTGTCCATCCCCGAGGGTGGTGGGCCCGAGACCACCTTCGAGGTGGCGGCGGCGAGCGGCGACAGCCAGGGCGCGGTGGGATGGCGGCGCCGCCCCGGTCGTCGACGCGGCAGGGTGACATCTGGGTGGCCACGAGCAACAGCGCCTTCAGCTCCGCCTCGGACGCCTACGACGACAGCGACGGCGTGGTGGAGCTGTCCCCCTCGCTCGTGCCGGTCCAGTACTTCGCCCCCGCCTCCTGGTACAGCGACAACGGCAGCGACCTCGATCTCGGTTCGAGCGCGCCGGCGCTGGTCTCCAACGGGCTCGCCTTCCAGTCCGGCAAATCGGGGACGGGCTACCTGCTCTCCCAGGCGTCGCTGGGCGGCATCGGCCACAGAGGTGCGCGACGTGCCCTCGTTCTGCAGCGGCGACGTCGACGGCGGGGTGGCGGTGTCAGGTGCCACGGTGTACGAGCCGTGCCAGTCCGGTGTCGTGGCCGTGGCCACCGCCCAGCCCAACAACATCGACGTCATGTGGCACACCGCCACCGGTGGGGTGGCCCGCCCATCGTGGCCGGCGGCCTGGTGTGGTCGATCGACACCGGCAACGACACGCTCGACGCCCTCGACACGGGCGTGGGTGGGTTGGTGCAGAGCCTGCCCCTCGGGTCCGAGGCCAATCACTTCCCCACGCCGAGCGTGGCCGACGGCCTGCTGCTGGCGCCGTCGTCGGACCAGGTGCACGCCTTCGACGGGCCCGCCGGGCTCCCCCCGCCCCCGTCGCCCGCCCCGGCGCGTGCCGGTTACTGGACCACGGCGTCGGACGGCGGTGTGTTCAGCTTCGGCGGGGCCCAGTTCCACGGGTCGATGGGTGGCACCCACCTGGTGGCGCCGGTGGTGGGCATGGCCGCCACCGCCGGAGGGGGCGGGTACTGGCTCGTGGCGTCGGACGGGGGGATCTTCGCCTTCGGCGACGCCGGCTTCTCGGGGTCGATGGGAGGAAAGCATCTCGCCGCGCCCATGGTGGCCATCGCCGCCGCCCCCGACGGTGGGTACTGGACGGTGGCGTCGGACGGGGGGGTGTTCGCCTTCGGCGGCGCCGGCTACTTCGGGTCCACGGGGGGGACCCATCTCGCCGCCCCGGTGGTGGGCATGGCACCCACCTCCGACGGCGGCGGGTACTGGCTCGTGGCCCGCGACGGAGGGGTGTTCGCCTTCGGCGACGCCCGCTTCGCCGGGTCCATGGGGGGCATGCGCCTCGCCGCACCCATGGTCGGCATCGCCCCGGCTCCCGGTGGCGGCTACTGGACGGTGGCGTCTGACGGGGGGGTGTTCGCCTTCGGCGGCGCCGGCTACTTCGGGTCCATGGGAGGGCGGGCCTTGTCCGAGCCGGTGGTGGCCGTGACGCCGACCTCCGACGGTGAGGGCTACTGGGAGGTGGCCTCCGACGGAGGGATCTTCGCCTTCGGCGACGCCCCCTTCGAGGGATCGGTGGCCGGAGTCCGTCTCGTGGCGCCCATGGTGGCGATGGCCGCACCCCCGCTGCCCTGAGCGGGCGATCGCCGGCCCGAGCGCCGGGGGTGCGGCTCGGTCAGGCCGTGTTTGGCCGGGTGAGACCGCGCTGCTCGGCCCGGCGACGCACGCTGCGCTCCGCCACCGTGCGGATGCGGGACGGGTCGATGACGGCGAACTCCCCCTCGGCCTCGACGCACACGATGCCGTCCTGCACGAGGCGTCCCCGGCTCGTCACGCGCCGCCCGTCGGTCTCGATCACCTCGGCCTCGAAGCGGGCCTCCACCCCGACCAGCGTGGGACGCCGGAAGCGGACGGTGAGCCACACCGTGGGCCCCGCCGCCCCGGCCAGGTGGTTGGCGGCCGTGAGCACGATGTCGAACGTGGCGGCGATGGCCGAGCCGTGCACCCAGCCCGGTCCGCCCTCGTAGGGGGTGGTGAAGCAGGCCGTGCCGATGGCGAGCGGCGGTTCGAAGGTGATCTCCACAGGCAGCGCCAGCGGGTTGAAGCGCCCGATCACCGGGTCGTAGGGCATCGAGGCGTGCATCGAGGCCGTGTTCGGCGTCTCGGCCGTCTCCGGGACGGTCTCGCCGAGGTCGGCGGTCCCGTCGGCCGTGCGCTCGGCCGGCTCGACGAAGCGGGGCGGGGGCTCGGCCGGCACGTGCGCTGCCAGCGTCGCGGCGGCGCTGTGCAACCCGGCCACCACCTCGTCGAGGACGGGGCCCGGAGCCATGGTGGTCACGGTCAGCGTGGTGAGCCGCCGCACGGCGTCGGCCAGGTCGGCCATGGGCCGCTCCCGTCCGGCGATAGCGGGATGGGCGCTCGGCGGGGTCCGGGGGTCGTGGCTCACGGCCTGATTGTCTAGCGCCGTCTGTCGGCGGAACTGGAATCCGTTCTAATGTCGGCACGGGCCGGCGCGACGCCCCGGGACACCGTCCGGTCGGGGCCCGAGCCGGTGCCGACGCCGGCGTCGCGCAGGCGTCACCAGGAACGACCCGTCGAGGAGACCCCTATGCCCGGCACCGAGCACCTGACCTTCGAGCGGCAGGGAGCCACCGCCATCGTCACCATGAACCGGCCCGAGGCGAAGAACGCCCTCAGCCTTCCCATGCTGGTGGGGATGGTCGATGCCTGGACCGAGATCGACGGCAACGACGACATCCGCTGCGCCATCCTGACCGGGGCGGGCGGCACCTTCTGCTCGGGCATGGACCTGAAGGCCATGTCGGGGCCCGAGACCGAGCAGTACAGGCACCGCCACGAGGAGGACCCGGACCTCCACTGGAAGGCTCTCCTGCGCCATTACCAGCTGCGCAAGCCGCTGATCGCCGCCGTGGAAGGCTGGGCCGTGGCCGGCGGCACGGAGATCCTTCAGGCCACCGACATCAGGGTGGCGGGGGAGGGCGCCAAATTCGGCGTGTTCGAGGCCCGCCGCGGGCTGTTCCCGTTGGGGGGATCGACGGTTCGCCTCCGGCGCCAGATCCCCTTCACCGTGGCCATGGACCTGTTGCTCACGGCCCGGGAGGTGAGCGCCGAGGAGGCCCTGCGTATCGGTCTCATCGGCCGGGTGGTCCCCGACGGGCACGCCCTCGAGGAGGCACTCGGCATCGCCGAGGTCATCTGCGCCAACGGTCCGCTCGCCGTCGAGGCCATCAAGCGCTCCGTGCGCGAGACCGAGGGCGTGCCCGAGGTCGAGGCGCTCAAGATCGAGCTCGAGATCGGATGGCCCATCTTCTCCACCGAGGACGCGGCGGAGGGGCAGAAGGCGTTCTCCCAGAAGCGCACGCCCGAGTACAAGCGGCGGTGACTCCGATTGCGAGCTCGGGGTCTCGGATTTCGGGATCTCGGTCGGCGGCGTGCCGGCCACATCCGACGCCCCCCGTGGCGGGGAGGGAGCGGGACGAAGCGGGGTCGGGCGCACCCACCGATCTCCGCTTCGAGCTCGCCGCGCAGCTGCGACGCGTGACGAGCGCCATGGTGGGCCTGCCCCTGTCGGATCCCGATGTCGCCGACGCCACGGCTGCGGTCCGCCGGGTGGCCGACACCCTCGAGGCCAATGCCGCTCCGGGGCGCCGGCTGCGGGCCCAGCCCGACCCGGCCGGGCATCCCCAGGAATTCTTCCCGACGAGCCCAGTGATCGGGTTCGCCAATCCCGTGGCGCCCCCGGTCGTGGTGGAGGGTGTGGACGGCGAGCTGCACGGCACGGCCTTCTTCGACTACCAGTACGAGGGGCCGCCCACCTGCGTGCACGGGGGGGTCATCGCCATGGTCTTCGACGAGATGCTGGGCGCGGCCAACATCCTGGCGGGGAGCCCCGGCATGACCGGGACCCTCACCATCCGCTACCGCAAGCCCACGCCCCTGCGCACGCCCCTGCGTCTCGAAGCGCGCTTCTTGGGCCGCGACGGTCGCAAGATCCGGACCTGGGGGGCGATCTACCACGACGAGGTGATGACGGCCGAGGCCGAGGGCATCTTCATCGAGCTCATCCCCCAGCGCTTCCTGTCGATCGTGACGGAGCACTCCGACTCGCCGGAGGCGATCGAGCAGGTCCGGGCCGACGCCCGCCGCCTCGGGTTCGCGGACGACACCTCCACCTGACCACAGCGCGAAAGGGCTCGGCCCTCTGCCGCCCTGCCCGGCCTGGCTGGCGCCCGCCCGGGCCCTGACGGGGCTGGCTCGTGCCTGGCCGTGCCTGGCTGGCCCGTGCCTGGCCGGTGCCCGATCCGCCCTCGTCCGACCCGGCCCTCGTCCGGCCTGCCCCGTTTCCGGCCCCGATGCCAGCTCGTCGGCCTCAACGAACGGCCTCTCGGTGCCGATAGTCACCCGTGCGGCCGGCACAGCGCTCCGGGCCCACGGTGAGGAAGAACGGGGTGACCGAAACACCAGGCAGCGGTGCACGGAAGGGGCCGTCGAGACAGACGGCCCGCGTCGGCGCGTCCGGCGACCGGGAAGCTCCGCCGGGCGGGTCCTCCGCTGTCCTGTCCGAGGACGACCTCGAGGTCTTCCTGGAGATGTCCTCGGATCTCTTCGGTGTGTTCGACGTGCGCCGAGGACTGGTGTGGAGCAACGACGCCGCTGCCGTCACCCTGGGGTACACGCCCGAGGAGCTGGCCGCCATGCCGATCATCGATCTCATCCACCCCGACGACATGGCGGAGACGGTGGGTGTCTTCGGCCGGGGTGCGGCTGAGCACGAGCCCTTCGGCGTGCAGACCCGCTATCGGGCGAAGGATGGCTCGTGGCGATGGCTCGAGTGGACGGCCCGCGTGGACGCTGCGACCGGACTGGTGTGCGGCGCGGCGCGCGACGTCACCGCCAGCCATCTGGCCCAGGCCGAGCTGGCCGCCAGCGAGGCCCGGCTGCAGGCCATCCTCGACCACTCGACCTCGGCGGTGTTCGTAAAGGACATGGTGGGGCGCTACGTCCTCGTCAACGAGGCGTTCGTGCGGACCCTGCATGTCGAGCGCGACGCCGTTCTCGGTCGCACCGCGGAGGAGATCTGGCCGGGTGCCCCCATCCACGACGAGGACGAGCGCGTCCTGTCCCTCGGTCAGACCTTCACCCGGGACGACACGGTGGGGCTCGACGACGGGCCCCACCTGGTGATGACCGTCCGCTTCCCGCTCCTCGACGCCTCGGGCGACATCGTGGGAATGGCCGCCATCGCCACCGACATCACCGACCGGGCCGAGGCCGAGGCGGCGCTGGCTGAGCGGCAACGGCTCCTCGACACCGTCATCAGGGCGTGTCCCGACATCGTGACGGTGCTCGACGGCGACGGCAGGGTCCGGGAGATCAGCGAGGCGGCCGAGCGCATCCTCGGCTACGACATGGGAGACCCCGTGCACGAGGAGGTCGCCGCCCTCGTTCATCCCGACGATCTCCACCTCGTGTACGAGGAATACGCCAAGATCCTGACGACGCTGCGACGCCCGGTTGGACGTGCGCTACCCGTGTGCGGCACTGCGACGGCCGGTGGGTCGTGCTCGACACCCGGGGCCAGTCCATCACCGGCGCCGACGGCAAGCCGGCGGGGGTGGTGGTGGTGTCGCGCGACGTCACTGCCGACCTCGAGATCGAGGAGGAGATGCGGGCCGCGGTGGAGGTGGCCGAACAGGCGAGCAGGGCCAAGAGCGAGTTCCTGTCCCGCATGAGCCACGAGCTGCGCACGCCGCTCAACTCGGTGCTCGGATTCTCCCAGCTCCTCGAGATGGACGAACTGCCCGACCAGCAGGGTGAGGCCGTCGGCCACATCATGCGCGCCGGCCGCCACCTGCTCAATCTCATCGACGAGGTCCTCGACATCGCCCGCATCGAATCGGGGAACCTCGAGTTGCTGATCGAGCCGGTGCCGGTCCCGGAGGTCATGGGCGACGCCGTCGACCTGGCCGGGCCGCTGGCCCACAGCGCCGGCATCGAGGTCGTGCTGGACACGCGGGCGTGCCCGCGGAGCTGCCACGCCCTGGCCGACCGCCAGCGGCTGCTCCAGGTGCTGCTCAACCTCCTCTCCAACGCCGTGAAGTACAACCGGGTGGGCGGGCGGGTCGACATCTCGGCCGCCCCCACCGAGAACGGGGGTGTGCGCATCGAGGTGACCGACCAGGGGGCGGGCATCGACCCCGGTGACATCGATCGCGTCTTCGAGCCCTTCGACCGCCTCGGCGCCGAGTCCACCGCCGTGGAGGGCACGGGAGTGGGGCTCACGTTGTCCCGGCACCTCGTCGAGCGGATGGACGGCGTCATCGGCGTGCACTCTGCACTGGGAGAAGGCACGACGTTCACCGTCGAGCTCCCCGGAGCCGAGGCGCCCGTCGTCCCCGGTCCCTCGGTTGCCCCCCGCCACGCCGACACGCACGAAGCGGGGACCGTACGGGTCCTCCACATCGAGGACAACCTCGCCAACCTCGAGCTGGTGGAGCAGGTTCTCGATGCGTTCGGGTGTCGTGGAGCTGTACGCGGCGATGTCGGGGAGCCTCGGCTTCGAGCTCGCCCGCGAGCACCAACCCGATCTGATCCTCCTCGACCTGCACCTCCCCGACATACCGGGTACCGAGCTCCTCGAGCGGCTGCAGGGCGACCCGCGGACGGCGGCCATCCCCGTTGTCGTGATCACCGCCGACGCCACGCCCGCGGAGGTGCAGCGGGTCCGGGCGAGCGGTGTCGCCGCCTATCTGACCAAGCCCATCGACGTCCGGGAGCTGCTCCGGTGACGGAGGCCACCCCGCGGGGATCAGGACAGCCGTGACCGGCCACCCGTCCCATGCCGTGCGCCGCGGACCGGGCGCGACCGATGCCCCGGTGCACGACACCCCGGTGCCCGACGCCCTTCCCCCCGGCTTCGCATCCTCCGACGACGCCTCCCCGGCAGGTTCGCCCGCGGCGGGCACGGCCCAGCCGGGCACGGCCCAGGCGGCCCGTGCTCACCTGGCCACGTTCGTCGAGCTGTCGGCGCAGGTCTTCTGTGTCACCGACTTCACCGGCACGGTGGTGTGGTGCAACGCCTCGTTCGAACGCGCGTTGGGCGTGGGGCCCAAGCGGCTGCTCGGGATCCGTCTGGTCCGTTTCTCCAGCAGTGGTGCGAGTTCCCTTACGCAATGCCTGCCCCCAGGCAACTTTGGCTTGATCGTAGGACTTATGAAAGCCTTCCTTCAATTCGTGCGGCGCCAGCGCGAAAACACCGGCGCCTCGCGACACATAGGGCGCGAGGCGCGATTCCTCAATCGACCGCGGCGGTTTGCCGTCCTTCGAAAATGCCATCATCGCCCATGATCAGCGCTACCGCGACCAGGGCCGCCGCGCAGCACGCCGAAGCCCGCGCCCAATAAATGATCGAAGAAGGACAACCCCGTCACGCGCAGAAACTTGCCCACAATCCAACTCACCAGGCGCGCCCACCAGCAAGCACGCCGCAAAACACCGATCAGGAAACCGGCCGAGACTGGCCGCCGTGCGGCGAACTGAGATGCGGCTCCGAGGTAAGCCGGCCGCCCATGCCGTAGAACCACGCGCCCAGCAGGATCGCCAGCACCACCGACGACCAGGCCGATGATTTGCCCGCGACAGTCCCTTGCGGAAGCTGCCGATCACCGACGCGGCCAGAATCAGCAGCAGGACGACGTCCAGCCAGTTCATAGCTCGCGGCCGGTGAGCACCTGGTAGGCCTGACGATATTTCTCGCTGGTCTTGCGCGGCGACTTCCTCGGGCAGCGGCGGCGCCGGCGGCTGCTTGTTCCAGTGAATCGATTCCAGGTAGTCGCGCACGAATTGCTTGTCGAAGGAGAACTGCGGGCCGCCGGGCGATAGGTGTCGGCGGGCCAGAAGCGCGAGGAATCGGGCGTCAGCACTTCGTCGCCCAGCACCAGTTCGCCGCCCACGAAGCCGAACTCGAACTTGGTGTCGGCGATGATGATGCCGCGCGTCTCGGCGTAGCGGGCGGCGCGCGTGTAGATGTCGCAGCGTGAGATCGCGCAGGCGCGCCGGCGAGGTCCTCGCCGATCATCGCAGACCATTGCGTCGAACGAAATGTTCTCGTCGTGGCCGGTCTGCGCCTTGGTGGACGGCGTGAAAATCGGCTCGGGCAGCTTGTCGCTTTCGCGCAGGCCCGGCCGGCAGCGGAATGCCGCAGACGGTTCCCTGCTGCCGGTATTCCTTCCAGCCGGAGCCGGCCAGATAGCCGCGCGCCACGCATTCGATATCGATCATGTTGGCGCGCTTCACCAGCATGGAGCGGCCTTCGAGTTGATCGCGGAAACGCGCGCAGCGCCGGCGGGATACTCGTCCACCTGCGCCGTGAGAAAATGCGTCGGCGTCAGGTCGCGCAGGAAATCGAACCAGAAGATCGAAAGCTGGGTCAGGACCTTGCCCTTGTCCGGAATGCCGGTGGGCAGGATGTAGTCGAATGCCGAGATGCGGTCGGTGGCGACGATCAGCAGGCGCTCGCCCACGCTGTAGACGTCGCGCACCTTGCCGCGCGCCGTGCGTTCCACGCCAGGAGATCGGTTTCGAGAATGACGGGGTTCTCGGTGAGTTCACGGTACCTTCAGAATTCTATCGGGGGAGTAATTCCAATGATAACCCGCTCGGAGCGATTGTCAATTGGGGATTGTGCCGCTACGCGCGCCGCCCGTCCGCCGCTAGGCCCAGGGTGGGCGGAGAAGTATTTCCTAGCGGCTTCCAGACAGCGGAACGCGTGTTCCGCATAGCCGAGTTCCTTGAACGCGCGCCAGGTTCGTAATTTCCAGCTCATACGGAATTTCGGGCATCCGGTCCACAATGGCGCCAATGTCGATAGCGCCCTCGCCCGCATAGAGGCGCTCCTCGCGCGCAATGAGCCAACTCCTTGTTTGTGGTGGGAATCTCTCCGGGCGCATCGCAAATATGGGCGAAGTGGAACCACTCGCGCGGCACCGTGTCCAGTTCCTCTAGAGTGACGCGTGAACGGTAGAAGTGCAGCGTGTCGATCAGCAGGCCGAGATTGTCGCGGTTGACGGCGCGGCACACGGCGAGAGCGTTCTGAAGATTGGCGACGTCGGCAAACGTGACGAATTCCAGGCTCATCTTCAAGCCGACCTTCTTGGCCTCATCGCAAACTTCGGCGAGACGAGAGACGGCGTAATCCCCATCGGGAGTCCAGATGCTGGTGATTACGAAACGCGCGCCTAATTCGGCGGCTGTTTCCAGAGCGGGCACATAGGACTTCGTGTCGAGGTTATTGTGGATGCGCGCCAATTCGATATCGTTGACGTTTCTTGTCATCCCCGTGTCGGCTAGCGCGGCTTTGGTCTGCCGGAGCATTTCCTTATCCACGGCCAAATCGTAATGCGGCTCGTTGGGAAGGTGCATCGAAATGATGCGATAGCTGACGAAATCATAGCCGGCGCGTGCGGCGATGTAGGTCAACTCGGGTGGGGCACAGCCCAACGCCGTGAGGTGGGCCAGACTAAACTTCGGGTGGCCGGGACTGTTGCCGGAATTCCCGG